>NZ_CP036281.1:5057192-5413288 GCF_007750395.1 Polystyrenella longa | reverse complement strand
GACCCCCGAGTTCTGCATTGAACACAATATGTTTGCATTCGGATACAACGACTCGAACAATTATTATGAAATCGTTTCCCGAGAGTTTCCGAAAATCAAACAGCAATTATTGACATCTCTCACTAATCATTCCCGACCGATCATTCGAGTCGAGGAAGGGAATTATCGCAACCGGGGCGAGCTATATTTGAAACATGAATATCATGGAGTCGAACTGAAGCCGGATGACGCCGAGGCGACTCTGGAAAATCTTCAAAAACTGTGGGGCCGGCCCGTACACATTGAATCGATTATGGACGACAAGCGAGCGATCCTTTCCTTTGATGGTCACGAGCATCAAATGGACAGTTTCGAGCATGATTCAATAGGTTCGTTGTTGTCCTGAAAAATGAACGCCCTGAAGCTCACTGGATTCTCATTGAGGTCAATATGACGCTTACCCCTGACATCCATACAGAACTTGACCAACGACGCAATCAGAGTTTTCCCCAGACGGCGCGATTCATGGGGGACAAGCAATTAGCTATTGATCTTGATCTCACCGCGGTGGAACAGCTCAGTAGCAGTCTATCTGCATTGCGTCTGACTCCTCCGTCAACCGCGAACCTTAGTCTTGCCACATTGGAAGACTGGGCGAAGGACTTAAGTCAGCGATTGACTTATCTCCTGGAGAATGTCTCCCCCATCGAAATAGATCCGGCCAGCCAGAAAATACTCGTCCGTTCCAGTCAGCCCTCCCAACAGGGAAAGACGAAGGAATATTACGAGATGCTTCTCTCTGTTGATCCGCAGGGCTGTCTCTCACTGGGGCGATACCAGATTTCAGGGACGCAGGCGAATCGGCAGCCTGTGGATCTCGTATTCACTCGCGAGGTCCTCATACGTTTAATGAATGATCTTGAAGAGAGCTTTAATCAACTTGTTCCGTAACAAGCTCCTGGACTATTCGCGAGAGGCCTGTTTGTTGCCTGCCGGTGGGATCATTTTCTGAATCTCTGCGAATAACTGAGTCAGAGAGGCCTGAGCCATCTCAGAAATTTTCTCTTCATGAGATGCCATCAGTTCATGAAATTCATTCAAAGTCTGAGAAGGAAGATCGAGATCCTCAATGGAGGACTGAGTGAATAGCAAAGTGTTGGCAAACGCTCCTCCAACATAAATTCCATCAAAGACTAATCGCTCAAAGGCTGCCGTGCGGAAGTGAGCTTTCGCTTCTTCCAGCGACATACCGCCATCCTGGTTTGCATCGGCCCGCAGCGCGAAGTCACTCATCCGTTCGGGGAGTTCTTGCTGGCTGACTTTCTGGTCATCATTCTGATCGAATTTCAGCATACGATTGCAAAACTCAATAATATCGGCAGGTGCCGTCGGCTTCTGACCAAAACCTCCCGGAGGCGTATTCATCGCGCGGGTGAGTTCGTGGAGTTCTGATACTTCCAATACTCCATTTACGTTCTCATCATATTTCCATATCTGCTCCTGAACTTCTTCCAGACTGAGTAAAGATCGATTCAGGTTACGTCCTCGTGTGTTCGATTGAGATGAAATCACCAGTTGCTGATATTTTTCGTAGTTCTCTTTACCGAGCAATTCCTGCATCTGTTCGATCATCTTCTGATCTTGCCTCAGTACATCTTGATTCAGTTTCTGTTTGGCGGAGAACACCTTCTGGCGAACAGTCGAATAAATTAGAGGGTCGAGATCGAGTCGATTCATGACCCGGTCCAGGAGAACTTGCAAACGTCCACCGTCGCCCATCTCCAGAAGCCGTTTGAGAGACTGATATTGTTCTGCCTCTCTGGTGGTCGTTTCACCATCGCCGTTAAAGTCTCCGGTTTGAGATCCAGCGTCAGTCGCCTTCTCTTCTTCGTTCTGTGGTCGTTCTCTTCCAGCAGGCCCACGGCGACGGCGGCGTTCCAGTCTCAGGAATAACGATTCGGTCTCCAGCAGCAGTTGAGCAACCGCTTTCGTTTCCTCTTTGTTAAATGAGCCGTCTTGATCTTTATCGAGAGTATGAAGCCAAATAAGAGTCGAACCGGCGGGGACGCTCTGACCGTTTTTGAGTCGTTTTCGGATACCGATCTCGTCCAGAATCTCCGAATTAGAATTCCCCTGTTGTGCAACATGGCCTGGAACGGGGTTCGCAACCGGTATGGATGCGACTGCGGATAAGTCTGAAGTTTGCCAAGGATTGGAGAATCGAGGATCCTCAAGGAGTTTCCGGTCGCTCAACGTTTTGAGAAAATCGACCAGGGCTGTTTGTTCTTCTTTAGTTAAGAGGAACCGACGGACGGCGCTGATGTTGGGGTGTCTCGAAACATGGTCACTGTAATGAGCGATCACTTCTTCGAGAGTCTTGTGCCTGCCATCATGCATGTAGGGAGCTGTGAATTCGATGTTGCGTAACGAGGAAGCTTTAAACAAGCCGATCTCGGTGGGGTTATAGCTGATGTCCCCTCGACCTCCATCGCGAGCAGAAGCGTCGGCATCGATTCCATTATTGAGCGAACGAAACATTGAAAAGATCGCGATCTGATCTTTCACTCCGAGTGTATGACAGGCCGCGCATTTCTCATGAAACAATTCTTTGCCGAGGTTTTCGCTGTTGCTGAAATTCGGAAACAAGTCTTTGCTGGATGCTACCTGTGTGGCTCCTTCGTCATAGCGGGACTGACTGGTCGTCATGGCTCGAATAAACTGTGCGAGTGCCCGCCCGACGTTTTCTTCGGTGATAGATTGTGCACCAAATGCGACCTGGAACAGAGAGGGATAGACATCCGATTTTGAAATTCGTTCCAGCATCAATTCCGGGCTCATACCCATTTCAACATGACTGTAGAGGGGAATTAAGACTGCTTCTTCCAATGATTCGGCTCGTTCGTCCCAGAAAAAACCGGCTCTCACGAATCGGAGATCGTTCAACGCCATTGAATTTCGATCGGTCTGTTGTCCGTCGAAACCGACGCTGAACTTTCGGGGGTCAGAGAAGGCATTCTGTTGAACATGACAGGAACTGCAAGAAACTGTTCGGTTCGCCGACATCGACTTATCGTAGAACAGCACCCTTCCCAACGTCGCTCCCGCATTGGTAATGAGATTGTCCTCCGGGGATGTATCAAAGGACATGATACCGCTGGCTGCGAAGTGATCCGGAAAGGCATCTTCGGAATACACAAACGGTTCGTCAGGCAGGTTGAGTTGAACATTGACGGAGGACGGATTGTTCTCGGTGACCGATTCTGCTGCGGTGCTCGGACCAGCCATCAGGCAATTCAAAAACAGGACAGATATGATCCCGGCAGTACGGCGTGTCATTCGTATTTCGCAGGTTCTCATCGTAGCAGAAATTTCCTCAAATAGTGGCTTAAAACATCTCATGGCGAGGGGTGGTGAGGTCAGTGGGGAACAATCACTATCTATTGCTCAAAGTCGGTCAGCTCACGGCCGTCGCGCGTATGCAACGCCATGACGATATCGACCGGCATTCCTGATCCGAGAAAATGAACACTTCCATCAGCGTACAGCACGTTGGCTCCCCCGTTGTGGAAACTGAAGAGTCCTTGCTCGTTCGTGCAATTGATGATGCAATCGAACTCCCCTTCGACGGTTCCGTCCTCACTGTATCCGAGTAATCGGAGGGCTTGTGGACCTGACCAGGCAGCCCAACCAGGTTGTCTGGTTTGGACTCCGCTTTGAAGCTCATGACGGAGAAACAACTGTGGTCGATCTGAAATCTCGCCCACGAGCACGGTATGAGTTAAACCATCGGAGATTTTCTTAAGCGGTGTGTAGTCGTTGGAATCGAATGCGGCTGTGGCCGTGACTCCTTCGGAATTAGTAATGCCACCAAAGCGGACGTAGTAATCACCGGGGGCACCGAAACGATCAGGAAGCAACTGGCTTTCGAGGGGGCCGGTGGAAAGCTGGACGGTCCGATCAGGGTCGTAGGATGAGGGGCAAATGTAGGTGCTGATTTGCTGCTGGACCGCTTCCTGATTCTGAATCTCGAAGTGAGGGTAATCGAAGTCGTATTTATCCACGACGTTCTGACCCTCCAGATAAGGAAGCAGATAGATGGACCAACCAGAAAAAACCGCCGGCCCACCGTAGAAAGTGGTAATCCTTCCCGGAGGTAATCCTCGATGCACGTCGGCGTAATTATGGAGTGCGATGCCGATCTGACGCAGGTTGTTGGTACACTGCGTTCTGCGGGCAGATCCTCGGACCTGCTGAACGGCGGGCAGCAGCAACGCCAGCAATAATGAAATAATGGCAATAACGACAAGTAGTTCAATCAGAGTGAAACCGGAACGGTGACGCAAAAGCATTCCTTGGAACCTGTTTTTAGGGGATCGATATTCGAATTCGCTGTTTGTTCCGGGTACTGAGTTTGAGGTCAGAATCAACTCGCGAATATCAATCAGGGAGGGGAGTAAGGAAGCGGATCAAACAGCCAACCTGAAAGGCCAGACATTCGAACCGATATGTACGAAAACGGGGACGAACCTATTCGTCTCCAGTTCGTCCAGGACAGAGTATGCAATTCGTATTCCGTTTCTCGATGTATTTATATTGCAGTGGAATTACGGATTCTGGTGCGTGTTAATTGATTCTCAGGCGGCGATGACTTCGACACGTATGGTGGTTTGACCGTCAGGGTTACAGGGAAGAGAGCCATCGCATGTTCTTGTCCACTGATTTAATCGGCCCTCTATTCGAAGTATTTGTAACCAATTGCTTCCGAGTGGCCACTGCACTGGATGGAGAAGCCCCGTCGGGGGGAACTCTGTGTAGAATGGAGATCGTAGATCGAATTCCCGTTAGTGAAAATTCCGAGATAGATTTGAAATCCCGATTCGCTTTTTCCCGGACTTCCTCTAAAAATAGGGTTCCAAGTCATCGTGTCTGAAAAATGACCCCTCGTCTCGCTTCCCGCTTTAATGTGTCCAAAGGCTGTTCATGTCACTTCCGAGTTTCAGCGTCCGAAATTCCGTCCTGGTCAACATGCTGATGATTGTTGTTCTGGTGGCGGGGGCGTTCTTCTCTCTGTCGCTGGTCCGGGAAATGTTTCCGGAAGTCCGAGCCAGTAAATTGATGATCCAGGCGGTCTATCCCGGTGTTCAGCCGGAAGAGATCCAGAAGACGGTGACCATCAAGTTTGAGGAGAAGGTCAAAGACATCGAGGGGATCGAGAAGATCGAATCGACCGTCAGTGAAGGTTTTTCCCTGACTGTCCTGACGCTCTTCAACGAAGTCGATGATATCAACGCTGTATTGGACGAGGTGAAGAACGAACTCGATTCCATCCCCGATATTCCGCAGGACGTCGAAAAGACAGTTCGGAAATTTGAACCTAAGCTGCCGGTCATCAGTATCGCCGTTTATGGAGATGGGACCGAGTCGGACCGGAAGCAGGCGGTCCGGGATATCAAAGACGAGCTCCGGCAGCTTCCCGGCGTCAGCGAAATTGAGCTCGAAGGGATTCGAGACGACGAGATCAGTGTCGAAATCCGTCCCGAGCGACTGCTGGAATACAATATAACCTTTGAAGAAATCGCCACCGCGATCGGTCGCAGTAATCTGGACGTCTCCGGTGGCCAGCTTAAAGGGGATCGGGCTTCAGTCGCCGTGCGGACGATTGGCGAAGAAACACGTGGCCGGGATATCGAGGATCTTATCGTCCGGACGGAACCGGATGGAACAGGTATTCTGCTCTCGGATGTGGCGATCATTCACGACCATTTCGTGGATGTCGAACTGGAAAACTATTTTAACAACAAACCTGCCGCCTACTGCACGATCTACAAAACCCCTTCCCAGGATGCCATTCAGATTGCCAGTCTGGTGAAAGCGTATGTCGCCGGAAAGACGGGCCAGGAATTCGATTATTACGGATACGAGGAAAGTCTGGACCGACCTTGGTACAGCAAGCCGTTTGGCATTATCGGGGCAGGCACCAGCTACGTTGCCAATGTGCTGGGAGGGCGTCCCGACCCGATGGCGACGTATCGGGAAATGCGTCAGCAACCCTTTAATCACCATTTTGAAATCGCTCTGCACACCGACCTTTCCCGATTCGTCGAGGGGCGTCTTGACCTGATGACACGCAACGGATTGAACGGTTTGATTCTGGTGCTGATCTCGCTCAACCTGTTTCTGAACTGGCGCGTCGCTTTCTGGGCTTCGATTGGTCTCCCCGTTTCGTTCCTGGGAACCTTTATTGTCATGTGGGCGTTTGGAGTAACGATCAACCTGCTATCGCTGTTTGGCTTGATCATCGTCTTGGGGATTATTGTCGATGATGCGATTGTGATCGGGGAGAACATCTACCGGCACGTCGAAGAAGGGATGGCCCCCATTCGCGCCGCGGTTGTCGGTGCGGAGGAAGTCATGTGGCCGGTTACTGTAGCGGTGATTACGACCATTGCCGCATTTTCCCCCCTGTTTTTCATTCAGGGGCAAATCGGAGACTTTATGGGACAGCTTCCCTTGGTCGTATTGGCGGCACTTTCCGTCTCGCTTGTGGAAGCCCTGCTCATTCTTCCTGCTCACTTGGCTCACTTGCCCCGCTTGAAGGATAAAGATGGTAATCCCATCGATCGAACGCCCAAGAATATGGGGATTGTCCGCCGGTCTTACAGTAAGTTTGTTTCGGGCCGAGATCGCTTCGTTCATGGCGTGTTAGCCGGTCTGTATGAACGGTTTCTCCGCTTAACATTACGATGGCGATACCTGACAGTCACGCTTGGCGTTTGTACTTCCGTCCTCGCCTATGGACTTCTGGCAGGAGGCATCGTGCAAGACGTGTTGATTCAGAAGATGGACTCGGAGACGATTATCTGCAACCTGGAAATGCCGATTGGTGTTCGTACAGAAGTGGTTAAAGAGCAAATCAGTAAAATCAGTGAGTTTGTCAAACAGGCTCCAGAAGTCGTCAACGTCCGCATGAATATCGGTCGTGCGTATGACATCGCTGGTGCAGGAGCCGTGGGAAGTGATGACCAGTCCCATGTGGGGCAGTTGGTAATTGAACTGCTGGCGGCAGATGCGCGCGAAGCCAAGGACGGACGGTCGAGTGAAGAGCTGCTCAACGAGTTCCGCAAGATGTCGAGCAATTTGCCGGGAGTGAACTCCATCGTCTGGCAGGCGATCAGCGGCGGTCCGGGCGGAAAAGCGATTGAGATTAAAATTGCCTCAGAGAATCGGGATTACCTGGAACCCGTGGCGATACGGTTGAAGAAAGAGCTGGCTGGTTATGCGGGTGTCTTCGACATCGACGATGACTTCGACCGGGGAAAACGGGAAGCGCAAATCCGGCTGCTGGAAGCGGCAAGGCCCACAGGTATTACCGTAACGGACTTGGGCAACCATGTGCGATCTGCCATCTATGGTAAAGAGGCGAAACGGTTCTCCCGTAATCGGGAAGACATCAAAATCATGGTTCGTTATCCGGAAGAGTTCCGAAACAACATCTACAACCTGGAAGCAATGTATTTGCCCACAGGGACCAACTATCAGGATCGAGGCTGGATCCCGTTTTCCGAAGTGGCTCAATTGGAGGAATCCGAAAGTTTCACCACTTTGAACAGAACCGACATGAAACCTTCCATTTCCGTCTTTGCCGATGTCAAAGAGCAGGATGGAACGGCCAACATCGCGGACATTATTGGCGAGATCAAAAAAACATTCAGCGCAGAAGTCGCTCCTGAATATCCCGGTACCGAACTACAATTCCTGGGGAACTTCGAAGAACGTACCAAGTCGTTCGCCAGTTTGCGGATCGCCTTTCCAGTGGCTCTATTGTTGATCTATCTCTGTCTGGCCGCCCTGTTCCGCTCTTATTTCCAACCCCTGGTGGTCATGATGGCGATTCCCTTCGGAATTCAAGGAGCCATCTTCGGGCACTGGTTGACCGATAATCCCTTCACCATGCTCAGCCGGATTGGCTGCGTGGCCCTCACGGGGATTATTGTGAATGACTCTCTGGTCCTGGTCGACTTCATTAACGCCCGAATTCGTGCCGGACTGAGTGAAATGGAGGCGACCATCAGCGGCGCCCGATTACGCCTGAGAGCGATTCTATTGACGACCCTCACCACGGTTGCCGGTTTGACACCGCTAATGTTCGAAACGAGCTTTCAGGCTGCCTTTCTGATTCCGATGGCGGTGACCCTCACCTTCGGTCTGGTCTTCGCGACGATCCTGACGTTAATCATCGTCCCGGCAATCAATATGATCTACTTTGACTTCGTGAAGTTGGGCCTGCGAATGGCGGGTAAAGATGTCGACCGCGTTGCGGACTTCCTGCAGGAACACGAAGACAAGTTGAAAGCCCTGGACGAAGAGGAACCCATTCGCCCCGTCACTTGATGTGATCGGTTCGGCACAGATTCTGTGCAAGCCTCAAATCATAATAAAAAAAGGCCCGGTCAGAACGTTCTGATCGGGCTTTTTTTGAATGGCATCTGACGATTTAAGTCACGATTGAGGATCGGCTCTGGGCGGCGTTGAGGAGCAGGTCGTCTACGCGGTGGACCATCTCGTCGACGTTAGGAAGCAGGCCGGCGGAGAGCATGGCGTTCGAGTAAATCTGAAGTCCACATTCTTTGATGAAGTCGTAGTGCTCGGCGTTGCCGGAAATGTCGGCTAACCGTTTTACCAGGGCGGCGGAAGCATTCACTTCGAGAATTCGTTTGGACATCGGTGATTGCTGTTGGGCCGACATGTTCAGTGCCTGCTCCAACTGTGTACTGATTCCTCCCGTGCTGACGAGAGTCGCTATTCCTTCCGACAGCCGTTTGGAAGCACGCACGTCCTGAACCTGCTCGCCGATCGCTTCTTTGAACAGTTCGACCACCTTTTCAAAGCCAGGTGTGCTGGCGGCTTCTTCGGCTTCGGCCGTTTGTTCGTCGTCGGCTGATTTGGTGCTTTCCGGAAATTCGATGTCGGCACTGTCGACGGAGACGATTTGTTTCTCTTCGAACGTATTCAATTGGGCCAGCATGAATTCATCAACGGGATCAACCAGATACAGAACTTCCAACCCTTTTCGTTTGAAGACTTCCAGGTTCGGATTGTTTTTAACCTGCGGTAGTGATGGGCCGCCGATGTAGTAAATCTGTGTTTGATCTTCTTTGGCTCGACCGAGGTATTCATCCAGCGACGTCAGGCCTTCGCCGTCAGCATCGGAGGAACGGAACCGGAGAAGTTTGGCAATCTTCATACGGTTTTCGAAGTCCTGATTCACTCCTTCGCGGAGTGTCATGCCGAATTCGTCGTAGAACTTGAGGTATTCTTCCGTCGAGCTTTCAGACATCTTCTGCAGATGATCGAGGACCTTCTTGGTGAGAACTTTGGCGATCTTGCGGAAGATTGTGTTGTCCTGCAGGCTCTCACGAGAGACGTTGAGTGGTAGGTCGGCGGAATCGACTATTCCCTGTACGAATCGCAGGTATTCCGGCAATAACTCGCGGCACTGACTTTCAACCAGGATTCGTTTTGCACACAGGTGCAGGCCATGTTCCATTACACCGAATCCCATTTTTTCCATGTTGTGCGGGGCACAATACAAAATGGAATGGAATTGGATTGGAGAGTCGGCCGACAGATGCAAATGCCAGAGCGGTTTTTCTTCGCTGCGATGAGTGAGGTACTGATAGAAGCTGTCGTACTGTTCTTCGGTCAGTTGACTTTTCGGTTCCACCCAGATCGGCTGTTGGTTGTTGACATGCTCGCCATCCATAATGATCGCATGGGGCACGAACGTACTGTACCGAGTGAGAATGAACTTGAGTCGTTCCGGATTGGTGAACTCTTCCAGATCTTCTTTTAAGTGCAGACGGATGGAGGTTCCTCGCTCTTCCACTTCGGTTTCGGCGATGGTGAATTCGCCGGTACCGAATGATTCCCATTGCCAACCGTTATCTTCCTGATAGCTGCGGGTGACGACTTCGACGCGGTCTGCCAGCATGAAGGCGGAATAAAATCCAACGCCGAATTGACCAATCAGCGAGACATCTTTCTTTGAGTCGCCCGTCAGATTTTTCAGGTAGTCGAGCGAACCGCTGTGGGCGATGGTTCCCAAGTTGCTGATCAAATCTTCTTTGGTCATTCCGATCCCATTGTCACGGATCGTGAGGATATGTTTATCATTATCCGGAATGATTTGAATCTCAAGCGGTTTGTCATCGGCGAACTTACCGTCTGTCAGCGAGACATGCCGGAATTTATCCAAGGCATCCGATGCGTTGGAAACCAGCTCTCGAATCGCGATTTCTTTGTTTTGATAAAGCGAGTGTGATAACAAGTGCAGCAGTTGTTTGATTTCAGCCTGAAAGCTGAAGTTCTCGTTCTCTTTTGCGTCAGTCATGATTTCTTACCTGAGTCGTTACTTAAACTGTGAGTTGATTTCGTATTTAGAATAGATCGAACGGGAAGCTTTCCTCTGTGGCGATCTGTGGGCAGGTAACGTCCTGAAAAACGTGATTATCGCCGCTCGAACCTGCTATGCGTTCCGGTTGTTCACTAAATGGGTTTCTATACCCATTATCACCAGCTCCAACTGGTTTTCAATTCGCTGTTCACCACTTTTCCTTCTGGCCACTGATTCTTGCTCAGCTGAGTGATGCACTCTGCCGCTTCGTGAGCCATATTGGCGACGGAAACTTGGTCGAGCCCCGCCATATGTGGCGAAGCGATCACGTTTTTCAGCTGGAACAGGGGATTATCCGGTGAAGGGGGTTCCTGCTCAAACACATCGAGCGCCGCAGCCCGAATCTGACCGGAGGTCAACGCCACCAGAAGATCGGCCTCGTTGACCAGCCCGCCCCGAGCGGTGTTGATCAAAACGCTGTCTGGTTTCATCAGCTTGAGCGTCTCTTTGTTAATCAGGTATTTCGTCTCGGGCAGCATGGGTGCGTGGAGGGAGACATAATCAGATTTTTGCAGGAGTTCTTCAAGAGAAACGAGCTCGATTCCCTGTTCTTTCACGAACTTCGGATCGGCAAACTGATCGTGAGCGATGACCTGCATTCCCAGCAATTTTGCCCGGATAGCAGTACTGCGACCGATACGCCCTAACCCGACCAGCCCTATAAGCCGTTCTCGCACTGGGTACAGCACCACCCGGCTCCAGGCCCCCTCGCGGGTACTGATGTCGTTGGGAATAATGGATTTAGCGATGGCAAAGATCAGCCCCATTGTCATCTCGGCGACCGCATCATGAGTCGAGGCGGGGGTGATGGTGACCGCCTTTTCGAGCTTCGTGCAGTGGGGCACGTTTACGGGATCGTATCCGACTCCAAATCGAGCAATCACTTTCAGATTGGGAAGCGCGTCGAGCATCTCGGCGGGGTAGCCTTCCGAACCGGCGAGGACGGCGTCGTACGGAGCCAGAACCTTGACGCAATCGTCGAAACTGAACAGCCCGCGAGTGAAGGTAATGTCTTCCGGATAGCAGACTTCGAATCCGCAGGATTCAAACAGTTCAACATGGCGGCCCGGTTGTTTATACAGGCATTCCGGGGTAATAAGCACTTTTCTAGACATTCGGTAACCTTCACAGTGTGACGATCGCGGTAAGACGAGCCAATTCGTACGGATGCGGCAGCGGCGTGATCCCCTGCCCTCCCTTGGAGTCCAACAGGATTCGGTCCTCTGTCAGGAGAAGGGCTATCGTAACAATAGAAGACTCGATGCTGAAGAGAGCCCCTACCCGGTGAGAGGTTTTCAGATTGGAAACCTCTCATTTGGGCCACTCATTGATGAGGGGGGAACTCTGGACGGTGAAAGAATTTAGAGTATGCTGAGGTTTGGAATTTTGTTTGAGGCTTGTATTGAAAGTAGGTCTGTGGTGGTTAGCGATAAGATATGGCGGTTTATTTCTCGAATGGTTGGCAGTAGTGAACCGAAGCATTTCGTGTTCGCGATGATCGTCATCGTGGGAGGCTGTCTAAATACAGAAACTCCTCTTTTCGCGGAAAATAGCCTTTTCAGTCCACGGAACGAAGAGGCCCCCTTCTGCTACTTGGCAGGTGATTTACGGGCATGGCCTGTTTTTTATGCCAATCTAGGAGAACAGCAGGAACTTCACCTCGTCGCCCGCCGGAATGGAGACGTTCTGTCTGAGGGTGCAGTATTGGAGTTCGATGGCCTGCATGTGGACGTTTCTAAACAGGGCTTACTCCAGATTCGGGCAGTGGAGGACGCGTCAGCCTCATTCCAACTCGAAATGACTGTGAAGCAGGATGATCAGCTTCACGAGACTCAAGCCATCACCATTCGGCCTGCGCCCCCGGCTCGTCCGCTCTCCTATGTCTCGGACCTGGTCGACGATTTGATTCGCATTTACTGGGATCAGCCAACACGTCAATTCAAGCCGATTACGAGAGAAGCTTTCGATCAATATTTCCGACGGCTACAGGCACAGGGCGTCTCTCGCCTGATTGTCTGGCAGAGCCCTTGCCCGCTGATCGTCGATCCGGAGAGCTTTCCCAAGGGCGACTGGGAAAGATATTCGAGGCAGGCGCAGGCGATTATTGATTGTGAGGAGCTGACCGAAGGGATTCAGGCATCGCCATCATTGAAGAGTTATCAATGGTTGCGAATGCTGATGGCGGCCCGGTTAACACCTGAATTTGGTCAGCTCTACTCAGAAAGTGCAGCGGCGCATGGCATCTCGTTGAGCGCCAGCTTCCGCCCATTTGAACCCGCTTTGACGAAATATTACGAAGTTCCGGTGTTCGAGACGGACGGGACTTACCTTGGGGAATATCTGCCGACCGCTTCACCGACAGTGAATTTTCATCATCAGGAAGTTGGATTCGCCCATTACCGGGAAGTACTTCGTCAGATGGGACAGAAGAATCAGGCAGAACTCGACTCGATTGAAGTCGAAGGAGTACTCGCCCCCGGTTTGATTGATCAACAACGTTTGGAAGAATTAAAGGGTATCGAGCTACTGGCATCACCTTATCCTCCGCTCGATGAAACCTCTTTCGTACTGGTGCGCGACGGCGAAGGAAATTATGAACTTCACCGCTACGCCCAAATTCAGGAACGAGCCGAATCGCAGATCCCCAGATTGGGAGACGCGAAACTTAATGTGATCGATGGTCGACTGACGATTGACGGAATTCAGTTACCAGAGTCGGCGCGGTATCTGATCGTTCGCGCTCCTGATCAGAGTGAAGTATCGATGGACCTTCCGGCTGTATTGCAAGTGGTGTTAACTGCTAAAGCGGGAAATCGCCTGGGGCGAGTGAACAGTTATGTCTCGCTACGCGGGAAGGACGCGGAGTCACGTTCCACGCGTGTCGCGGGAATCCCGGAGGATGGTTCCTATCGCACCGGTTTTCAGGCGATCGAAAACGGGATCGATCTCTTTCGTAAATCGGAGAAGAGTCGTTGGAACCTGTCCGAAGGTGATTTAGTTATTGATGTCGGGGCCGCGTGGTCCGTAGAAATGCTCGATCTGGAACGATCTGCCGCACGAGATATGGTGGTCCGGCAACTACGTCCGATTCTGGCGATGGAGGCTTTTGACGAGATATTCATTAATACTCGTTCACATACCCAATTGGCGGCATCCAGTGCTGATGGCCCGGATGGGATTCAGCCGATGGCTCATTACCGGTTGAAGGGCACGAATTATTTTCATAATGGAATTGATCGCGCGTTTGCACCGATTTCGATCGCGAAGGAAATGGAAATACAGTCATTGCCGACGGAGCAGATTACTACTTGGCAGAAGGGAGAATGGATTGATTCCTGCCAGACCGAAGACTCTCCGTTCGTCTGGCGATATCAACGAAATTTGGCGGTTGCTCGTGGCATAAGAGCATTGTTGCAAGATCTTGAACAGGAATTCTCTGGCGTGAGGATTCGAGCTGTGATACCCCACAATGAGTCGGTTATCACCAATGTGAGGCAGGGATTGGAATCAATGAACAAATCAGAGGGAGGTGTTTACGGCAGTGACTATATACGTCACTTGTGGGGCTCGCTGAACTACATCCCGGTGATTGGTGAGGGAATGGCGATGGTAGATCTGTCGGGACTTTCCGTTGAACCGACCTTCTTGGGAATTCGCTACCTGCCGGATGAAGAACCGTTAGCGTTGTTCGTGGACCAATGCACGGCGGAATTTCACAACAACCTGGGATCGAGTTTTCGAGGACCAAGAAGTTTCTTCTACGAAGCTCAGGAAACGTTACGCAATAAAGACCCTCAAGCGAAGAAACGGAGGGAAGAGATCCTCTGCGGCCTACTGGCTCGCGAAGAGGAAATCGGTGAGGTCATTCTATATGAGTCGGTCGATTGGCTTTATAATCAGCCTCTCTTTATCGAGGATAAACCTGTTTACGATTTTCTTGATTGCTGCTCAGAGTGATCAGGGGACTCAGAGGAACCTTAACGACTTCGGGTTTTCAAATCGCTCGGTTTACCGTTTCCAGTTTAGAACTCCCAGTTGACGAGAGTGTAAAGCTGCTCGGCGTCTGGTCGGTCTAGGGCTGTCTTGGTAACGGCGTCACCGTACCAGAAGGTCGAATACCCGAACTGCACCGTTACGTTGGCGTTCATCTGATATGTCGCGACCAGGTCCCATTCTGTACCAATCGAGTTGTCCGTATAATTCGGGCCGAGTGGTGCTCCGGCGACGTTATAAATGAAGTCAGCTGATTGATCCTTCTGGAACCAATGGAAGTCGGAACCTAAGGTCAGTTTTTTCGTTGGTTGAACAGTTCCCTGGATGCTGTAGTCAAGCAAGTTGGAACCGCTCAGGTTGTCGATGATCCCCCAGTAGGCATGCCCAAGTGGATAGAGCGGAGTGAACGTGTTGATCTCGTTATCGTTGGGGTCGTCGTCGCCCGATGCCCAGTAAAAGACACCCTTAACAGTTGGGGTCCAAGTTACCTGGTTCCAAGTATGCCCCGCCATCGCGGACAGGAATCCAGCGTTCACTGTCGCGTCGGTAGCGGTTCCGAAATCATCTGTTCCGAACTGCCAACCTCCTTCGAAGTCCCATAGGTAAGTCCGCTCGACATTGCCGCAGCTATCCTTGACGGGGGCGGTACCTGCCCAGCGAGTACCGATGGTATGGCGATTTCCGTCCAGAGCAGAGGTAGAAGGTTCGTCATCGCGAAGCCACAACCAGTAAAAGTCGACAGTTCCGTTGGGGAGTCCTTTATAAGTCGAATAGACGCCATTGAACCAGCGATTTTCATCCGGGTTGTCGAAACTGGTTGGCTGCCATTGTCCACCGGCAGGAAAGTTAACGGACTGTGTTGCGAAGCCATCAATGTCCCAGGATTCGCTTTGGTAGAAGAGTTTCAAACCTTCAAACGTTCGGAACGTGTTGGACCAGCCCAGCGGCGACACGAGATGCTGTGAACCATATTTCAGGAACTGACGACCATATCGAGCGGTAAGTGTTCCTTCGCCGGTGTCCAGCAATTTGATGTCGGCGTAGAATTGCAGTAAGTCGGCCCGGTTGACGTCGATTCCCAATGCGGGCATATCGTTGTCGAAAGTAGAAGCGTCAATCGCTTCCACATGAGCTGTTAACCAGTCGCTATATTGGAAATCGACAAAGGGTGTAAAACGCCATTGATCGTAAGTACTGCGGTTCGGCCCGTTGGGACGAAGGCGATTATCTTCATCAATATATCGATAACGGAGTGCCCCACCTGCTGACATTTTCCAACGGTCCGCCAGCGGAACGTTTCGTAGGTCGGCCAGAAGCTTCTCATCACTCTCAAGAAAAGAGAGACACCCTCCCTCCCGGCATCCCTGTGGAGATGCAGCAAAGCCGCCATAATCAGGTCCGTAATAGGACGAACCATAAACGTCGCCGTCAAAAATAGATTCCAGACTGACTTGTTGAAACTCGGAGTTTCCGTTGTTCAATTCCTCATAAGGCTGTGTTTGAGATTCCTGATAACCTTCATTATCCACTCGCTCTTCGGCGATAAGGATTGAAGCCGCACCGACAATTAGCAGAACGGCTGAGGCCAAACAGGTATGACGGAAGAAAAACATAGTTCTGGTTTCCAGAATATTTACAGGAATGCATAGAAACGTGCGTTCTCTGAGGAGCTTGGAGGATGGCTGCACGCGCTATCTCTGTAATCGACCGGACTTATGGCATAATCGATGAGTAGGTAGTTTAAAGCTTAAATTGCCTAAAATTACTCTAACCGCCCCGGGCGCACTCACGCACAATCGGCAAAGTTTCACAAGTCTCCCCAGTTGGAACAACGAAGAAAAAAATGTGTACCGTGACAAAAACAGTTCTCATTCGGCGGGCGGGATTGGATGTTGTGGCCAATTTTTGCACAACAGAAACCAGAACCTCTCCTTTCCGCAGTCAATTCACTATTATAGTGAACATACAATCGTGATGGTTCAGTTTGTTAAGACTAATCAGACGATCGTTCTTGTTAAGGTGAATGGTGAAGGAGACATTGGGAGTGCGATTTATTCATGCGGCCGACATCCATTTGGATAGTCCGCTCAAAGGGTTGGAAAAATATGAGGGCGCGCCCGTTGAAGAAATTCGAACCGCCACACGCCGCGCACTTGAGAATTTGGCCGAACTGGCGATTAACGAGGAAGTCGATTTTTTAATCATCGCAGGGGATGTCTATGATGGCGACTGGAAAGATCATAACACGGGACTGTTTTTCGTCGCTCAAATGAATCGGCTACGTGAAGCCGATATTCCCGTCGTCATCATCAGTGGTAACCACGATGCTGCCAACAAGATGACCCGGTCGTTGCGATTGCCCGACAATGTCGAACTTCTTTCCCACACTCGTCCCGCAACTGCAAAGTCAGCACGACTGGCAGAACTCGGTGTCGCGATTCATGGCCGTTCATTTGCTAAACAGGCAGAGCTGGAAAACCTGGTTCTCGACTATCCGCAGAAGTCGACAGGCTTATTCAACATCGGACTCCTGCATACGTCGCTCGAAGGGGCCGAAGGACACGAACCGTATGCCCCCTGCTCTGTCGATCACCTCAAACAGAAGGGGTACGATTACTGGGCTCTCGGGCATGTACATACTCGTCGGGTGGTGATTGAAGATCCCCCCGTCGTTTTCCCCGGTAACATCCAGGGACGAAATATCCGAGAAACCGGTGAGAAAGGGTGTTACCTCGTCACTGCTGACGATCAAGGAGTCTGCGATCTGCAGTTTCTGTCTCTGGATGTCTTTCGCTGGGAAATGCTGTTAATCGATGCGACCGATTTCCAACATCCTCACGAATTAATAAGACATATCGGAGGAGAACTCGAAAAACTTGGCGAGCAGAATGACGGACTGGCTCTGGCTGTGCGAGTCGAAGTGACAGGAGCAACGGTAATCAATGATGCATTGCGAGCCGAAGTCAGACGGTGGACGAACGAATTGAGAGCCACCGGCATCTCCGTTTCGAGTAGCAGGATCTGGGTGGAAAAAGTGAAGTGGAAAACAACCAGCCCTCTGCAAGAGCGAGATGAAAGTCACTATTCTGGCCCGATCGAGATGTTACACGACTATTTCGCTGAGTTACGTCAAGATGAATCACAACTATCAGAACTGGCAAGACAGCTGGATGAGTTTCAACGTAAGATGCCTGACGAAATCAGACAAGGAGAGACGGGGTTACACATTGAGGACCCGGAACAAATACGCGAATGGCTTAACGAAATTGAACCGATGCTGATGAAGAAACTGGGACGGGGTGGCAAGTAATGCGTATTCTGCAATTAGACCTGACTGCGTATGGACCCTTCACCAAGCGGTCGCTCGAATTCCGCGATCAGACCGGTCTGCACATTGTCTACGGCCCCAACGAAGCGGGTAAAACATCGTCACTGCGAGCCTTGAAGGATTTACTGTACGGCATTCCCCAGCAGACACCGGACGACTTTATTCACCCTTATACGAAACTCCGTATTGGTGGCCTGCTCGAAGCGGCAGACGGCGTTAAGCTGCAATTCATCCGCCGTAAGGGACGCACCAAGACATTACGTGGGCCGGACGATGTCGCCGTCTTCGATGAATCGAAACTGCAGATGTTACTACGCGGAGTTGATGCTGACACATTTTCGCTACGGTATGGAATCAACTTCGAAGAGCTCCGCCGTGGTGGAGATGCCGTTGTTCGTGGCGCGGGCGAACTGGCGAATATCCTATTCGCCGCTGGAAGTGGTTTGGCCGACATGCGTGCGATTCAGGGAGACCTGAATACGGAAGCGGAGACGCTGTTTAAACCACGTGGATCGGCTCAACTAATTACCGCTGCACTTACGGAACTCAATCAGAAGCAGAAAGAGATTCGAGAGGCCCAGTTACCGACTTCGCAGTGGGTCGACCGGGAACGACTGCTGCGAAAAGCTGAAAGTCGACAAGCGGAGATCGACATAAAACTGTCCCAGATTCGCGCAGAAAAAAGTCGGCTACAACGCATTCACGATTCGCTACCCCTGATCGGACAGCGTAAGCCACTCCAGGAGAAACTGATAAAAATAGGTGACGCCGCGTTGCTTCCCGATACATTTCAGGGTGATCGACGGGAAGCGGAAGCCAGTTTGGCGGATTCGAAACGGGCAGAAGCCAGCGCCAGTCTGGAAATCAAACAGCTTCAGGAACAGCTTTCTCAGACCGAAGTCCCGGACGACCTGCTCCAGCATCGGGCGGCGATCATTAAAGGTCAATCGGACCTGGTAATCTATAAGAAGGCGGCGAAGGACCTTCCGGGGATCGTTGCCGATCATGGTGCGATCCAGCAACAGGCACTGAAGCTCGTCGAAGATTTGGGGCGTCCGATGAAGATGGAGGAAGCTGCCTCTCTCCGGATTTCCAAAATACAACGTCGACAGATTCAGGAACTCGCCAGCGACTGCCAGGTCTTTCTTGAAAAACAGAAGGCAAATGAAATATCACTTCAGAAGGTAGAGCAGGAACTGCGACAAGTTAAGGAAGAGATTGATCAAGTTCCTCCTGTAGCCGACGCCTCGGAATTAGAGCGGGTGATTCGACGGGTGCTAAGTTATGGTGCTATAGATACCCAGATCGAAACAGCTCAAAGTGATGCACAGATTCTGCAGTTGCAGATCTCCAATGAATTGTCGCAGCTGCCGGGTTTCACGGGAGATGTAGAAGCGTTAGAAAGACTTCCCGTTCCGCCTGCGGAAACGATCGAGCGTTTCGAGCGGGAACTTACCAGTGCCAGCGAAGATGTACGTCGCTGGGAAAATCGTATCGACGAACTTCATTCAAAAATCAAAGAATTAAAACAGGAACTCGATGAACTGCATCTGGAAGGAGAAGTTCCTACGGAAGCAGATCTCGAAGAAGCCCGACATAAACGAGACGCGGGTTGGAAATGGACGCAGCAGAGGTTAAGCGGGGAGCAAGTCGAAACTGATTCCCAGCTGGCAGAGTTCTTCAAGGAATTCGCTCCGGAGGGTGATCTTGTGAATGCATTCGAACGAAGCATCGTCCACGCCGATATGCTTGCTGATCGCCTCCGACGAGAAGCGGACCGGGTCGCACGGAAAGCGGGAAACATTGCCCGTTTAAATCAGTATGAAGTTGAACTTGAGCATGCGCGAAAATCGTTTGAGCGGCATCAATCAGCTCAGACGAAAGTCGAAGTTGAGTGGCGGTCACTCTGGCAGACGATTGAAGTTGCCCCATTACCCCCTCGCGAAATGCGCGCATGGCGAGAGCAACAGCAGAAACTGATTAACCGGGTAGCCGAGCTAAGGAAGAATGAAACGACTCTTGAATCGCTTGGCCGTCAGTCCGACCTGCTTCGAGAGGAACTGAATCGGTGTCTGCAAGAAATTGAGAAACCGACGCTCGATAAAGGAGAGCCTCTATCGCTGTCTGTAGATCGCTGTCAGCAGATCGTCGACATGATTCAACACAACAATCGCAGAATGGAAGGATTGCTGGAAGATCAGAAAAAATTAATTACAGGACAGAAGGAAGCACAGGAATCAGTTGAAAAGGCTCAGGAAAGTTTAGATCAATGGCGTATTGACTGGGTTGCTGCTATTGCGAATATCGGGCTGAAATCGGATGTTAAACCACCTGAAGCGATCATGGTGATCGAAACCATGGACGAAGTCATTTCCAGTCTGGATAAGGCACGCGAGTTTGAAAAACGTATCTCAGATATCAATCAAGATGCAGACGTTTTTAAACAATCAATACGAGAACTGATTCAGAAAATCGCCCCCGAGATGCTTCCCTCTCTCGAAAATTCCGTCGAGCAAGTCGTCCATACTCTGGTGGATCAATTGTCCCGCGCAGAAACAAACCAGACTCGGGTGCAGAGCTGGAATGAGCAACTCTTGAAACAGCAGTCCGCGTTGGAAGAAGCGAAAGGACTGATTGCACATTGGTCTACAAAACTGGAAGAACTGTGTGCACTCGCCGGGTGCCATGCTATGGACGAGTTGACCCAAGCCGAAGAGCGATCGCGGTTGCGGCGGGAGACGGAATCCCAGTTGAATACACTCGATCAGCAGTTGACTGGGTTAGCGGCTCCCACTTCGCTGGAAGAGTGGATCACAGAAGCGGAAGAATACAATCCGGATCAGGTGCAGGCCGATTTGATCGCGATGAATGAGTCCATCACGTTATTTGAACAAGAGAAACAGGAAAACTCCGAAGGAATTGGAGAGCATCGAAACGAATTGACTCGCATGAATGGTAACGCCGATGCAGCCGAGGCCCAGTTACAGGCGGAACTTCTTACGGCCTCTATTCGCAGCGATGCGGAAGAGTATATTCGAGTCCGACTCGCTTCCGTCATTCTGACCCGGGCAATGGAACGTTTCCGGGAAGAGAGTCAGGGGCCAATATTAACGCACGCCTCGAAACTGTTTGCCTCCTTGTCTTGCGGATCATTCGCCGGCCTTCGTGTAGATTATGACAGCAACGGGAATGCCCTTGTCGTGGGAGTACGTCCGGACGATCAAGCTGTTCATGTCGAAGGGATGAGCGACGGCACCTGCGATCAGCTTTATCTATCACTGCGATTGGCACTATTTGAGAGGTCTCTTGAAGGGCAAGAGCCCCTGCCCTTCATTGTGGATGACATTCTAATCAACTTCGACGATGACCGTTCTCAGATGGCCCTTGATGCCCTTTCACAACTTGCGAAGAAAACTCAGGTGATCTTCTTCACTCACCACGAGCATCTCGTCGACATCGCACGCAGCGCACTTGATCAGGAATCCGTTGATATAATTCGTTTGTAATCTAGGTTTACTGATCGATTATCACATCGAGGCAATGTCTTGGTTGCTCATGTGGGAACCGTAGTAGGATCGGTATTTGATTTTCCGTTCCAGATCTCGAATGATGGCTTCGGTGAAGTCCACGCCCGTGACTTGCTCGCTGCTGCCAAGACCACCGGGACTGAAGACGTTGATCTCCATCAGTTTATCGTCAACGATATCGAGTCCGACCAGAAACATTCCATCTCGCAATAATTTTGGACGAACCATCTCTACCAGTTCCAGCATGGCATCAGTCACTTCTGCCGCTTCGCACTTCCCTCCCGAGTGCATATTACTACGCGCATCTCCCGTATCATTTCGTCGACGGAAAGCAGCATACTCACCATCCTTCATCAGAGGTCGACCATTCATCACGAACAATCGAACATCTCCGTTGACTGCACCTGGTAAATATTCCTGGGCGATGCAGAAACCGTCACGAACCACCGCCTCAATCATCTGGTTCAAGTTGGCTTTTTCGTCTTCACCGATTAAAAAGACACTCTGCCCTCCAGATCCTTGCAGCGGTTTGATCACGACTTTGTCCTTCTGGTCTTCTATGAAGGTTTTAATGTCTTTAATGTCGCGACTGATACACGTTTTCGGGCGTACCTGCTCGGGGAAATGCTGAAAGTATGTTTTGTTTAAGGCATTAGCGAGGCTGAACGGATCATTCAGTACAATGACTCCCCGGGCGGCGGCTAACTGTCCGAAAAGTATGCCGCTCGTTTGCGCCCAGGAACGTTCTGATGTGTCATCCGAGGGATCGTTTCTGAGCAGAACGACATCTAAGTCATCAAGACTGATACGTTCACTTTCGGTTTCTTCGTCTTGAACAGCATCCAGGTATTCTTTGAGCAACTCGTGGCTTCCCCCATTCGCCGAACGAACGTGCGCTTGAATGGAACCGTTCGGGGCATAAATGAAGTCTCCTACGCCCAGGTAATAACTTTCATGCCCCATTCTTACGGCGGTTAACGCCAGACGGGTTGTGGTATAGACCGCTTTTTCAGTCATCACATCATTAACTACGAATGCAATTTTCATCAGTTAGTCTCCAGAAGTGTGAGGACCGACATATTTCGGCAAGCGTCGAGACGCTCTCGGATTTTGTCATCGTCCCAAAATCGGGGTAGAATGCGTGGAGCAACAATGATTTTTCTGCGACGCAGTTCCTGTACATACGGAACATGATGCAAACCAATCTTACCCACATAAAGAGGTTCAATATCGTGACCAGCGGAGAGATATTTGAGAAGGCTTACTAAACCACGAAGGTAGATTACGTCCTTCGTCAATCCTCCTCCTCGGTACACTCTCAATGTAATTGTGAATGATCGTTGTTGAGAAAATCCAAATTCATGGTGGAGCATTTCAAACGTCTGGGCGAACGAATTCCCTTTCGTCAGAGAATCGACCGCCACTACCCGGCCTGCCAATGTTCCGACGCGATTCGTCGTCAAACCGCCAACCAGGTACTCAGACAGTACCGCCAGGCCTTCCTGCAATTCTTCATATCCAGCGAGACCCGCGTACAATTGTCGGAACGGCTGACAACGACCATTAAAATAAGTGAGCAGGTGAGTCCCAATTTCATGGTGGAGTAAGGGTTCGACTCTTTCGGCAGGGATGTTCAAATTCTTGGACACGAGTAAGCGTCCATGTGAAACCATGATACCGGCCGCTATTTCGTCGCACTCTTCCACAGTCGCATTGAATTCGTTCATTTTTAAGTGGTAATAGTCGAATTCATCACGTGCCCGTTCGATGAAATCACCTGAAAGCACTCGCCGAGGCTCATCGTCTTCCGATAGGGTTTCGCTGTCAGAAACTCGGTTCAGAATTTCGCGGGACAGATGGAGTAAATCTGGTTGGACGCTGCCATATAATTGCAGGCTGTTGTAGAGGAACTCTGGTGTGTCCAAATCTCGCAATGCCGAAAGCTTTCGGTCGATCTCTTCCTGCTTCTCCCAGAGGATATGCGCGAGCGTGGGATCTTCAATCCGTTCGATTTCAATATCGAACAGGCGCCGTTTCAATATGCTGGGACGGTAAGGAAGTGGCCGGTAAATAAAGCGGGGAGTCTTCTTGCACCCACTGTCGTAGAATTCCTGACGGGCTTCTTCCGTATTAGTGGGGGTGACCTGCAAAAGGAAGTCGAACGATTCTGAGACTTCTCCCAACTGCTGATCAACCAGTCGAGCGGCCTTCACCAAAGAAGAGGGGCCCAGTGAATGATAAGAGTCTCCGTTTTCCAATGCCTCCTCATCTGAGTCCGTGGAGGGGTCATTTTCAGTTCCAGTAAACTGAGCCACTGTCTTTCTGATCGCGGCTGCCAGTTGGTGACGAATTGAATGCAGTATCATCGGGAAAACGGCACCGCTCTGTGGATCGCGATAGATGGGACTGACGGACAATCCCAGCACACAAAATCCAGAGCGGTTAGATTCCGGGGCAACTGCATTCAGAGGAGGCAGCCCCGGTGGCGTTACGACGTCGGTGGTACGGGTGACGACGTTCGCTCTTTCGTGACGGATTTTGATCTCCGACAAAGCTGTATGGAGCGTATCAATCGTGGAAGGAATCGTCTCGACATCAGGGGAAACTATTTCGAAAGTGAGCCCTCGCGTGTTTCGGGGCTCGGACCAGATCTCGATCAGCAGAAACGTCCCGAAGTGTTCCTGAATGATGGAGTTTATTTTCTGACATAGATCGGTCACACCAACCAGATCCGCTTCGTCCCCTGAAGCGAAAAGGTAGGCCGCTTCCGTAGTCACCAGTTCAACAGTTCCTGGGTCGGAGCGATCAGGAGGCGTGCGATAGACACACAAAAAGGGTAATTGCCGATCGATACGCAGGCGGCCGTCACCGGGGAGGTTTCGACGGATTCTTTGATTCTGCGACAGCCTGCTTTGGACCAGTTCGTTGATGTCCTGATAACGCAGTTCGCGATCCTCGTCTTCTATAGTAGATTCTGGGTCAGAATCGATCACATGTCCTCCAATGCGGTTCGGACTCCGGGAAGTGTTGATCGGAGAGCCCGATAGATACATTCTACTTCATACGCATCGGGTTCACCCTCCCATTCATCCATGAAGAACTTTTTGAATTCAATAGCAATTGAGCAAACCCGTTCAGGGTAATGCTCGTGTATCCATTGACCGAAGTAACCACCCTGGAACTTCACATTCTCACGTACGTCGAGATGGCGTCCATGAAAGTCGTAGGTTTTCAGGTCACTGATAAATCGATCCACAACAGGAGCCCAGTAAATACGATCCATTGTCCCGGTCCCAATATTGACTTCGGGGTTTAACGTCGGATCGGCGGCTTGCCCTTCCGGCCCTTCACGAAACTGATTATACGTATGCAAATCAAGAACGACGACCCGAGGGTATTGTTCCAACATCTCATCGAGTAATTCTCGGATGCTGGCATAAAAGTCGTCGTACTCTTTTAACGACTTCTCGATTAACTCCTGGTCAGGAGGTTCATCCCAAACTTCTATCCCCCATGCGTCTTCCGGTTTTTTATATACAGCCTTATCGCGAGGTCGATTCAAATCGACTTCAAACCGGGAACGTAAGCCGACGATCTGCGTCTTCGCGATCTGGGTCCATTCGCCTGTGACCGGGTCTTCTTCACGGCGTTGCTCTTTTTCATCCATCGCCAGATGTTCATCGACGTCGACGCGGGTGTCATGTCCGTTGTGTACTGCGGCGGCAATGATGGGGCTGGAACCCCGCTCAAAAATGCAGTGAGTTGATAAGGCCATGACTGACTCCTCATACCGAAGTAGTTGACGTAAACATAAAGCTGACCTGCAATTAAGCAAACGCTGTGCCGATTGCCCAAAGTGGTTAAATGCAATGAAAACAGACTCCTCCTGAGAGCAGATGTCCAGTTTCTGGCAGCTATCACACCAACGTGAACGACAACGGATCGCGCGGAGACTGGAGCCTCAGTAGAGAAAAGAGAACACCCGCATGCGGCTCAATGAGCCGTAAACAGTCGAATGTTTATTTCAGTTCATGATTGAGTAGAATGGATTTACCGAGTCTTGGTTTTCGACTGAGAACCCAGGCTCTGAAAGGACGTCATTCCGAGAGTGAGTACCATTAGAACGAGATTAGTTTCGCTTTGGATTTAATGGCCGCTTGCTGAAGACCATTAGAATGACGAAATCAATCGCTGAACCTGAGAACGAATGAAATATCGATGCCTCTGATTCAAAGTAGAAGTGGGCAACATAGAGTGGACTGGATCCCCGTCCTCCTTTGCACGGTTGCACTCACGATTACGATGTTAATCACCCCGAAGGGTTTGTCTGCGCAGAATCTGGAGAACTCCTTCTCTCGGACAGATTCCTTCGAAACTAAAATGAAGCTTCTGGAAGATGCTTGGAACAACAAAGATTTTGATCTCGCCAGGTCGCTCACACACTCACTGAAGGACACCGTACTGCAGACACAAGTCGAAGAGGAAATTCCGGAGTCATCGTTGATCGAGACTCTGCAGTTACAAAACGTCGATGTATTGGGGGAGAATGGGAAGCAATGGGCACGGGGATGGAAATACTTCAAATTGCTGTCGATTAAAGAAACAGCCGGATTGAAGAGAACGTCGGAACCGGTTGAAGTGTCGTTAAGTTTTCCGAGTGACCAGGTGACATCGCTGACTCGGGAAGTCCGTCTTGTTCGAATTGAAGATGGACGACTGGTGGAGGTTCCGTGCCAGGTATTTGGCGAAAAGCATCGCAAAGCAGAACGCTTCTGCAAAATCCTCTGGATGGCCGACAGTCTTCCAAACCAGGAACAAGATGTTCTTGTTTTCTACGGCAATCCGGATGCGGAATTACCCCACTATCCGTCTGATCTGAAGACTGAAGGGGAAGGTTTTGGTCTGGATATTTCGAACGCCTTTTTCAAAGTGTCGCTTTCCAGACAAACGGGCCAAATCGAACGAATGACTTTACGCCGAGAACATGGTCTGGAACTATTCTCCGGTGGAGAGGGGCATGGAGAGCCTCCCGGAATCGACTGGGCTCATGACTATGTGGATGAGGATAGCTTTCAAAAGTTTCGTATTTCCCTGTGGGACACCTGCCCCGATTACGAAGTGATCCGAGGCCCACTCTGCACGATCGTCCGCCGCTGGGGATTCCCCTATTCTCCGGTTCATCCCATCTATTCTCCCGCCCGTCTGCATGTCGACGTGGAATATCGTTTTTATACCGGCCTGCCCTGGTTCCACAAAACGGGTTCCATGACGGCGGTTCAGGATTTTGAAGCGGCTGCACTCCGTGACGATGAATGGGTCTTCTCTGGTCAATCATTCACAGACAAGATGTGGATGGATCGTGATGGGCAGTTACATTTTGGTGATGTCGATTCCGACAAGCTGAATGACTTATGGGGCGTAGGCTTCTTTAACTCGCAGAGCCAGGACTCCATCATGGCTCTGTTCCTGGAACATCAAGCAGAAGGATTACCGGAGCTGAATCACTCGGGCGTTCCCACGATGTACTATCGCTGGCATGGAAATCTCTGGAGTCGATATCCATTACCGGTTAAAGAGATTCCAGCGGGAGCGGCAATTCACCAGAAGAACGCTTACCTTTCGATTCCTTTCACGAAAGAGAAGGGAAAAGAGACCATCGAAGGTGTTCGTCGCCGCATGATGAATCCGCTAGAAGTCTCCGCTAATGGGATGCAATCATTCTCGGGTTCCGCTGAATTATCGTCATCACCAAGTTCGGTATCTCAACTCGCAAGATCGGGTGAGGGAGGAGAACAGTCTCAGCTGAAGCAACGGATCTGGGCGGGGTTACGTGACTGCAAAGACGCACAGCTTTATACGGCGGATATGAACATCGTTGATCTCGGACTGGTTTATGACGTACGAGTTCGAGGAGACGTGGTCACGGTTGTCATGGCGATGCCTCACCGTGGACGTCCGCGACTCGGCTACTTCGTTGATGGTTCCGTCTCGGTTCACTCCACCAAGTCAGTCCCCATTCGAGAACGTCTTGAGCAAATCCCCGGAGTGCGTCAGGTTGTGGTCGAACAAACCTGGGAACCTGGCTGGAGTTCCAATCGTCTTACCGATGTGGGACGACTGAAACTGGGCCTTGATTAATTTATCTGGGGCAAAGGAGAAGCGATTTTCATGGATCATAAACCAGGCACAATTAAAGAGCCGCAGAGAATCGATGTGTGGAGGTTAAAATGAAATACAAGATTCTCTTTGTATGTCCTCTGTTTTTAATGGCACTCGCGGGATGCTCAGAGGGTTACGAAAAGAGTGGGGGCCAATGGGTCTGGTATGATGATTGGAATCAAGGTTCAGGCGATCGCCCGATGTTCTACCTGGATGACGCTGAGGGCGAACTGACGGAATTAGAAGATGCACGCTATGCCAAGACCGCAGATGAAGTCTATTATCGAGGAGCGAAGTTATACGAAGCCGATCCGGCGAGTTTCGAACTGCTTGAATATCCATTTTCTCGAGACAAACACAAAGTCTACTGCGGAACTATGTCTCTGGTAGACGCGGATCCTGATCACTTTAAAATATTACACAATGACAAACATATTGGAACACATTCACAAAAACATGTATTTAAGGAAGTATACGGAGACCATCCTGCTTTAGATGAAAACGGACGTGCAATTATCAAATCGACTTGGTCAAAAGATGACCAGCACATTTATCATGGTTACGGAATCGTCAAGGGCGCAGACGTTAATACCTTTAAGCCATTGACCGCCACTTATGGAAAAGATGAGAACAACGTCTACTACGAAACCCATCTCATCGACGGTGCAGACACAGCCACTTTCGAGGCTTCTAGTAACCACGCAGCAGAAGATAAGAACACTCGATTTAATGATGGAGAACCTGTTGGGCCCCCACGGATTAAAGACTGAGGTATTCAACACTCCCGAGTTGAAACTTTCTCGTGGACCTCTAACGATCTGGGAAGGCGGCGCGATACTCAATGAATCAAAAGTCGAGCACAATCAAAATCATCCGGGCTTATGATATCGATGATGATGACGACGGGTATCGCGTTCTGGTGGACCGGTTATGGCCTCGGGGTGTCAAGAAAGAGAGACTGGATCTGGACGAATGGGCCAAAGAGCTGGCTCCCAGCACCGATCTTCGAAAATGGTTCGATCATGACGCGGACAAGTGGGAAGAGTTCCAGAAGCGATACAAGAAGGAACTCTCAGAGAAGAAAGAGACTCGGGAGGAGTTGCTCAAAGCGGCAGGAAATAAAACCATCCTGCTTATCTATGCGGCGAAGGACGAAGAACATAACCACGCTCTCGTCCTTCGTGAACGTCTGCAGAAGGATCGCGAGAAGTAAAGACTATCTCGAACGGTAACGATCCCTGCATTGCCCGCTCATCGACCCTGTGAACAACTCCGCACTCTCAGTCTGAAATGCATCGGCTCCGTTTTCAAGCAGCATGAGTCCGGGCGAGTTCGCGTGGGACACCCTCAACCAGTTGGATAGAGCGATTGGCGTAGCTGGCGGTCTTTTCGTCGTGGGTGACCATCACAATCGTTCGTCCATCTTCATGGAATTCTGTCAGGAACGACATCACCTGTTTACGCGTTTCCGGATCGAGGTTCCCTGTAGGTTCATCCGCCAGAATGACTTGGGGGTTGTTCGCCAAGGTACGTGCCAACGCGACTCGCTGCTGCTGCCCCTGGCTTAACTCGGAGGGACGATGGTCGGTCCGATCTGCCAGTCCGACTCGTTCCAGCAATGCCATGGCCTGCTCTTTCTGTTGTGGAGCAGCCACACCACTCAGCATCATCGGAATCTGCACGTTTTCACATGCTGTCAACCAGGAGACGAGATTGAAGGTTTGGAATACGAAACCGATTTTCTGATTTCGTAACGCCGCTCGTTCTTCCAGAGAGAGGTCGTACAAAGAGACGCCTTCGAGTTCTACTTTTCCCGAAGTAGGAGCCAGCATCCCTCCCAGTACAGAAAGTAAAGTCGTCTTGCCACTGCCGCTCGGGCCGACAATCGCGAGAAAATCGTTGTCGGCAATTTCCAGGCTGCAATCATCGAGAGCCTTAATCGTATTTCCCCGTCGGTGATAAGACTGAGTGATCGAATCGAGATGGTACATTCCATTTTTCCTTTTTTATTAGAGGAGATTCTTCCTGAACCCCATTCAAATTGTTTCGTTCTACTTCACGGCTCGTTAATGAACCCAGTCAATATTCGTTCGCTATCTCATGTACGCTACTTCAGTCAGCGTCCTATCAGGCGTCATTGAAGACCAGACAAGGATCTACGCCTGCTGCTCTTCTTGCGGGGAAATAGCTGGCGCCCAACGCGACTGTTGTGGCAGAGAGAATTCCGATCAGGAATAGTTGAGGAACGGGAGAGACTTGAATACCAAGCAGGTTTGGGCCAAGGATGATGGCGAGAATCGTACCGGCGAAATATCCACCCAGCCCACCGGCGATGCCCAGTAGCAAGGCTTTTCCCAGGAACAGATTGGTTACGAAGCCACGACTGGCGCCCAGAGCCATCAGCGTTCCGATCTCTTTACGACGTTCCGTCACATTCGCGTACATCACGCTGGCGATGCTGGCGGCACCGACCAACAGCAGGATCGAGAAGAAGACCCAGGAAAGCCGCGACATCAACCCGTTCACCGCGACTTGCGTCTCCACAACTTGAGCAATCGTGATAATGCGTGTCTCGGGAAGTTCGGCGGAAAGGTTGGTGATCAAGTCACCGGCGGCTTCTTCACAGCAGGCCATGATTTCAATGACATTCACCACTGGGCCTGCTCCCGAAAGTTCCTGAACCCGGTGCAAGTGGGCGAATAAACGACTATCGTCCACAGTTCCCGTACTGGGTAAGACGGCGAGGACGTTGAATTCGTTTTCGAGTAGAGTCAGTTTTTCACCGGGTTTCACTTTCAGCTGAGAAGCGATATCACTTCCTAAGATCACATCGCTCTCATCCAGTGTCTGAATCGTTCGCGTACTTGCGAGCGATTGCGGAGAATTATCGGTGTCGACATTAGCCGCCGTAGGGCAACATCCACGATCAGTTCCCACAGCGTTCGTCAGCATACCGAGACCTTGCCAGGACGCTTTCTTCTGGAACTCGTTTTTGGGAAGAATACCGGTCAGAGTCACCGTCTGAGAATCGACGACGGCATCCACACACAATTTTGGAGCCAGGTTTTCTACTCCCGGTAGCTGTGCGAGTGCCAACCGAGTCACGAATTCTTCCGGCATGGTGCGACCATGCAGGTCGGCTGCATAGTAGTCCTGTAAGGTGACATCGGGCGGCAGCACCAGTACGTTTGCCCCCAGGGACTCCATATCATTATTGATTTTATCTTCAGAGAAGAGGGTGATGTTCTGAATCGCGACCAGGGCCATTACTCCCAGGGTGACTGCCGTCAAACTGGTCAACATCGGAGTTGGTCTTTGCCAGATCTCCTTGAGGATCATCGTTCGTAAATTCATGGAATCCATTCCTGATACTGTTAGGGACGCTTGAGAAATTATCTTGAGAAAATAAGGGTGTGGTAAATTCATTCCCGATGTGCGGAGGATTCGTTACCGGTTAAGACGCCGTGACAAGTCTAGCGCCGTTGAGGAGCCGAGCCGCTGGCTGACTTATTGTGTTTACAATTCTCGTCTTCACAACACTGTCCCGCGGCGGCCAGTTTCTCCGCCATCTCATTCTGTGTGACTTTCTCGTTGAACATCCCCACCATCACACCAGGAGGAGCAATGAAGGCGACTACAGCTGTTGACTGGTTTGTCGGAACCTTGAGTTGGTTCAGGAATTTGGCTTCCTGCTCGTCGGTGGCTAGAACAGGAATGACCCGGGTCCGATCCTGAAAGTGTTTGTCTTGTTTGAAATTGACAACACCCTGTGGGATAGACGCTTGAGCATTAGGCAGAACGCACAGAGCAACGAGTTTGTTATCCTGCAGAGTCTTCAGGCAGGTTGCCTGAACGGGAGAAACGATGCAAGCTAAAAGCTGCTGAGAAGAAACTTGTCGAGGCATCACGCTGCAGACAGCCCCGTTAGGAGCCAGGACCGCAACGGCAGGCAAGGGGAGACGAGTCACATCGAATCGTTTGATCAAAACTTGCTCGTTAGAGTCCGCCGCATTCACTGGAATGATGGCTGTATCTGTTCGCTTGGAAAGCGTAGCCGTAAGTGTTCCGTGCATCGCTTTGGTAGCGGCATCATTCGCTTTATAAAACAGGACATAAGAAAACTGATTGTTTTCCGCCGCCTGATTGACTGCCTGTTCGGCTGGGCTCGCGGCCTGGGCAGAAATCATCATCGAACTGATGATCGCGATTACAGCAGTGAAAATGGTGACATTCCTTGTCATCGTAAGACTCCTAAAGTAATTCTCGGATCGGTTTTGATTTATAACTCTTGTGAATTCAGATGATCCACATCGTGAGACTTGTCTCAGTAATATCGAACAACAATATACATCGCAGTGATGTTGTTGCTAATTGGAATGAGTCTGCTCCTTCAACGTAGGGCGGAGCGGTTTTAATGGTATCGTACACGCCAGCAAAACAAGCGTGAGGTCGTCCAACCGAGGAGCTTGACCACGATGAGATTCGATCTCCTGAAAGATTCCCTCGATTGCTAGATCGGTATCCTGTTTGGCATTGTCGGCCAGTATGCGAGAGAGTCTTTTCATGCCGAAGATCTTTCCACGTGCATCATGAACTTCTTTCGCTCCATCACTGAACATCAGCAGTCGGTCGCTCTCAGTCAATCGGACCTTGTGGGCATCCCAGCTCATGCTGGCGTCAATTCCAAGGAGTGTCCCTGTACTTTCCAGCATCTCTGTTTCGCCCGTCGCTCGCATCAGGACGGTCGGTTCATGACCGGCATTTGCATAGGCCAGTTCGCCAGTTGACGGGTTCCAGCTGGCCAGGAACATCGAGGCGAACGTACCCGGGAGTATCGAGGTTTCAAACCGGCGGTTGATTCGTGTCATCGCACTCAATAAATCGAACGAGCTTTTCTCGGATTCCGCCACTAGCAATGCTTTCAGCAGGGCGGCTCCCATTGCCGCGGGAACGCCATGCCCCATCACATCGGCCAGGCAGATCAGCCAGCGCCCGTCGGGGAGAGGGAGGAAATCGAAATAGTCTCCGGCTACATCTTCGGCTGGTTCAAAAATGCAGGCGGACTGTAGACCTGGAATATCAACTCCGTTGGGGAGAAGGTGCCTTTGTATTTGCCTCGCTTTGAGCATCTGCAATTGCTGTTGGCGGGAATTGTCCGCCAGTTTCTGGCTCATGGAATTGATTCCGGCCGCTAACTGCTGCATCTCCCAGGTGTCGAAGGTGGGAGCCTCCACACCGAATTTTCCATCGGAAATCTGTTGTACCGTGTGCAGTAGTCGCTTGATGGGATTCCCCACGATTCGCAACAGAATTCCGTTCACCATCAGTGCGGTAAACAGCCCGAGCCCACCGAGAACAACTGTTCGTAGAATGACTTCCTGCCGTGCGGATTCTCGAATGTTGTCGATAGTTTCTTCCACTTTGACCGCGACGCCATTTTCCGCATGTTTTCCAGAGATATATTCGTCGGTTCCCAGTTCCGAAGGGGCAGGACACTCCGAATTAACCGGAAGACTGCGGATGCATTTGTCACATTGTTCTGATGATCCTGTAAGTTTTACATTTTTCATATCAATCGTAATGTGGTGATGAGGCGACCAGGCACTTCGCATTTCACGGGTAACCGTATCGATATAGTTCTGCACGGCTACAATGTTGTGTTCGTCGGTCAAGTGGGATATGGCGGCGTGTACAGCGATCGCTTCGTCTTTCAGGCTGGCGCGTTTTTCACTAACTGCGTGCCGCATATCTCGTTCATATTGAAGTGTTAACAATCCACACAGCAGCACTCCCAACACCAAGTTGACTGTAAACAGCAGGTGCAGGCTGATGGATCGTTGTGTACTGCAAATAAGACGCCAGTAACGCATAAGTTTTACCTGAACATGATCGGAGTATCAGCTTCAATGCCGAAGGAGGACAGGCCGATTCTCTTCCTGAAAGGCCAATGGCTTGAGTCGTATACAACCAGGGGTAGGTTTTGCACCATTCAATCAGCAAGTCTGTTCTCATTCGTATCATCAGAGACAATCGACTTACTGGCTTAGTTCATCTACTTATTCAAGACGTTTCCCCCGTGATTGCGCTATAGCAAAAGAGGTAATCGAAGGCATCTTGATGTTAGACAGCTAAAACTGTAAACAACTAAGGCGCATCAGGTACGTATTCAAAAGTCGATGAATGAGGTTTCCCAAAGCAGTGGGACCCCAAAAGCGGCAGCTCATTATTCCTCTTTTATGGTGGAACGAGCTGTGATATCTGGCTGTTACAGTCGCCAGACCTGGAGAATAGACCGATTCTCGGCTACGGGAACGCTCCATTCATGAATGGACGAATAAGCAATTTCGAATTGAGTAGGGTATCCGGTGGATGCGTTGAGATTAGACACGAGGTCTAATGACTTACACCAGGTAGAGAATAACCGACCCTCTTCCATCCGATCACTTCGCAGAATCGAAACGAAATTGCACTTCTCATCATCACACCCTTTAGGCGAGTGATCACAGGGAGGAAATGAAGAACCGGCCCTGACATGTAGACTTGATTCGCTGTTTTCTTCATCCTCGCCACAGATGACAGCACAGCAAGCCTCACCTACGCAAGAGATCAAGTTGTGAGCACCGTTCTCAGTTGGACACTGCAGGCAGAAGCTGTGGCAACAGCATCCCAGGATGGCATTTAAGCCAACAACTGCGGTAGTCAAGATGGTCAGGATACTGTGAAACATGGGTAACTAATTCATTATTGCAGAAATCAAGTAGGCAATTCCTCAATATTTTTATCGACTGCACAGGGAAGCGCCTATAGCAATTCACCAACGACTTGTAGGGTTTATCACGATTTTGCCACCGTAATTACTTCACGCGCAGAGTAACCATGTCTCCCATAACAAGTTAGGGTTTTTGGACATAGCATCACTCTCTATACGCCGGATAAGGTCCCGGTGCTGGAACCAAATTCATCAGTCTCGATACCTAGTTTTTGCAGCATCGAAACAAACAGATTACAAAGCGGCGCATTTTCGTCGTGACGAAATGCGAGATGTTGACCATGTTGATAATCACCACCGGCCAATAGAATCGGCAGGTTGGTATTGTCGTGCGTATTTGCGTCCCCCATATTACTTCCGTACAGTACAGACGTGTAATCGAGAAGTCGTTGATCGCCTTGGGGTTTGCTCGCCAGATTTTGTAACAGTTTATGAAGCAAGCCCATCTGCTGTCGGTCGGCATCTTCAAGCTGAGCCAGCTTTTCTTCCGCTTGCCCATGGTGACTCAAGTTGTGGTAACCGTCACTAGTTTGCTGTCCCTCATGAAGTTGAAACGCGGGTGTAGCGAATGCATCCACCATCAAGGTGACGATCCGCGTGCAGTCCGATTCCAAAGCGAGTTGCGCCATGGAAAGCATCAGGTCAAACTTTTCAAAGAACAACTTCTGATCTTGAATGTCTTGAGGTTCCGGCTGATCGGTTACTGGCTTCGGTCGCAACTCCCATTCACGTTCTGATTCCAATCGCATTTCCACTTCACGAATTGATGTCAGGTATTGATCGAGCCGAGCACGATCTTCCTGTCCAAGTCGGATTTCGATTTTCCGCGTGTCGTCCATCAAGACATCAAGAATACTGCGGCGTTCTTCGAGTCGTTGCAGATGTTGCTTGATCGCCTTGGCCTCCTCTTGCACAAACATTTTGTGAAAAAGCACCGACGCACGATCTTCTGCCGGTAGTAATGCCCCATCTCGCGTCCATGAGAGGCTACGATTTGCTTTGTCGATATTGACGCCCAGGTTCAATGTCGAAAACCGGGTGACGGGGCCCAGTGCTTCGGCCGCATATTGGTCCAGAGAAATACTGTTTCGAAAACCACTGCGGGTCGGTCCCCTGGCGGCCGTCAGGAAACAATTCTCGGTGCTGTGCCCTCCAGCAACATCCGGATGCGAAAGGCCACTGATCACGCTGAAGTCATTACGAAAATCGGCGAGCTCGTTCAGGTAGGGGGAGAGTTGATAATCCTTGCCTGTATTTTCAGGGAAGAAAGGAGTGGATAGAATCCCCAGATTGTTTGAGATCATCAACATTCGCTGTGGAGGTTCAACCGGCTCTTCTCCTCTTACGGAGCGAGACGCGATCGATTCCAACCAGGGTAACGAGACTGTCACCCCTAACCCTTTCAGAAAACGGCGGCGGTTTAACTTATTCATCCTGGTTGACCTCGACCGGGGCAGACCCCAGAAAAATGCGGCTTTGAACCAAGCCGTGAATTAAGTTACGCACAGGATAATTCTCTGCCGCATTCGCATCGAGAATGCGTTCAATTTCCACTCGATCCGAAAAACGGACCGGTGTGCCCGTCGCGTATACCACAAACTGTTGCAACAGATTCCTTGCCAAGCCGCGAGTCTCTTTTAAGAGTAGTTGCTTTAATGCGAAGATGTCCTGGAACTCGCGACCGTCCAACAATTTCCCGGAGGCATCAACCGACGTCGCCAACGTATATTTGAAATCATGACCGGCGCGATCAATTCCTGAAACGGACTCTCCTTCTTCTAATCCGCGGTACTGGGTTCTCCAGCTTCCGAGGATATCAAAGTTTTCTAGTGCCAGCCCGACAGGGTCAAACCGAGCATGACATTTGGCACACGACTCCGATTCCGTATGCAGCGCGAGTAGTTCTCGAATCGTCTTTGCACCGCGAATGTCGGGTTCAACGGCGGGGACACTCGCTGGCGGAGGAGGAGGGGGTTGCCCCATCAAGCGATCCATAATCCAGGCGCCGCGAATAACGGGAGACGTAGATGTGCCATTGGACGTGACCTTCATAATTGCCGCCTGTGTCAATAGACCACCGTAAGGGCTTTCGGCCGGTAACGATACCTGTTGCAGTGCCGAACCCGAAATCGGTTCCAATCCGTAATGACTTGCCAGGCGGTCGTTGGCGTAGATGTAATCCGAGTCGATCAGGAAACTAACGGACAGGTTCTCGCGAATCATTGCCGAGAAGAACTGTCGTGGTTCGCGTTCCATCGATTCGATTAAATAGGAATCGAATCGGTATTCAGGATGAAGTCGCACGTCGGGTTCATCCCGGTTGACGTGCCGCAGGTTCAGCCAGTAGTCCGTGAAGTTGTTGACGAATCGATTAAAATACTTGCCCTCAATTAACCGATCGGTTTCCGCCCGCAATACTTCCGGGTCAGTAAGTCTTACTTCACGGGCCAACTCTCGCAGTTGGGCATCGGGTCGACTGTTGGTCAGAAAGTGAGATAACCGGGAGGCAACAGCATAGGTGTCGTCTGCGCCTGCGGGTTCCTGCAGGAAGAGTATATGTCCGGAACAGAGGAACGCCTTGTAGGCGGCCAGCATCGCCTCGGTGAACGTGGCTCCTTCTTGAATTCGTTGATGGACCAGTCCCTCGTAGCGAGAAACAACTTCCTCCGATACTGGCTCTCGAGAAGCTCGGTTGATGAATCGCTGGAGTAGGCGTTTCGCGTCTTGCTCTGGTTGTTCTGATATCACTTGTACCGGTAAGTGACTTGCCGGATCGGAAGTTTCAATCGGGAGTTCGTCGAACAGAACACGATGGGATTTCGGGGGCCATTCTTCCGGAGAAAGGGGACCTTCGATTTCGAGCCATTGAAATGCCACACCCGGCTGGCCCCCTTCAGGAAAAGGAGGATATCGATAAGTCGGTGGTCCACCATTCACATTCCGCGCGAGAGGAACGGGTAATCCCAACAGACTGTATTCAAAAGTCTCCTGTTCTTTCAGGTGGACAGTCGTTTCATAGCTTGCTTGCTCCGGCTGAATGTCGATCAAACCGCCCGTCGCTCGGACATCGCCGGAAACATCGGCCCCGGATGGTTTTCTCGCTCGAAAGGTCATGGGGATGGGAGTGGTTGCAGGCTTTAACTCATATCCTGGTAACTGTAGAACCGATCTGGCCGAAAATCGAACTCGATATTCGCCTGATCGCTTTGCGACAAATCCTGCCGGGTAACCGTAATAAGGCCAGTGAGCGGATCGAAACAGGGCGAGTTCAATGTTCTCGTCGTTGGGTGTTTCATCGACTTGTTTATTATCGAGTGCTTTCCCGTCGCGGGCAAAAAACATCGCTTCTCGATTTCCGAAAGTTGCCTTCACTGAAAACAAGCTTCGTCCGACGGCGCGAAAGGATATCTGCTCGGGAGGAACAACTCCGCTGGCGAGAGCATGCATCAGCGCCGCTTCGGTAGCATTCAGATAGGCCGTCAGTTGTACTCGAGTGATGTCGAGTGTTTCCGCAGTCTTGTTGAAATGAAATGCCTCCCGATCTTCCGGAACCATGTCGCGTATATCGAGCGAAGGGAGTGAGAGTAAATCACGCAGATTTTGCTGATATTCATCGCGGTTCAGTCGCCGCATCGGTCCACGTCCGGTTTCTGCCACTTCTTTGGCATCCGCTTCAAGCAGGGTGACAGACAGTGCCTGCACGAGTGAATTTCGCTGCTCGGCGGGCAAGTCATCGCTGTCGGGAGGCATCTCGCCCTGGTTGATCCGATCATGAATGCGAACCCACTGCTGGCGTCGTTGTCGGTCACTCAGATCATACGTCAGCGCAGAGAGATCAAGTCCACCCTCCGCATAATCGGAGTTATGGCAATCCACACACGTTTCCTGAATGACGTGTTTTACAACCGGAGGAGTCTCGGACGACTGGGCCCAAACCTGTACTGGTACCAGCAGAAGAGACCCGACGAAGATGCTGAGAATATTTTTCGTCGTCATCATGGAGAAACTCTTGAATAGTCCCAGTGGTAAGCCGTAATAGAATTCTGATTCAGAAGTCAAGAGTACAACATGCGCAGCAGAAGTCGCAACCTGTACTTTGTCAAATGCTCGACCGAGTGTAATCCCGGTGGAGCAGACTTACTTCATGGTGTGCCAAGAGGCTCAGCAGACCTCGCTCAGAATATGTGCAGTTGTGCTCATCTTATTCAAAGAATCTTCTGAAACGAAAATGCTTTGTATATAGGCAACTCGACTCCATCACCTGAACTCCGCCGCGGCACGAATGAGCAAAAGGTACAAAAATTGCGATAAAGGCAAGGTGACTCAAACTGTAACGAAAAGTCTCTCACACGTTTGAGAACTAATCTCTGATCCTTCTGATTTTCTTCAACACCCTGAACATTAAATAAAGCCCCCGGTACGCGCTCACTCTTTAAACCTCGGGCAAAGGAACACCCCTATGACTCTCATTATCTAACTATGCAATTTGATAACAAAGCGACTCGCATCCGACTATTCGATTTCTCGTCCCCACAAATGCGCGCCTTCCATATGTCGTGGTTCGCATTCTTCCTCTGCTTCTTTGCCTGGTTCGGCATTGCACCTCTGATGAAGGTGGTGCGTGAGGAAATGGACCTGACCAAAGCACAAATTGGTTGGTCTATTATCGGGTCGGTCTCTATTACCGTCATCGCCCGCCTGTTCATCGGATGGTTGTGTGACCGAATCGGTCCACGATATTCCTACACCGCATTATTGCTCGTGGGTTCTATCCCCGTCATGGCAATTGGCCTGGCTGACAATTTTACTACGTTTCTGATCTTCCGAATCGCGATTGGCATCATCGGTGCCTCGTTCGTGATCACTCAGTACCATACGTCAATTATGTTTGCTCCGAACTGTGTGGGTACAGCAAACGCTACCACGGCCGGGTGGGGAAACCTGGGCGGTGGAGTCACGCAGGCGATCATGCCGCTCATGTTCGCGGGGGTGATCGCCGTTCTGGGATGTACGGAAACGGTCGGTTGGCGGGTTTCGATGTTCATCGCGGGGGCCGTCTGCTTTTTGACCGGCATTGCCTACTACTTTATGACTCAGGATGCCCCGGAGGGCAATTTTAAAGAGTTGAGAGAGAGTGGCAAATTACCTCCTAAACAATCGGTTAAAGGCTCTTTCCTACATGCCTGCGCCGACTATCGTGTTTGGGTTCTCTTTCTGGTTTATGGTGCCTGCTTCGGAATCGAACTCACAATCAACAATACGTTGGCGCTCTACTTCGTCGACTACTTTGACTACTTCAAAGAGATGGACACGCTCAAAGCCGTTGGTATGGCCGGTATGTTTGCCAGTCTGTTCGGACTGATGAATATCTTTGCACGAACATTGGGTGGTTACTTCGGCGACAAGTTCGGCGACAAATGGGGCCTGAAAGGGCGAGTGCAATGGCTCTTCGTCACGCTGTTCTGCGAGGGATTGGCACTCATGTTGTTCTCGCAAATGTCGGTACTACTGCTGGCCATTCCTACGCTGGTCCTGTTTTCGCTCTTTGTTCAAATGTCGGAAGGAGCGACATTCTCGGTTGTGCCCTTCATTAACAAAAAGGCTCTGGGTTCTGTCGCTGGAATCGTCGGCGCTGGAGGAAACGCAGGAGCGATGACCGCCGGGTTCCTTTTCAAAGGTTCCCTTCCCTGGAATACCGCGTTTCTGATTCTGGGAGCAATCGTTACCTGTTGCGCCTTCTTAACGTTCATGATCAAGTTCACACAAGAGGCCGAAGTCGACGCCAAGACGGACCATGAGATAGCGGTTCAACGTCGGAACGATGAGATACGCCAGGAAAAAAGTCGACCCGTGGCAGAGGTGCTGGGGACGGCCTGAGTTATCCGGAAGACCTGACTCTTTCGCTCGATCTCGATTTCTTCTTCTCAATTGCTCTACTCACGGATGCCGCATTATGTCCGAAATGAACATTGTTCCCCCCGCAGAAAAACAAACTATTGTCGTCGTTGGAAACGGGATGGTGGGGTTACGCTTTTGTCAAAAACTTCTTGAATTCGATCTCCAGCAACAGTATCGGATTGTCACCTTCTGTGAAGAGATTCGCACGGCGTACGACCGTGTCGGTTTGACGAAATACTTCGAACACCGTGACGCCGAAAAACTGACGCTGGTCGATCCGAGTTGGTATACGCAAAGCGGAATCGAAATCCATATCGGTGATCGTGTTGAACGGATTAATCGGGAGACGAAAACCGTCCATAGTACCAAAGGTATCGATATCCCTTATGACAAACTTGTATTGGCAACAGGGTCGACTCCGTTTGTTCCGCCCGTCAAAGGAGTTGATAAGAAGGGTGTCTTTGTATACAGGACGATCGAAGACTTACAGGAAATCATCGAGTTTGCTCAAACAGCAAAATCCGCTGCAGTCATCGGCGGCGGATTGCTTGGGCTGGAAGCGGCTAAAGCTGCCTATGATCTGGGGCTGGAGACGCATGTTGTCGAATTCGCGCCACGCTTAATGGCGAGACAAGTGGATGAAAAAGGATCGCTCTATCTGGTGAAGAAAATCGCCGGGATGGGAGTTCAAATTCATCTGCAGAAATCATCAACCGAGTTTTGTGGAAATGGCCGTGTGACCGGGATCAACTTTCAGGACGAAACAGACCTGAATGTCGATATGATTATTGTCTCCGCCGGTATTCGACCGCGTGACGAACTCGCTCGCGACTGTGGTGTTGTTGTCGGTGAACGTGGTGGTGTGCTGATCGACAACAAAATGCAGACATCCGACCCTGACATCTACGCCATAGGAGAAGTGGCACTTCATGAAGGAATGGTTTATGGCCTCGTTGCACCCGGTTACGAAATGGCAGAGGCACTAGCGGCAAATCTGACTGGCGATGATCGTCAGTTTATGGGCGCCGATATGTCTACCAAACTGAAACTGATGGGCGTCGATGTCGCCAGCTTCGGTGACTATGCCAACGAATCAGACGACGTGGTCTCCATGGTTTTTGAAGATCCATTCTCAGGAGAATACAAAAAACTGATCTTCAATAAAGAAGGAACACAGCTGTTAGGCGGTATTCTTGTCGGTGATGCGTCCGACTATGGCACGTTATCTATCCTTGCCAAATCAGATGCTCCGTTACCCTGTACTCCTCAGGAGCTTCTAGTTGGATCCAAAGAAGGAAGTTCTGCGTTAGGTGGCGCGGACAGTATGCCGGATGATGCTCAGATCTGTTCCTGCAATAACGTCAGTAAAGAGGCCATTTGCTCCGCAATTCGAGTGCAGGAGTTGTGCTCTCTGGGGGATGTCAAATCCTGTACCAACGCGGGAACTGGTTGCGGTGGTTGCATTCCGCTGGTGACCGATCTCTTCAATGCCGAGATGGAAGCAGCCGGTATTGAGGTGAACAATAATCTTTGTGAACACTTCGCTTTCTCCCGAACAGAGTTGTTTAACATTATCAAGATAAAACAACTTAAAAAATTCGACGATGTGATCGCCGAATGCGGGGCAGGCAATGGTTGTGAAACCTGTAAACCTGCAGTCGCTTCGATCTTGGCCAGTTTGTGGAATGAGCATCTCTTCGAGCATGCAAGCTTGCAGGATACCAACGACCGCTTCTTTGCCAATATGCAGCGGGGAGGATTGTATTCCATCGTCCCGCGAGTACCGGGAGGAGAAATTACTCCTGAGAAACTGATTGTCCTTGGAAAGATTGGTAAGGAATATAACCTGTACACGAAAATTACCGGCGGACAACGGGTCGACCTGTTCGGGGCAGCACTCGAAGACCTTCCGACAATCTGGGAACGGCTGATCGATGCCGGATTTGAATCGGGCCATGCTTACGGGAAATCATTGAGAACCGTGAAAAGCTGTGTCGGCTCAACCTGGTGTCGATATGGCATCGGAGATTCGGTCGGCTTCGCCATTCGTATTGAAGAACGCTACCGGGGTCTAAGATCTCCTCACAAGCTAAAGGGAGCTGTCTCGGGGTGTGTTCGTGAATGTGCCGAAGCTCAATCGAAAGACTTTGGCCTCATTGCCACAGAGAATGGTTACAACTTATACATTTGTGGAAACGGTGGATCAAAACCTCGCCACGCCGATCTATTGGCATCGGACCTGGATGAAGCGACCTGCATTAAATATATCGACCGGTTCCTGATGTATTACATTCAGACCGCCGACAAACTGACGCGAACTTCCGTCTGGTTAGAAAAACTGGAGGGTGGGCTCGACCATGTGAAGGAAGTCGTAATTGATGACAAACTCGGTATTTGTGATGAACTCGAACGGATGATGCAGTTTCAGGTTGAGACTTATAAGTGCGAATGGACCGAAGTTGTCAACGATCCAGAGAAACGCCGCTGGTTCGAACAGTTCGTGAACACGGACGATAACGAACCGTATATCGAGATGATTGATCAGCGTGGTCAACAGCGTCCGGTCGACTGGAAATCGGATGGAGAAATCGTACAGCTGAGCATTCCGGAGCGAGAGGATGCTACTCCATTCAAGTACCAAGCCGAGGTCGCGCAGGCCGAGAATCAACTGTTGACCGAAGTCGAGAAATCCTGGGTACACGTCGGGACTGTTCGGGACTTCCCGCACGACGGAGGGGCAACGGTGAAATATGGCGAGATACAAATTGCCGTATTCAACTTCTCCAGCCGGGGAGAATGGTATGCGACACAGCAAATGTGTCCCCATAAACAGGCCTTCGTCTTGTCGCGAGGCATCATTGGAGATGCGGAAGGTGTCCCCAAAGTCGCATGCCCACTTCACAAGAAAACGTTCTCGCTCGATTCCGGCAATTGCTTGAATGATGAGGAATACGCGATCAATGTCTTTCCCGTGAAAGTAGAAGACCACAACGTGTTCCTCGAACTTCCCGTACCGGAAGTACTAAACGAAATCCTGGGTGAAAAAATGTGTGCTTCTACGGTATGTAACTCCTGATGTAGGGAATGGAATCGATTTAATAAGCCTATTGCGATATTGCCGCCCGCGCAACCATCCCGAATACAATACAAAGTAATCCCTTGCTTCACTCAACCGTTACATTTGAATCGAACATACAGGAGTCTCCCCACGACACGGTCACTGCTATCGTACGCAAGGAGCTTTCCAAGAAAGAACTTTTGAAGCTTCTTCTGGAAGAACAGAAAACATTAACGGCCGTCGAAGAGTTTTCCCAACAACATTTCAACGGGAGTCTACCCGCTCAGTCGAAATACTATTCGTCTCTCATCCCTGCCAGTAGTCCCGAAGAAGGACAGCAGTATGCATTCGAAGTCGATCTCGACCGTTGCTCAGGTTGCAAAGCCTGTGTCTCTGCCTGTCATTCACTCAACGGACTTGACGAAAAAGAGACCTGGCGCGATGTGGGCTTACTCGTCGGAGGCACCAACCAGAAACCGGTGATGCAGCATGTTACCACTGCCTGCCATCATTGCCTGGAACCCGGCTGCATGTCAGCTTGCCCTGTCGATGCCTATGAGAAAGACCCGGTCACCGGGATTGTAAAACATCTCGACGATCAATGTTTTGGTTGTCAGTATTGCACGCTCGCCTGCCCGTATGATGTACCGAAATATCATTCAGAAAAGGGGGTCGTCCGGAAATGCGATATGTGCAGTGACCGCTTAAAAGTGGGCGAAGCACCGGCATGCGTTCAAGCTTGTCCCCATGAAGCGATAAGTATCAATATTGTCGATATTCATCAGGTGGTGGAAGATTGTGAAACGAACACGTTTCTACCAGGGGCACCGGATCCCCATTTGACTCTACCCACCACTACTTATAAATCAAAAAATGTTTTCCCTCGAAATATGATTCCGGCCGATCATTATTCGGCGCACCCGGAACATGCTCACTGGCCGCTGGTTGTCATGCTGGTCCTGACTCAGCTTTCCGTCGGTGCTTTTATCGTGGGTTTTCTGCTCGAACGATTTCTGGCTTCTGAAATGGTTGATCTATTCCGGCCGTACCATTCAGTGACAGCTCTAGGAATCGGCTTGCTGGCTCTGGTTTCCAGTACATTTCACTTAGGCCGTCCTCAGTTTGCCTATCGGGCATTCATCGGACTGAGACATTCCTGGTTGAGTCGGGAGATCGTCACCTTCGGACTGTTCGCCAAGCTGGCGATCCTCTACGCAGCGCATGCCTGGTTGAGCCCCATCTACTTTCCGCAATACATGAACTGGTCCAATACAATCGCCTGGGGAGTAATGATCTCCGGGGTCTCCGGTGTTTTCTGCTCGATGATGATTTACGTTTTCACCAAGCGGGTCTTCTGGTCGGTCTCTTTTACCGGTACCAAGTTCTTTATGACTTCTTTGATTCTCGGCCTCGCCGCCTGTCGGTTACTGTTAACATTGATTGCTTTTACCAGCAGCGAACCCGCCATGACCGACTTTCTGTATCGTGCCTCTCCCATCATTGATACTTCATTATTGGCTGCGATGGCGGTCAAACTTGTTTTTGAAGGTTCACTTCTCTTTCATTTGCGAAGTCGGCAAGTTACCTCGCTTAAGCGAACAGCTTTGCTCATGACACGTCAATTGCTTACTGCCACGATGCTTCGATTCAGCTTCGGAATTCTGGGAGGGTGCTTCTTACCGCTTCTGCTGATTATGAATCACACTCCAGAGCAGACAGGGTCGGGCTTGGCGTTGATCATTGCGAGTATCATGTTTGGTGTCGCGACGATGGGCGAACTCTTCGAACGCTATCTCTACTTTGCTGCCGTTGCTCCATCCCGTATGCCGGGAGGTTTTCGATCATGACTCTCCCTCCAGAATCTACCCCTACTATGGAACCCGAAACGACAAGCGTCGACCCCTCGCTTTTAAAAAAAGTCACTGATACGGCCTGGTCATTCATCCGTCAGAAAGAAGGTAAACTGACTCGGGAACTTCTACTTGAGCCAGGCGGGTTTGGTCTCGGTAAAGTTCCGGCACGGCTTGCGCCCGACGCGACAACGACCGCCGTTTGCGGCTATTGTTCAACGGGATGCGGGCTAAAGATTCATTTGAAAAATGGGGAAGCAGTCAATCTGACGCCGAACACTGAATACCCCGTGAATCTAGGTATGGCCTGTCCCAAAGGGTGGGAGGCACTCAATGTACTGAACGCTCCCGATCGCGGGACGACTCCCCTGTTAAAGAACGCGAAGTCTGGAAGACTGGAGCCGGTCGACTGGGACATAGCCCTCGCCAGCTTTACAGATCGATTCAAGGCGATCCAGGAAAAGCATGGTCCGGCTTCGGTCGCGTTTCTCAGTACGGGACAATTACCGACGGAAGAGATGACCTATCTGGGATCACTTGCCAAGTTCGGCATGGGTATGTTGCATGGAGATGGGAATACCCGGCAGTGTATGGCCACTGCCGTCGTCGCTTATAAACAAGCCTTCGGATTCGATGCGCCCCCCTATACTTATCAGGACTTTGAAGAATCAGACACGATTGTTCTCGTCGGAAGCAATCTCTGCATCGCTCATCCCATCATGTGGGAACGGGTAATGCGAAACCCGCATAGCCCGGAAATCATTGTCCTTGATCCACGCATGACCGAAACAGCGATGCAGTCGACCATGCATTTTCCGATAAATCCCAAGTCAGATCAGACGTTGTTGTACACCATCGCGAATATACTGGTTCAAAATAACTGGATCGATTGGGAGTTCGTGAATGAACATACTAATGGCATTCATGAATTCATCGAGTTCATTGAACCATTCACTTTGGAACGGGCTGAAACAGAGACCGGGATTCCACAGAGAGATATTAAACAACTAGCGCTCAAAATCCACGAAGGTAAGCGAGTCTCCTTCTGGTGGACCATGGGCGTGAATCAAAGTTATCAGGGAGTCCGCACGGCTCAGGCGATCATTAATCTTGCCCTGATGACGGGTAATATTGGACGACCAGGAACCGGAGCCAATTCGATTACCGGGCAGTGTAACGCGATGGGCTCCCGGCTCTACAGCAATACAACCAGCCTGTTAGGCGGACACGACTTTACGGTTCCTGAACATCGCGAAAAAGTCGCCGGTATCCTGGGGATCGATTCACAATTGATTCCGGATCAAAACAGCAAAGCGTACAACGAGATCATGGAAGGAATCCTGCGTGGAGAGATCAAAGGCTTATGGGTCATCTGCACCAATACGGCTCATTCCTGGATCAACCAGAGTCAGACCAAGGACATTTTGAGCCGCTTAGATTTTCTAGTCGTGCAGGACATGTACCACTCTACCGAAACGGCACAGATGGCAGACCTCTTCCTTCCGGCCGCTGGCTGGGGCGAAAAAGAGGGAACGTTCATCAACTCTGAGCGACGTTATGGTTTACTTAAGAAAGTAAAAACAGCTCCGGGAAATGCTCTATCCGATTTCAATATTTTCCGGTTGATCAGCAAGTACTGGGGTTGCGATCAGTTGTTTGAAAAGTGGCAATCTCCGGAAGACGTGTTTCAAACCATGAAACAACTATCCATCGGGCAACCATGCGACATCACTGGTATCAAAGATTACAAAATGCTGGACCGGCTCAATGGAGTCCAATGGCCGGCGGCGACCGATGCGGCCGAACTCGGATCGCAACGTCGATTGTTCGAAGATGGACGTTTTTATCATGAAGATGGCCGCGCGAGATTCCTGTTTGAGGAACCGAAGCCACTTTCAGAGCCAACCAGCTCGGCCTATCCCTTCATCCTGAATACCGGACGAGGAACGGCGTCGCAGTGGCATACACAGACCCGAACGAGCAAGTCGGAAGTACTGAAGAAACTATATCCAGAATCAATTTATGCCGAACTCAATCCGCAGGATGCTCGTGAACTTGGTGTGGTCTCAAACGATTGGATCGTCGTGAAATCGCAACGGGGTCGACTACGGGCCAAAGCCTTCGTTACCCAAGCGGTCAGGCCCCGCCAAATCTTTATTCCTATGCACTACAAAGAGACCAACGTCCTCACGGATGCGGTCTTCGATCCCTATTCCAAGCAACCCTCATACAAAACCTGTGCTGTTAAGGTTCACTTGGAAGGCAAGCTCTCCTGAGCTTGGAATTGCTTATTGAACTGCCCATCTGTGATGCTTGAGAGGAGATACAGTATGTCGACTGGGGAAACCGTCCAAAGCATTGTTTATTTAAACGGAGCCAGAGTTTCTGACGACTTTTCGGCATTCGGGACCGTGAACCTAATTCAAAGGCATCACGCTTCAAAGGTGTCACGACAGTGAGACTTACGACCACTTAAAGCGATTGATGACGGATTCGTACCAGGCGATATCCTTCGGGTTTGGATTCGAGAGTGTCGATCCAATGGAAGTTCTGCCATTGATAGCGCACTTGAAGCCGTTGCACCTGTTGTTGAAGTAATGACTGCAGGGCCAGTTTCAATTGTTCGACGGATGTGGCTTTCGCGAGGGAAGGACGTGCTGTGGCGCTAGTCCGCTGGATCAACTGAATGTCACTGGCGAAAGCTCCCAGGTCCGCGAAGAGTTGTGAGACCTGCGGTGCGTCGAGTATTGCCTCTCGCATCGGTGGGAGTTCAGATAAGTCCATGCCGTCATGATTGACGGGAGGAGGAACTTCTCGTAGTGCATGCGTGTCGTGCCCCATGTTCTCGTCCGAGGGGGCGATGGGAGTGGGGGGCGATGTCGCCTGGGGTGTTTTCTCTTTCGGCAGGCAGAGACGAAACCACTCGCGCCGCGACATCTGTGGTGAATCAGTCATTGTTATCTTCTTCTGTTCCGTCCGATGATTTGTTCGTTTTAATGGCGGGGGGAGGTAGAAACTGTGGTGTTGAGAAAAGGAACTTCGTCTGGTCCAGTTCTGCCGACGGGGCGTGGCATTGCATGCAGTTATGGCGCCACGGATGGGTCGTTCTCATTCCATGTAACCCAGTCATGCCATGGCAACTCATGCAGTTTGACCGCATCCAGGTCGGGTGAGGGATTTGAGGCGGGGCTAGGGGAAAAGCTCGTGGCCCTTCTTCGGGAGCAGGCAGACCGACGAAAGTATTCTCCCGGAACAAAGTCGGCTCCATGGTCTCCGGCTTTTGCTGAACATGACATTGCAAACAGTTGGCGAGAAACTGGTGAGACATCTGAGGGATTCGCAGCGAGGTTGTTTTGGCCCCTTCCCCATGGCAGGCCATACACGACTGAGTGGCGTTATCGACGACCGGATGAGGGACTGTCGGAGGCGCTCCATTGAACGCCCGGTTGAAGTCCCGTTGTTTCAAGGCTGCATCTTTCTCAGCGATGTTGACGGTAATCTCTTCTACAGGATTCAGGACAGGCCGAATGTTTGACAGACTGGCGGTGACGACTTCCGTCCGACTCAGGTTGGCCATGGGCATGGCGGCGTAGCTGGTCGCGGGAATCACTCGAAACCCCTTGGGATGCGAGGAGTCTTCCAAAGGGAAGTGATGCGACTGCGCTGTCGAATTGGTGACCGGATTCATGGGAGACTGCAAACCGGTGAAATAACCTGTTATTGCTGTGGCTACGACAATAAAAGAGAGCAGAATCTGAATTCTCGATATCTGTTCCGTTTCCATGAATTACCCCTGAGCCCTACTAATCTTAACGGCCGATTTTTTGTAGTCGGGTTGTTTCGAGAATGGGTCAAAGGCATCCAGTGTCAAATCGTTGACGAGAATCGTTTCATCAAAGAAAGGTATAAAAACAGTGCCCGGCGGACAGGCCGCTCTTCCATTGATCCAGACAGGTATATTGAGTGAGCCTCGTCGCGATTCCACGAGGGCGATATCACCATTATTAAGATGCAAACCTTCCGCATCGTCAGGGTGTATTTCGAGGTAGGCACCGGGCATGGCGCGGCTCAACTCCGGAATACGCCTGGTCATCGATCCCGAGTGCCAATGTTCCAGTACGCGTCCGGTGGTCAGCATGAAGGGGTATTCTTCATTGGGAACTTCTGCCGGGGGAACCCAGGGGTGAAACCAGATTTGCGCCCGATCGTCGTGGGTGCTGGAGTGGTAGAATTGGATTCCTTTTCCCTCTTCTACGAATGGATCAAATTCTTCGCTGAATCGAAACTTCGTTTCCTGCCACTGGTCTCCCTGTTGTACGACAGGCCAGCGTAACCCGCGGGCTTTGACGTACTCTGAGTAGGGAGCGAGGTTCTTATGCTTCATGAATGAGAATTCACGGTACTCGTTGAATAAGTGCTCGTCGACGTTCACATCGTAATAGTGTTCCCATTCCCAAATAGGGATGGATTCTCCACTGTCGTCTTTGACATTAAACAGAAATTCTCCATCACGATCTTTCATACCTTCAACACGACGTTCATGGAGTCGATGGGCGACGGCAATGGTTTGCCAGCAATCGTCGCGGGCATCCCCAGGGGGATCGATCATTTTGAACCACTGTTGAGTGCGGCGTTCGGAGTTTCCAAAGACACCATTCTTCTCCACCCACATCGCAGAGGGCAGAATGAGATCAGCCAGGCGAGTTGTTGCAGTGGGATAAACATCACTGACAATCAGAAACTTGTCCTTCAGTCGTTTGCGATCCTCAAGTGGGTTGAAGAGCTTGTTCAAATGAGGCAATGTCTGGCCGGGGTTGGTCACTTGAACCCAGATCGTATCGATATCGCCTCCCTCATCGGATGGAGTACAAAACTTGTCCCACATGGCGACGGTATGGGCTCCCGGAACGGGATTGATGCGTCCTTCCGGAAGATTCCATAACTCTTCCGACTGCGCACGATGCTCGGCGTTCTCGATTAGCCGACCGCCTGGTAACGTGTGGCAGAGCGTACCTACTTCACGCACAGTTCCACATGCCGAAGGTTGTCCCGTCAGGCTGGTGGGGGCATCGCCCGGTTTACCGAAGTGACCACTCAGAAGATGTACACCATGCACCATACTATTGATTGCCGTGCCTCTCGTGTGCTGGTTCATTCCCATGCACCAGAGAGACGTGATTTTCAATTTCGAATTGCCAAACAGGTCAGCCAGCATCCGAATCTGATCGGCCGGAACGCCGGACAGTTCTTCGACCTTCTCCGGGGTATAAGGTTCCAGTAGTTTCTTATATTCCTCAAAGGTGATCGGTTTTCCGTGCAGTGTTGGGTTTTCATCCTCGGGCGATTTGAAGTTGCAGAACGAGTCGACGAATTTCTGGTCGTACGTTTTGTTTTTGATCAACAGGTGAGCGATCCCATTGGCGATTGCCATATCACCATGTCCAACCATCTCCAGATAATGCTGACATTCTTGCGTTGTTCGTGTGCGCCGAGTCCCAATATCGATGAGCGTTATTTTCTCGCCGCGGCTTCTGCGATCGATTACGCGAGAGAACAGAACGGGGTGCATTTCCGCCGGGTTGTTGCCCCACATGATGAGGACGTCGCACGCATCGAGATCGTCATAACAACCTGCGGGTTCGTCGACACCATAGGTTGCCAGAAAACCAGTTACCGCCGAGGCCATGCATAACCGGGCATTTGGATCGAGATGATTGTTGGAGAGGCCTCCCTTCATGAACTTCTGCGCGGCGTATCCTTCGGGGATCGTCCATTGCCCCGATCCGTAGAAGGCGAATCGTTCCGGTGCCGATTCAATTCGATCAGCAATGACATTGATGGCCGTATTCCAGGAAATTTCCTGATATCGGTCACCACGTCGCAGCAGGGGTTTGGTCAGTCGATCTTTGCCGTACAATGCAGAGCCAACGTGATACCCTTTCACGCACAGAAGACCTTTGTTGACTTCCGCGTTTTTATCTCCTGCGACCGCAAACACCTTGCCATCTTGAACGCCGACTTGCACATGGCAACCTGTTCCGCAGAACCGGCAAGGGGCTTTGTTCCAGTTGACTGCAGAATGGGCATCGGCAGCATTCAGGATAGGCAGTGACATCGTCGTGCCGTGGGCGATGGCTGTCGCTGCTGCCATTGCCGACTGTTTTATAAACAGTCGCCGCTGTGTGTCGACGGTCGTGGATTGCGTGGAGGTTTTCATTCACAGACCATTCTGAGATTAGACTCTGAGTTTCGTCGTTCGTTGTTACAGACAACTTCCTTAAGCGTCAACTTCTTCAGCCGTTTATTTGTTCACTGACATCTTCGTAATGAACGTAGACAACATCGACAAATCGTACCTGAGGATGATCCTGCAGGTGGTGTGTCACTGTTTCGAGCTCCTTCGGATTCTCGGCTTCAATTGTCATCGGCACGCGTGAATTCCCTGGAAGGCAGTGACCGATTTCGATTTGAGGATGACTCGCCAGAGTCTCCAAAATGACAGGCTGTTCATCGCACTCGTTTTCGAATGTAACTACCACACTGGCGATCATGTCGGCTGCCGTTTTAGAGAGAAATCGAGGGAGAGAGAGAACAGAATAAACTGTTCACAACGAAATCGATTAACAGAAAAATGTTGCCATCTAAGAAATAAAAGCTTACAAGTAAAAGCATGATATCGTCAACACGCATCTACAGCTTCAATCTTACTGAAGGTGACAACCAACTTCCGTCAAGTGTGATTCAACCGTTTATTTCCGTAGGAAATGAGGGGTTCGGTATCTACAAGTTATGCCCGATTCCATGAATATTGCAAGCTTAAAACAAACATTAAAGCGAGATCGTATTTACACATCATTAACAGTCGAAAATGTCTTTAATGACGTGCAGTTGACAGCGATCACTTAGAAGAGTTAATACACACTTTCTCCCATTCATAATCGACCACTTCTCGTAGTGGATCGAATAGCTGTCGCAACCAAGGTTGTCACGAAAGCGTTCAGTGACATGTACAAGTCTCAGACATCGCAGCAGAGAAAACGTTCACGCAAACAGCTTATGTCGATATGGTCTGTGCGAATTGGTTTCGTTCTGTTGTTCCTGGTTGCCGGCACAGCTCTCACGGTCTTAACGCTTGATCCTTTTCGGAATGGAGCCGCCTCAGCCGAAGAGACTACCGATGACCATACGGATGTCCCGGATAAAGCGGACTCTGCTGAGCCAATGTTATTCCCGATTGAAATCAGGCAACCGAGTGGGCCTCCTGTCATTGATCTGGGACTCGTCGACGACAATGGAAATCCGGTCACGGCGACCTGCGGTACCTGTCATACAAAACGGAAACCGAACCCAGAGACCAAATCAGCTTCAGAGCTAAAGGAGTTTCACGGCAATCTTAAAATGGCCCATGGCAACTTGAATTGCCTTTCCTGTCACAATGCTGAAAACTACGACTCCCTTAAACTGGCCAATGGGGCGAAGGTAGAGTTTAAGAATGTGATGAAGCTCTGTGGACAGTGTCATGGTCCTCAAATGAAAGACTACGAAAATGATGTTCATGGTGGGATGAACGGTTTCTGGGATCGTACTCGCGGTCCACAGAAAAAGAATAACTGCATCGATTGCCATCACCCCCATACACCTCAGTTTCCACACATGGTTCCTACGTTCAAACCGAAGGATCGATTCCTGAACGACGGCCATACCTCCGAATCTCCTCACAAATCGGAGACGCCCCATGAGTAACGAACCAGCAAATTCTGATGGACCTACTAATAGCTCTGGAAAACAGACTCCCGATTCCGATCAGAATCTACTTCCCATTCTGGGGCAGCCCACGTCGCGCCGCACGGCCTTGAAAGCGGCAGGGGCCGCGCTGGGCCTGGCTGCGTTTGGTAAAGCAGTTTCTCCTCTCATGGTTATTCCAGAAAATGTTTCTGTAGATGAGTTCCTGCAACGTCATTACAAAGAGTTGACCGACGAGGACAAACAGAAAATATTCACGCGAATGGAGAAGGAGACGAAGGAGTCTTACGGTGCGGAAGTGTCGATCTCCGATCCCCAGCCCATTCCCGGCGTCCGGTATGGGTATGCCATTAGCCTTAGCAAGTGCAACGGCAATGGCAAATGTATGGAAGCCTGCCACGAAGAGAATAATCATCATCGGGGCGTCGATCAGTCTTATATTCGTATCCTGGAAATGCCCAAAGGGACAATGGATATGGAACAGGGAAATACCACCTACGACCACACTGTTCCTCAGGACGACAAGTTTTATATGCCGGTGCAATGCCAGCAATGTGACAATCCTCCTTGCGTGACTGTCTGCCCAGTAGAAGCAACCTGGAAAGAAGACGATGGTATCGTCGTCGTTGATTACAACTGGTGTATCGGTTGTCGGTATTGCGAAGCCGCCTGTCCTTACCACGCACGGCGATTTAACTGGGAACAACCTGAAATTCCAGCGGAAGAAGTGAATCCGGATCAAGGGTATCTTTCGAATCGAATTCGCCCGCAGGGGACGATGGAGAAATGCCACTTTTGTCTGCATCGCACACGCGAAGGCCGACTCCCCGCCTGCCTGGAAGCCTGTCCTACTGGGGCACGTGTCTTTGGCGATCTGAATGATCCTGAGTCTCCCATTAATTACGTTCTACAGAACAAACGTGTCTTCGTCCTGAAAGAAGAACTGGGCACTCAGCCAAGCTTCTTTTACTTTTTCGACTGATCGTGCAATTTATGTCCTCTCTAACCAGTCCTGACAGCGTTCCAATTGATCCGGCTCATCCAGTGCGTAGTTATCCGCGATTTATCTGGTGGGGACTCGGAGAAGCGACTAACGGCAGCCTGTTGTTTTATACATGGATGTTCGTGCTCACTGCGATTGCGCTGGTGGGGGCGAACGCGTGGGCAGTGCAGGTGTCCGAGGGAATGATCGTCACTAACATGACGGATCATGTCAGTTGGGGATTATATATTGCCAACTTCACATTCATGGTTGGAGTTGCCGCCGGTGGGGTGATGATGGTGATTCCGGCGTATCTGTACCACGACAAAAAAATGCATGACGTCGTCATCATCGGTGAGATCCTCGCGATTTCGGCCATCGTGATGTGTTTGTTATTCGTCGTGGTCGACTTAGGACGCCCCGAACGATTCTGGCATCTGATCCCTGGTATCGGACGATTCAACTGGCCAATGTCGATGTTGACCTGGGATGTCATTGTGCTCAACGGGTACTTGCTTTTGAATCTACATATCTGCGGTTATCTGCTCTATATGCGATTCTTAAATCGACAGCCGAACCCGAAGTGGTATGTCCCCTTCGTGATGATTTCCATTTTCTGGGCGATTTCGATTCACACCATCACAGCATTTTTGTATTGCGGACTGGGCGGAAGACCATTCTGGAATACGGCCCTGTTGGCGCCTCGATTTCTCGCCAGCGCCTTCGTTGCGGGTCCAGCTTTTATTCTGATTCTGTTTTCGATTCTGAAGAATGTCGTTGGACAACGCCTGGAAGACGCCCCCGCACGTCTGCTGATTAATATTATTCGAGTAACTATTGTTGTGAATCTGCTCATGGTCGTGTCGGAAGTCTTCACCGAGTTTTACACGGGAGGATCCCATACCGCTTCAGCTCATTATCTTTTCCTGGGACTTCATGGCCACTACGCCCTGGTTCCCTGGATCTGGACCGCGATGATATTCAACATCGTTGCCGCGGGTCTGTTTCTTAGTCCGCTCGTATTAAAGCGAGAACGGGTTTTAGTCTTCGCATGCATTCTCGCATTTATCGGCGCCTGGATCGAAAAGGGAATGGGATTGATCGTCCCCGGGTTCATTCCCAGTACGTTGCATGAAATCGTGGAATACACTCCCAGCCTGGTTGAGTGGAAAGTGAGCGCCGGCATCTGGGCCTTCGGGTTAATGGTGCTAACGGTGCTGCTCAAAATGGCGATCAGCGTCTATCGCCAAAGTCCTGCTCCCGCAACAGAATCTACGCGGTAGTGCCTAGTGCGAATCACCAAAGGGGTCTGATGTTGTGTCTATTCGGGCGAAGACTTTGCTAAACTGGTAAGATTGAAAACCATTCCTATGGCGAAACGATCAACCACGCGAGAGTACCAATGGCATGCCGGGACAACTGGAGATTTATATAAGACTTGGCCTCTTCGGAGGCGTTCTGTTGGTTATGGCAACTTGGGAGTTTCTTGGCCCGCGTCGAAAGTTAAGTGCAGCCAAGGGGCCCCGCTGGGCAAGTAATCTGACGCTTGTTGCTTTGAATACCATCGTGTCCAGAGTGATCATGCCAATTACTGCGGTTGCGGCAGCGATCTATTGCGAATCTCATAGCTGGGGGTTGTTGCATCTCGTTAACTGGCCTGTTTGGCTTGAAGTCATGATGGGTGTCGTTGTCCTCGATTTCGCCATCTATCTACAGCATGTGCTGTTCCATGCGGTTCCTGTATTATGGCGACTACATCTGGTGCATCACGCGGATCTCGATATCGACGTGACAACCGGTTTACGGTTTCACACGTTTGAGATTCTTCTCTCGGCACTGCTCAAACTCGCGGTAGTCGTGATTCTGGGACCTTCGGCTCTGACGGTGGTGATCTTCGAGGTTCTGTTGAATGCAACTTCGATGTTCAATCATAGTAACGTCGTCCTTCCCTCCTGGCTGGATCGCATTCTCCGCTGCTTTGTTGTGACTCCCGACATGCATCGCGTTCATCATTCCGTGATACGCCGGGAAACAAACAGTAATTACGGTTTCAATTTGCCCTGGTGGGATTTCCTGTTAGGGACTTATCGAGATCAACCGATTGAAGGCCATGAAGGAATGACTATCGGCCTTTCCCATCTGCGCGAAGAGCAGCAAGTAGACCGTCTCCCGGGAATGCTCAAGCTGCCTTTTGACAGGAGTTCTGGCACTGATCCAGAGAACCGGTACAGTGACGGTAAATAGGGCACAGAAAGAGTTCGTTACAAACCGACGAAAGTGATCGGTGAAATATCTTCTTTTTTATCGGCACGTCCTACTGACGAATCTCCTCCTCCGTGCTATCGAAACAGGCTGATCTCGGACCAGGGTTGTGTATCGCTTTTGCTTCCGAGTAAGGTGAAATGCGTCGAGGATTCAAAATTAACGAATCATCAACGACCAGTGCCGCGTATTCACTCACGCCAGTTTCCGCACACTCAGGGTGTCCCGATATGAAAATGCTGATCCTTTTATTTCTGTTGTCCCCGTCAATTCTGACTGCGGCGGAGCCTCAACGGCTGAGCGATTATCGCCGAGTCGTGATTCCCGACGAAGCCCTGGCAGTTCAGAAGGCTGCGGCGGAGGAACTTTCGAACTACGTGGGTCAGATTACTCAACAATCAATTGCGATTGTTTCTTGGAGCGAGTTTGATCCAGCGGAGGAGGGTTTAACGTTTTTCGTCGGCGAATCAGTCGCGGAGGATGTATTAGAAGTCGAATTGACGCCCTGGAAATTAGAGGAATGGTTATTGAAGACTGTCCCTCAAGGGGTGGTGATTGCTGGCGATGACCGCTTGGGAAATCCCTGGTCGAATGTGACAGCCGCTGGTTCCATGCTGGCGACTTACACCTTATTGGATGATCACCTTGGGGTGCATTGGTTTTGGCCTGGCGAATTCGGTGAACATGTTCCGATTAACTCAGAATTAACCCTACCGGAATTTGATATTCGCAAAAAACCGACGTTTGAAATTCGTTCTGTTGGTCTGGGGTATCCGAGTACTTACCACACGAAAACATATAACGATGCGGCTCGTCGCTGGTCGCGTCGCAACCGTCTGGGCTGGGTTCGGTCAGCTGTATTTGGGCACTCCTGGTATGACGCATTCGACTTCCGAACGGACGAATCTTTTGAGCAGCATCCAGAATGGTTTGCGCTTGTTGGTGGAAAACGGCGTCCGCCCCAGATGTGTACGACGAACCCGGAAGTCATCGATCATATGGTCGAATATGTTTTGAACGGCAAACAGCAGATCATGAATATCTCTCCCAGTGATGGTGGAGGGTTCTGCCAATGCGAACGCTGTAAAGCGCTCGATGTTCCCGGAATCATGAGCTACGACGGTAAAACGGTCCAGTTGAGTGATCGCATCTTTACTTACGCTAACGAAGTCGCGCGTCGCGTTCGTGAACAAAATCCGGATAAGGGGTGCGGCATGTTTGCCTACACTTATTATAACCGCCCACCGGTGAATATCGAAAAGCTGGAGCCTAACCTCTATCTCTCTTTTGTTTATCAAAGTGCAGGTCACCGTGATCCAGAAAACCTGAATGAGTGGCGCGACAAAGTCGACAGTTGGAAAAAGTTGGGGGCCAAAATGGTCGTCCGGGAAGGCTGGGGGAATCACTATTATCACGATATGCATCTTCTGCATCAGAATCAGATCATTTCAAATCTGGCAGAAGCTCATGAGAAAGGGTTTGTTGCTGCTTACGGCGAAGGCAGCAAAAACTTTTCCGCAATGGCTCCGAATTATTGGGCTCTTACTCGTATGATGTGGGATCCTGCCCGCGACCAAACGAATCTCATGGACGAATTCTACGAGTCGGCCTACGGTCCCGTGGCAGAAGAGATGCAGGCCTTTTTTGAAACTTACAGCGATGCCCTGGATGAAAACTGGCATCTTCGCGATCGTCATATCGATGCTTCGGGCATCGCCTACGCGAACGTTATCGCCGCATGGGATCGTTTAATTCCCCCTGAAACAGTGGATGCCGCCGAGGAACATCTAAAAGCAGCAGAAGCTAACGTTCCTCCCGGTGAATACGCCGACCGGGTCCGTTTCCACCGTCATGGCCAGGACTACACTCGAGTTATGCTGGAGTTACTAACTCTTTATCGTGAAGTCGCCATCCTCGGTTTGAAAATGGATTTCTTTTCGACCGTAAAGAAAGAACGTCGGGATGACCCTGCTGCTCTGGAGATGTTATTGAAACGAGCCAACGAATTGGGAGAACGCCGAGAAGAGCTATTGCTGTCTCATCGTGATTGGGCGGGTCCGGACGAAGGACTCTATGCCTTTACCAATGATCGCGGGTTAAGGAGATGGCACACCAGAGTCAAAGATGCTCTGGGGATCGACAAACCCACCGCTCTCACTAAGGAACTTCTTAACGCGGAGAAGTGAGATTAACGCGAATAGACTTGATACGGTTCTCAATGGGTTTCCGTAATCGATGCCTTATCGTGAATTAAGGTTCAACCGGTTTCAGCTTGGTCGGGTCACTTAGTTCTTTGAACAGGGTGAAGTCGGGTTCGCGACCCCCTTCCCGACTGGTGAAGTAGTTGAAGATCATCAGGCCATCGGCGCCTTCATCGTAAAGATGACGAGCAATACGGCGGTAATTATCCGGATCCTTTTCGACCTCAATAGAGGCATAGATAGGGAAGTCCGCCGGCATCAGTTCGCGATATTCATTGACGGGTAACGGGAAATCGTTTCGCAGGTAGTGGGAAACCTCTACGAAATCGATGAGACCTTCTTTGGCCCAAGTCACCGGGTCGAGACCGATAGATAGATTCTGCTGGGGCCGTGCCATAATACGGGCGGAAAGCAAAATTGGACGGCCCCGTTTATGACCCACTTCTTCAGTCATAGCCCGCACCTCGCGAATCCAGTTGGTCATCGTCGCGACGTGCTCGGGTCCTTCATCCTGGGGGAAGTAGATCGGAAATCGTTGGAGGTCGATATCCAAACCCTCAATAGGATATCGTTCACAGCATTCCCGCATCTCAGCAAGACGCTGGGTGCGAACTTCGGGGATCGCAAAGTTGAGTGCTCCGGGAAACCAGGAAGCGACGAGGGGATGCACAGGATGATCTTTTCGTCCCCCGATGATTTCGGCGAACAAAGGACTGATTTCGTCACCAATCTTCCCGACACGCCACTCGGGGTGATCGCGCCAGAACTTCGAGACAATCAAACTGTCCGGATTCTGAACATCGTGGATTTCATTCGGCCGATAAGAAATAAAAACTTCGAGACCTTGTTCCTTCGCCCGGTCGATCATGACCCCGAACGGATCAATTCCTTTATTGTAAATGCTGTAATAGTTTGTAAAAGCTCGTTCGGCGGAAACTTTCTTATCTGCTCCAATTTTCCGGTACTCTTCAAACTCTTCTTCGCTGAGTGTCGAACCGATCATGTCGGTGACTTCGCTCGGGTACGCCATGGGCATTCCCCAGTTCGGCGACGCAAAGAAGGTCGTCACTCCCGTGCCTACGACTTCATCCACATATCCTTGCAGGTTCTCCACTGTCATCGGTGGTTTGATGTAGTGGTAGACATGGTTGGCATCGGAATTGTAAATAAACCGAGAAGGTCGGGCGTTTTCTTCAGCGGTCAATTGCGAAGTTAATAAAGTTATTGAGAACAGGCAGGTGATCAATAATTGAAAGGACGCCATAGATGTTCGCTTCTGGATGAGAGCAGGGGGAAGAAGATAAATCACGGTGTTCTCTTTTCATCAACATAAAGGTGCCAGGAGCAAAAGGGGCAGCGCGGTATCTTTCTGGTTACTCCGGAAACGGGCCCCGCACCCTACACTGTAAAGCGACTACCCTGAATTCGTCGACCTTGGAGGTATGGAAAATTTATGTCAGTGTGAGCTTACAACCCAACCCGTCGTTTCAGTTCAATCTTGAGTTCGGCCAGCAATCGTTGCATTTCTATGAGTGCAGTCTTGTGGCCCGATAGGTCAGAATGTCCCTGGCGGAGTCGATCCAGAACGATGGATTCGTATTCGAGATATTTTTCGCAGGCATAAGGGATCTCGGCGGCGATCTCCATTGGAATGGTGACGATGCCGTTACAGTCTCCGTGGAGAAGGTCACCCTGATGAATCGTCATTCCACCGACCTTGACCGGGACCGAGACTGCTTCGAAATGACAATGTCCGTGGCCACTCATGACGCCGTTACTAAAACAGGGGAATTTCAGTGCGCGCACATTGTCGATATCGCGGGCGGCTCCCGAAGTCACCAGCCCGACTGCCCCAAAGGTATGATAGGTCAAACACATCCCGTCCCCAAAAGTCGCTCCGGCGGGAGGATCGTCCAAGTCTTCAATGACCACGATAGCCGGCCCGGGTAATTCAGAAAATGACTCCAATTGCTGAAAAGAGAATCCAGCAGCGACTTGCTCAGGGCTGGCGGGTACCGAAGATCTAAACGTGGCCGTGGCGGCATAGCCCACCATGGGGGGCAATTCGGGAAAACAGGATGCGATCCGGCGATCCATATATCCTTCAGCCGGTGACCGGAACTCGAACAATTCAATCGCATTACAAACGGTGGGCGTGTCGAAAGATCTCAACCGTTCCAAATCCGGCAATCGAGGGGATTCAGAAGACGACATACAGGACCTCATAAAACAGGGAGAGTAAAAAATGATAATTGGGGAAGTTATTCAGAAGCATCAATTAAGGAGCATTCAGATAAACCGCATAGAGCTTGGAGGCTTTGTTGGTCAGTCCGATCCGTAATTGGACCGTCTTTCCTTCGAGTTGAAAAAGGGATCCGGCAGGCCAATTGACTGAGGCGGTGTGCTTTTCGGTTGCGTCGATCGTACCGCTGTTCTCTCCACTGAACTCGGGGATTAAGTCGCCGCTGGCATCCGCAACTTCAATTGTGATGTGCTCGACTTCATCCGCGTTGAGTTGGATGTCGCATTCACCAGCAGGCAAGGTGATGGGTTGAGACAGAATGCTTCCGGAGGTGGCCTCTTCAGTCAGTTGCAGACTACCCCAACGGTCGCGAGGTAAGGTGGCGAGGGCGACTTCCGCGTAGTAATCCTTACCAGTGATGGTGGCGTTACGCCAACGACCATGATAGATCAAAGTCTGGTCACCCACATTAAGGATACCATTCGCCTGACAGAGGATTGTTGGGTCAATGATTCCGGGAACCGGTGTCACAGGCGATTCTTCACTGGAAATATAAATATTGTCTTTGATGGGTTCACGGAACTGAACTCCGTCATTACTGACCACCAAACCCAGGTCGCACGTAATGAGGCCCGCTCCATACCAACCTTTTTTTCGGCGTTTGTCTATTGGCGGGTTATGCCAGATTCCGTACAGGCCAACAGCTACATTGCCAAAACTGGAGGCACCAATGCCTAAATGCACTTGGGGATAGTCTCCTACTAAGCCGCGTAATTTAATATCGTCCGGTTCGGGCAAACGAAATGTGGATACGTATTGTTTGTTCCAATCGCTGAAGTTGGTAGAGGTACTGGCATAACCTTGCCGGCCTTCCGGGTTGCCATTGGCATCTTTCCCGATTCCCTGTCCATGGGCCACAAACTGATCGCCGAACTTCAATAGACTTCCCATCTCCAAAAATTGATCGACGGGATAATCTTCCGAAGCGGTCCAATGAATTCCATCCGGACTCGTCGCAGGACGAAAGACCCAAGTGTGAGTTAAAGCGGTGTAGACCATTTTATAACGCCGATTTGGATCGGGATCAGCTTCATCCAGAATGACCGCAGCGCATTGAGTGATTTCTTCGGGCAGTAAAAGGGCGTTGTTCTGTTTGCTGCCAGCGATTTCGACTTGGCCCAGTTTGGGTTTAGTCCAATGGATTCCATCATCGCTTTCGGCGTAGCAGACAGGCCCCTGTTTCAATTTATCGGACTCTCTTTTCAGACTAACCGAGTAATACCACATCTGATACTTACCCTCGTGATGAACGACGGAGCCATAAAAGTGAGACGCCATCGAATCTGGTGCCGAGACGTCTCCGCTTTCTGGAGCGAGTACTGGTTGCTTTCGCACTTGAGGTTTATTGAGTTTCAACTGAACGTCATCGGAAGGTTGCAACGACTGATCATCAATCGCAAGTAGCAACAGACGATCAGAAACCGACAGGTTCTGCTCTGGAAGTTTGAAGTCCGCTGCAGTCGCGATGGAAAAAGAGGTGAGCCCACCCACCACCAGTAAGGATGCCGAAAACTTTAAAAGCAGGTTTAATTTCTGGAGGTGACGTGCGATTATCGGAGTCGAGTGTGATCTTCGTTTCTGCATGGGAAACCTCATTCAAGGGGGCGTTCGGACAGTCTTGTCTAAATCCAATGAAGGTAAGGCGATATTTGTGTCACCTATTTCTTGTTTTAGTTATGGTATTTAATTGAGGTTACGATTGGCAAATGTGATTGACAACCATCTTTCACGAGTTTATATAGTATATTATGAAAGAAAAATCAGTAATTCAACATACTCAATCCAGCGATCTCGCGGAGCGCTTGCGCGAACGCATTCAGTCAATGCAGTTAGCCGATGGCGAATTCTTCATGACTGAAGCTGAACTGGCGGATGAGTACGACGTCTCTCGGACAGTCGCCCGCGAAGCAGTCGGTCGGTTGACGGCGATTGGATTGCTGGAAGGCCGCAAAAGAAAAGGGCTGGTCGTCCGTCGCCCCGATCCACTGCAGTTACTTCGTATGGGATTGCCCTCTCTTCTCGATTCAGAACAGGGGATTGCCGAACTGGCGATGCTGCGTTATGCCATCGAGATGGGGGCGATTGATCTGGCGATTCGCAACTCTTCTGACGCTCAGAAGCAGGAGTTATGTGACGTTGCTGATCGAATGGAAGCCGCTATCCATAGTGGTCAATCCAGTAAGATTGTCGAACTGGATATTACCTTTCATACGGTGCTCTTAAAGATGACCGGTTCGGAACTCATCGCCGGTATGCAGAAAGTACTCGTCAGCTTTTTTGAATCCGCCTATAAGGATCAAAAGTCCGATGGTTCCTATGGCGACCGAATGATCTGGGAACATCAGGAACTTGCTCAGGCGATTCGGGACGGAGACTCGAATCGGGCACGCACCATGATGCAGATGCAATCGAGAGAGTGGGTAGAGTCCCCTGCCTTGCTGAAATAAACATCAATAGATTTCCGTCTGAATAAATCACACCATTCATTACCACGATCATCGAGGCCACATCTTATGAGTAAGATTAAAACTCACTCTTTTAAAGACTCTCATTTCCTGAACAAGCCCTGGATACGTTCCATTTCCTGCGTCCTGATGGCACAGGTCAGTTTGCTACTCACTCTGTCATCGCCCTTATTAGGTAATGAAAAGGAAAGCACCTCCGAGAAAACTTTATTCGCTTTCGACGATCACAGCATCCCGTGGAAGAACAACCTGAAGTTGACGATGGTCAAGCCGGAGAAACATGCGTCCAACCCATTGATTCCACGTGGTGAGAAGGGGGCCGTGGATGAATGGGCGGTTCAGTATTATGGCTCAACGATCAAGCACGATGGCCTCTACAAAACCTGGTACATCGCAGCCGACAACGAATCGCTGGAATTGATCAAAAAAGGAAAAGGGTTTTCCGGGTTGAGACCTGCCTATGCCGAAAGTGACGACGGAATTCATTGGCGCAAACCAAACCTGGGTCTCGTAGAGTACAACGGATCGAAGAACAACAACCTGGTGTTGATTGATCCTCCGGACGTGGCGGGTATCCATCTGATTGTCATTCACGAAGAAGACGACCCCGATCCAACTCGGCAGTTCAAGATGTTGCTAACAGTCTCTGCCTATGTTGAGGGAAGCAAAGGATCGTCAACGATCACCCTGTTCAGCGAAGACGGTCTCTCCTGGCGTAGTCCAACTCCACTTCACTTTGAGGAGGGATACCTGCCTGAGGAAGATTTGATTCTACCCTCGATTAATTTTGAGCAAGGGGGACTTTTCAAATATAACGGCATGTACCACCTCCCCGGTCAGCAGTTTTCTCCTTCCGTCTGGCAACCCGATGGCAAACGTGTGGGACGGGTGATGGTGACGTTGCGATCCCGTGACTTGATCCACTGGGAAGAATCAACCGCTCTCGGTTTCATTCGCGGAACGGCGATTGGCAAAGTCGGTAAGGTCTCGGAAGACGAAGAGGCTCATCTGGCCTCTTCGATCTGGAATCGGGGAAATGTGCAGTTAGGGGTATACGGGTTATGGCACGGAGCCCAGAAATGGCAGGAACGGGGTCTCGATCTCGGATTTATGTTGAGTAACAACGGAATTCATTTTCGGGAACCGGAGCGAGACTATGTCTTCATCTCGGCAGGAGAAGAGGGGTCATGGGACGAGGGTGGTTTACTACAGGGACAAGGCTTCCACCACATTGGTGACCGGACCTACGTTTATTACGGATCCTGGGACCTGACGAAACCGAGCTATCCTCCTCGTGGTGGAGTCGGGGCCGTCTCTGTAGAACGGGATCGTTTTGGATTTCTATCCGCCTTTAATTCCGAACGGGAAGCTCGATTCGTCACTGCTCCTGTAGAGCCTGAAGGGAAATCGACCAAAGTCATTCTAAACGTAGATCAGATTGATGCGAACAGCTCGATTCGTATCGAACTTCTTGATGAATTGAGCCAACCCATTCCCGGATATTCGGGAAGTGATGCGGGAACTGTTTCTGAATCCGGATTTCACCAGGTCGTGAATTGGCCGAAATCGAACTCGGGAATTATTAACCTGAAGAAGCCTTATTCCATTCGAGTCCTTCTTCCTGAAGGGGGCGAGGCTCAGTTCTTTGCACTTTATGTGAGTAATTGAGTAAGCTGGATGTGGTTCGATTGAAATCCTTGTTATTGAGTAACATTCTGTCACCTCCCCCGGGAATGAATACCATGCCTGTTCTTAACGTTTCCAGATTCTTGTCTTTCGTGATGTTTATGGTCGTCGCCGCGTCTCTGACATCCTATGCGGTGAGTGAAGAGAAGGCTTCCATTCAGTTTTCGGAGCATTTAATCGCAGGTGACTATGCTTACGCTTATGGAATTGCTGCCGCCGATTTTGATCAGGATGGAGATCTCGATCTCTCCAGTGCCGATTACACACCCCATAACAAACTGTATTTGTTTGAGAATGATGGTAAAGGCTCCTTTAAGAAACATGTGATTCAAAAGGAAGACCCCGAGCGTTTAGAACGACACTTGGTAGGGGATGTCGATAACGATGGTGATCTGGATATCGTCATCGTGAAAAACCTGCATGGCCATCTACTGTGGTTTGAAAACAGTGGCTCCCCAACGGACGGAAAACTTTGGAAGCGGCATGTGATTACCACTCAGCTGCCAGGTGCTTACGATGTCGCACTCGCCGACTTTAACAACGACGGCCATCTCGATGTCGCCGGTTCCAGTTGGATATTGGGTAACCAGTACGCCTGGTTTGAGAATTCAGGAGATCCAGAAAACGGAGAATGGAAGAAGCATCTCATTGAAGGAGACGTGCGAGAAACTCGCACGATGCGAGCTGCCGACTTTGATGGCGATGGCGATGCGGACCTGTTGGGAACGGCCCGCGGTATCGATCAAACGGCTTGGTACGAGAACACCCAAACGGACGAAGGGGTGACTTGGACCAAACACATTATTGACGATAAATCGAATTGTCCCGTCCATGGAAATCCTGTCGATATGGATGGAGACGGCGATCTCGATGTCGTCCTCGCGCTCGGTTTCCTCTACCTTCCCGGTTCCACCGACAAAACTGATTCGCAGAATCCAGAAGACAGTCAGGTTGTCTGGTACGAGAACGACAATCCCCGTGGTGGTCCTTGGAAAAAGCACATCATCAAAAAGAACTTTGACGATGCTTTCGAAGCGACGGCCAGCGATCTGGACGGCGATGGCGACGTCGATGTTGTGGCGACAACCTGGCGAAACCCGGGACGAGTCGCCTGGTTTGAAAATACAGGCGACCCAAAAGAGAACTGGAAAATACACCTGCTTAAAGAAGATTGGCGCAGTGCCAATCAGGTGATCGTCGCGGATATGAATGGTGACGGAAAGCCAGACATCATCGCCTGTGCCGAACGGGGAAGTGTCGAAGTTCGTTGGTGGAGAAACGAAGGACGTCCGACGAAATAAATAGCGGGAGACATGCTGATAGAATGACTAGTCAGTTCGAGACAGTCTTCTCGTGGGACTTTATTCAATCAGATGAGGTCCCGCGAAGACGCCGCTGGAGAAATCGTTGCTTTCTTCGCCGGTTGCCCGCTTCAGGGAGAAATCGAAATAGGGAGCGGGTTGGATTTTGACGTAATGCACGAGCGCGTCGAATTCCACATCCGTGATCACACCACCGACCCATCCGACGATGACAAACTTACTTGGAAATTGCAGTAAGTCCCCAACTGTAGTAAGAACACCAGGAATCGTTGCGTATAAAAAAATGATTCGTGGTTTACCAATTGAGTCTCGTAATTCATCTTCCAAGGCGCCCGGTAATTGGTACATTCCCTGCGCGACGAACGGCGTCGATAAATATTCTGAGTTCTTTCCATTCATTTCGTTGACGCCCGCTACATCATTGAAGTCGAGTCCCGTAACGATTTGTCGTTCCAGTGTGCCGAGTCCGGCGCCCAGCTTCCAGTTTTCCTGACTGCTCAGATTAAGTACAACCATGTTCCCAGGAATGTATTGGATTCGCGTCAACGGTTTGAGAATGGAACCGAATAATTTTGTTTGTTCGAATTGATGAGGCAGGAATAATCCTTCCCACAACATATCGGGACCATCAGTTACGGTTTGACTGTCCGGGTGCCAGCATCGCCGGTCCATAATCATCAACGGATTGCCATTAAGATCGAAGGGGACCCCCAGTTTGTCTAACAATCGTTGCCGTCCCTTCAGCAATGATGTTAATTTTCCGGGTGTGACGGAGTGCAAGTATTCGCCGGCGTCATAAGGTAAGACTTTATTGGTGATGTCATTGCCCAGACGCATCGCAGTCCAGATCGTGGCGTCGACGGCGATGGGCAGAATCTTAGCCCCTGCCCCTATTCCTCCCGCCGGGAAAAATCCTGCTTTCGCGGTTCGCTCTAAGTTCGTCTGCTTTATTCCGATGACAGGGGAAAAGGCCATCGGTATCGAACCATTCGCCATGTCGTCGCGACGGACGGTTGCTTGTACGACGTTGAGGGGGGAGTCAAGCCTGTCGGACGATCTTGAGTAAATGATGTCCGTGGGTAGCAATCTGAGATGCTGATGCATGTCTGCCCCAGCATGTAGTTGACAGATTTTGATAGCACATTCCGTTGCTTGATAATTGTCGTGGTGAGACCCATCCACGTATTTCATTTCATTTGCAACTGTTTGTGCGGCAGATAATGCCGCTGCATCGGCGGCCGTTTGGAGGCGACCACTGGTAACGGCGATCATCCCGATGTCCACCACCAGAGCCGTGATCATCATCAAGATCACGATGAAGAATGCTGTCAGAGGAAGGATACTTCCTTTTCGGGTTTCTGGCCTGGCTTTAGTCTGACGGGAATATTGAATCATGATGTTACTGTCACTTTAGGGGTAATGACGGAACAGTCTGTCCATGACTTTCTCCAGGGGGGTTAGATTCTCGAACAGGATCGAATGGTCAGGTTAATTTCGAATACAAAATAGATTCAGTTATTCATGCACCATCGAACAGACGCCTCGTAAGGTATAGGAACTGAAGACGCTGAATGGGACAGAGCAGATCTTGCTGGCTGGGATGATCGTCTCCACAGTGACGATGTCCCCCGGGATGGCGTTTTCAAGTTGGTTGTCTGCTTCTTCTCGCTCAATTGAAATGTTGACGGTGATTGCTTCTTCATCATGCGTGATATTTGTTGACAAGAATTCTCGGGTTGTTTTCTCGATACTCTCGGTGGAAGAGCCAGAGATAACAGCCCTTCGACAATTATCCCGGGCCGCGGTCGTCATAAGTTGCTGGCATGACATGATGAGTCCGAATTCGACAATTTCAAATACGATCATCAGAAAAAGTGGTAAGACGATGGCGAACTCCACTAATGCAGCACCGGTGCGAGAGGGATGTGCGATGATCCACGACGTCTTCCTTCGTGAGGTTATGTTTATGATCTTCATGGGGGGGGCTCGTCTCTTAATGTGGTTTACATGGAAGTGATTCAATGCTGAAATGTTGTTTGCTAGATTGTCGTAATCGTGATGGGTAAGGAAGTGATTATTAGAAGTGTTAAATTAGACTGAATAGCCAACCTCCCTGGTTGTGGATGTCGTAGTCTCTGGATTGCAGCAGTTGATAAGTGTTGATCCCACCATTTCCTCCGATGAGGTAAACGTCGGTTAGATTCGCTCCATCAATACGGAGTGTGTCAAAGAAGAGTAATCCATAGAAGACGTCGACGCGATCATTCCGGAAGTCGATCGAGTCGATACCGACGGAGTCATAGATCGTCAGAGAGTCACTGCCACCGGTATTACTGTAGGCCCTTACATTCGAAGCTCCCCAGATTTGGGTTTGGCTCGTCGCGTTGCTCACGGCCAGGTAATCGGGACGGAAGATGAACGCGTCATTGCCAGCGGTGTCGACCATATCCAGAGTGCCATCCTCGTCGGCATAAAGGGCGATATTCTCGAATCCCTCCACACGAGAGAGCAGTCCCAAGCCGGAGTTGTCGACTTCGGCGCTGTCGGAAGCGGCAGTGTATTCGTCGGAGGAATTCATTGAATATAAGGTTGCGGTATCATTACCGCCGACTGTTGAGGCATAAGCGTAGACATTTTCGTAATCGTAAGCATAGCTGGAGACGCCTGTGCTGAGCATCGATGCTGTCGTCTGTTGGCCTTCATAAACATCGTCTCCCGTAGTGTCGTACAGGTGGACGGTGTCTGTTCCTCCGGCGTCCGAATAGGCGAGGAAGATTTCGTTTCCGTACGCATAGTTGGCGAATCCGGTACCTGTCATGCTGGCTTCGGTCTGGCGGGTTGTCATCACGTCCGATCCCGCGGAGTCATAAAAGCGAGCCCGGTCAGTGCCTCCATTGGGAGTGTACGAGTTCACTCGGTCAAAACTATATGCATAACTCGAAAAGGAACTGGCGAGCATCGCCGAGTAGTCGGGCTTCAAGTAGATGGTGTCGTCGCCTGAACTGTCGTAGAGATTCGCAATGTCATTGCTTCCTCCATTACTGGCAATTCCATCTACGCGATCGAAATTGTGAGCATTATTCGAGAATCCGGTACCCGTCATGCTGCCAGTCGTAGTTGTGGCTGTGAATGTGTCATCACCTGCTGAGTCATAGAGATAGGCGCGATCAGTTCCTCCCGTATTCGAATATGCATTCACCGTGTCGAAGTCGAAAGCGTAAATTGTGACCGAGGTCGTTGTCAGGATTGCTTTGGTCGGGTGAGCTGAGAAGGTGTCGTTGCCTGCGGAATCGGTCAAGTTGGCGGTGTCATCTCCTCCGTTGTTGCCATAGGCAATGTAGCGATCAAATCCAGAACCGGTAACACTGAATCCAGCTCCGCCCATGCTCGCCGCTGTAGGAGAAGCGGTGAAGGTGTCGTCGCCAGAGGAGTCAAAAAGATAGAGCGAGTCCAGTCCTCCATTTTCTGCCATGTACTCGACTTCTTCAAATTGTCGAGCAAAGTTCAGATAGCTGGAAGTATACATGTAGGCGTAGTTGGAAGCCGCTCGGCTTTTGTCGTCTCCCGCAGAGTCAGTGAACGTGGCGGTATCGGTTCCCCCTTGTGTCGAATAGGCATCGACCCGCGAAAAACCATCGGCGGTATTGCTGAAACCCGTCCCGGAAAGCGTCACACTGGTGGGAGCCATGGCGAGTGTGTCATCATCCGTGGAATCGGCAAGCACCGCCTTGTCTGTTCCTCCATTCGAGGAAGTGGCCGTGACCGAGTCAAATCCGTACGCGTAGTTGATATACGTCGTCGAACTCATATAGGCGTAATCGGCATAACCTTTAAACAGATCGTTCTGGGCCGTGTCGTTGAAGATGGCAACATCATTTCCCACACCAAACCCAGTTTTTGCCAAAACGGTATCAAACGAGTTGCCGGTCACTGTGATTCCCGATCCCGTGAGGATGGCTTCAAGACCAGTAGTCGTGAATGTCTCGTCAGCATCAGTGCCATTCAATTCCAGTCGGTCCGTTCCCCCATTGGTGGCGTTTAGAATCACCGAGTCGAAACTGTTTACGCGGTTATAAAACCCCGTCCCGGATAAAATGGCGAAGTCGAGAGAGGCAGTGCCTCGATCATCATCAACGGTATCTTGCAGGGTGGCGCTGTCCGTTCCTCCATTGATTCCATTAACATCAACTCGGTAGAACCCGTTCGCGGTATGGCTGAACCCCGGTCCCGTCAGTACTGTTTGAGTGCTGGTCATCGTTAATTCGTCATCGCCAGGCGAGTCATAGAACCAGCTACGATCATTGCCGCCTGCGGAAGAGGTTGCTACCGTAACGTCGAAATTGACTGCGTAATGTCGGTAACTGTCTGACGACATAAAGGATTCGTTGTATTTTGCCACGTAATATTCGTCGGCCAAACTATCGGAGAAGGTCGCAGTGTCTACTCCCCAGCTACCGTAAGAGTAAGTCTTACTGATGTTGTTTGCTGTATTGGAATAACCAGAGCCCGTCATGGTTATTGAAGTGGCGCTGATCGTGGTGTCATCGTCCCCTTCGGAATCGTAAAACTTGGCGAGATCGGTACCAGTTCCACCATCGACTTCGATCTCTTCCACATTAAGGCTCTCAAAGGTGAGTCCATCAATTTCATACAACATTTGTCCGGACCAGAACGTGTAGACTTCATCCAACGACTTTCCGGTGAATTGGAGGGTGTCATTTCCAGTTCCTCCATCCAGATTGATCTCGCTGATTCCATCCAGGCTAATCTGCGAACTGTTTCCGTTGAGGGTGACATTTAGCATGTCGTCTGTGAAACTGATTTCGAAGACATCATCACCTGCGGTTCCGATCAGAGTTGTTCCGGATAACATCAGTCTCGATTCAAAGCACTCTACAGAAGAGCACATATTGGTCGTAGGGATGTGAGCCAAGCGTCGCCGACGACTGTGCTGTTCGAATATCTTCCATAAGGAAACTATTCTGGTGACCACTTTGGTTAGGTAGAAGAACATACCTGGCCTTTAGGCTCGTGTGCCGATCTCGAATGGATACTCGTCAGAGTTTTAGACTCGAAGGAACTGGGAGGTGGTGATGACTTCCAGAGAATCTCGTCGAACTTTGATATGAAATGTTTTCGCAGACGTAGTCTCGTCTTGTGTGAGCAAACCTACCACATGATATCGACGAGTCAGGAGAGTCACTCCAGACTAGACAGACGGTCTATTGATGCGTTCCATGGTTATCTGTTAGAAACCAAACAAATTGAAATGAGGTGTTAGCCGTAAGGTGAATTTGGATTCGCGTAAAGAGTTAATCAGCAGGCGGTTATAAAGTGGATAAACAACACTGGAATAACTTAAGGTCTTTGACTTAAGTGGTATGCCTCACTTCAGGATTTGGTTTAAAAAACTGATTCGTCGCGTCCAAATAAATAAAGTGGATCGCCGAATTTCCAGACTGAATTTCGTACTTGAATGAATGAAAAATGAATCCTTTTAAAGTTTGATTCACATCGCTTGAGACTGGTCATTTTGCCTTATCGTGAACAACCAGTGGAAATGTTCTATCCCAGGTAATGAAAGACAGGAAATGATCTTTATAGGTCTTGGCCATGATTCCCTAATGCTTCGTCCTTAAAAACGTGAAATCTTTCGAGCCGGCATCCATGAAAATACGATGAACTGGGCCTGCGGATTGTTTGACATTACTCCCGGAAAGAGCTAGCTTGAGATGATAGGGCCATCGACTGGTTAGCAATTGTTTCGATGTCGTTTTTCTTGACGACTTGTTTGCGATGCAACCGGCAACTGTTTCTCTGATGATGGATTCACGAGATGAATTGACTGCTCCGTTGCGACCATGAGGAATCGGTCTCAGCCGATAACGCGCTAACGCTCGTGAATGAAAAACTTATGCCCCTCTCTCGCCTCTCCAGTACAGTGGTCTCACTGACGACCTCTTGTGTGCTGTTGCTTTTTCTCTCTGTATCCTATGGTCAATCCCCTTCGTTAGACCGATCTGTTCGGACGCTCGACAACTTTGAACCTGCGATACCCAGGCCGGAGCAAGATAAGGCAGTCACCAAAAAAATGGCTGATCTGCAAAAGCAGACAGGAAAGAAGCCCAATATTCTGTGGTTGGTTGTTGATGATATGGGTTATGGCGATCCCGGCTGTTTTGGAGGGGGTGCCGCCATTGGAGCGGCGACGCCGAATATCGATCGCCTCGCTCGGGAAGGGCTCAAACTGACCTCCTGTTACTCTCAGCAAACCTGCACACCCACACGATCTGCGATTCTGACCGGTCGTCTTCCTCGCCGGACAGGTTTAACTCGACCCATCCTGGCTGGAGATAAACTGACTCAAAACCCCTGGTCTGATGAGGTCAGTCTTCCGTCGCTGCTGAATGACGCCGGTTACTTTACTCTGCTAACAGGGAAGTGGCACGTCGGCGAACCTACGGGGATGCGTCCTCATGATATTGGTTTCGATGAGTACTACGGGTATTACCCGGCTCAGAAAGAGATTTCTCAACGATATGACGCTCGACGTTTTCCCGATCTGGTAAATGATCCCGAAAGAATGCGGGCATTTGAAGCCATCGCTCCGGACGATCATTTGATTCACGGATTCAAAGGAGGCCGCACCGAGAAAGTAAGCCAGATCCAATCCATTGAAGACATGGGACGGGCGGAGAAAGGACTGGCCGACTTTACTGTCCAGCGAATCAAAGAACTGGCGAAGAAAGACCAACCCTTCTTTATTGAACACTGCTTCATGAAAGTTCATTGCGACAACTTCCCTAACCCGGATCTCGGAACTCTCAGCGCGGCTAAATATTACTACAAGGAAGCCGTTGCCGAAGTCGACCTTCATGTTGGCGAAATCGTTAAAGCTCTCGATGAAGCTGGCGAACTGGAAAACACCTTCATCTTCTTTACCAGTGACAACGGTCCGCAAATGGATGGATGGCCCGACGCTGGTTATACCCCTTTCCGCGGAGCGAAAGGAACCACCTTTGAGGGAGGCGTTCGCGTTCCTGGAATTGCCTATTGGAAAGGCATGATTAAGGCGGGCCGTGAAAGTGACGACCTCTTTGATTTAATGGACCTGTTTGGAACGTCCTTGAACCTGGCCGGCGTCTCAACCGATACTCTGGCAAGCGACCGTTATTACGACTTCATCGATCAAACATCCTTTTTAATTCATGATGAAGGAGCTTCAAAACGGGACGCGGTTTATTTCTGGTGGGGGAATCAATTGATGTCCTGCCGAATGCGTGAATACAAAGTTCATGTGAAAGTAGTTTTGCCAGAATCAACCCATATGCACATCGACTACTCCACATTACAGGACGTCGGACTCGCTCCCTGGTTGTTCAATCTTTATATCGATCCGAAAGAACAATCCCCCGTGGGACACCGGCGAAACGCCTGGCTGGCGACCGTGCTCGGAAAGTTGAAAACCCATGCGGCTACTTTCAAAAAGTATCCGCCTAAAGAAGTTGGCTTATAGAACCCCTTCTGAATCCTGGTTGAGGCTGTCTAAGAGCCTGTACATCATGGGTAATGATAACCCATCAGAAGGTTTTAGAATCGCTAATGGAATGGCAAACTAAGTTCGTGGCCACAAGACGTACGTTTGAAATGTGAAGTTGGAACCAGAACATCTCTGATTTACAGAAAAGAATAATCGATGTTGAATAAGCTGATCGCGGTTCTGTTTCTCTGTTCTTATCTGGCCTTATCCGGTCAAGATTCGCTTATAGCCAATGAGCTTCCTACAGATGGCTCTGTGCTTCCTTTTCCAGCTCCGGAGATGGAGAGCATTACCAAGCCCAGGCTTCAGGATTCCAAAATGAAGTGGCCCGATCAGCCGCAGCATCTTCCTGAAGATGCTCCCAATGTTCTCATTATCCTGCTCGATGATGTCGGGTTTGGAATTGCGGATACTTTTGGTGGTGAGGTGAGTACTCCTTCGCTCACGCGTTTGGCGAATGAGGGTATTCGGTATAACACCTTTCACACTACATCTATCTGCTCGCCGACCCGCGCGGCTCTCTTAACGGGTAGAAATCACACAAGAGTCGGTTCGGGAACCATTGCCGAGAGAGCGGTCGCATTCGACGGTTACACAGGTACGATTCCTAAATCGGCAGCGACCATCGCGGAGACCCTGAAAGAGTACGGGTATCACACTTCGGCATTCGGTAAATGGCATAACACTCCCGCGACCGAGACCACCATGATCGGCCCCAAGAACCGCTGGCCAAACGGTTACGGGTTCGAGCACTTCTACGGGTTTCTGGGAGGAGAAACTTCTCAATGGGAACCCCGGCTGACGGAGAACTATACTCATATCGAACCACCGGAAGATCCGAACTATCACCTGACCGAAGACCTGGTTAACCAATCGCTCAAATGGCTCGATGATCAACAAGCGTATGCTCCTGACAAACCTTTCTTAATGTACTGGGCGCCAGGGGGAGTTCATGGACCTCATCACGTCTTTTCTGAGTGGTCAAAAAAGTACAAAGGAAAATTCGACGGCGGTTGGGACGCCTATCGGGAACGTGTTCATCAGCGGCAGATTGAGATGGGGATTATTCCTGCTGGTACCAAGCTGACCCCTCGTGATGAAACGTTAGAGTCCTGGGACAGTATTCCAGAGGAACAACGCGCCTTTCAGACACGACTAATGGAAATCTTTGCAGGATACGTCGAACACACTGACCACCAGGTAGGACGTTTAGTAGAAGGACTTGAAGAACGCGGTATCCGTGAGAATACGTTGATCTTCTATATCTTCGGCGACAACGGATCGAGTGCGGAAGGGCAACGGGGTTCCGTCAGCGAACTCCTGGCACAGAACAATATCCCCACTACAGTTGATCAGCAGATTGCCGCGCTGGATCGCATTGGTGGATTGGATGCCTTGGGAACGCCTAAAACCGACAACATGTATCATGCGGGCTGGGCCTGGGCTGGTAGCACCCCTTTCAAAGGGACTAAATTAATGGGATCGCACTTTGGCGGAACGCGGAACCCCATGGTGATTTCCTGGCCGAAACGGATCAAACCGGACAAAGCGACTCGCTCTCAATTTCATCACGTTATCGATATCGCACCGACGATTTATGACGTGCTTGATATTACACCTCCCAAGGTCGTCCATGGACACGACCAGATTCCCTTGGACGGGGTCAGTCTCGCTTATACCTTCGATCAGGCGGATGAACCGACTCATAAAGACGTACAGTTCTTCGATAACAATGGCAGCCGCGCAATCTACAAAGATGGCTGGTTTGCCTGCGTTTTCGGGCCGTTCATTCCCTGGAATACCCCCGCATCGGCCCCGCGGATAAAAAGCTGGGACTCCGCCACAGATGACTGGGAATTGTACAAGCTCGATGAAGATTTCTCTCAAAGCAATGACCTGGCCAAACAGAACCCGGAGAAGCTGAAGGAATTAAAACAGGAGTTCCTGAAACTTGCCGCAGAGAATGAAGACTTTCCGATCGGAGCGGGGCTCTGGTTGCGAATTCATCCGGAAGACATTCGTAAGACTCCCTATACAGAATGGACCTTTACCCAGAACACACGGCGAATGCCCGAATTCACCGCTCCCGGGTTGGGGCGAGAAAGCAATGTCGTCAAAATCGACGTTGAGTTGAAAGAGAAATCAAACGGAGTCCTGTACGCAGTAGGCGGCGCCGGCGGTGGTTTGTCGGTCTATATGGAAGAGGGCTATCTTGTTTACGAATACAATTTGCTGATTGTTGATCACTACGAAGTCCGCAGCCAGAAGCCGCTGAAGGCTGGAAAGCATACGATCGAAGTCATCACCGAGATAGCAGGTCCCGGCAAGCCAGGTACCGTGACAATGCAGGTTGATGGAAAGGATGTCGCCCAAGTGAAACTTCCCTACACCGTACCATTAGCATTTACTGCCACGGAAACGTTCGACGTAGGGGTCGATCTCGGTTCACCCGTCTCTCTTAAATATTTCGACAAAAAACCATTCGAGTTCAATGGCAAGATCCAAAGCCTCAACGTCAAATTGAAGTAGGCCCATTTCTATCTTTCAATGGGTAGGCTTAAAAAGGGAAAAGACGCATCAAATTCTTTTCATGGCAGCAGCCACTCCTTCGATAAACATTTGGGTTCCAATGACTGCCATGATCAAGCCCATCAGTTGCGAGACAATTTGCAGTCCGCTGGCCCCGAGTCGATTGACCAGCTTCTCTCCCATGAGGAAACAACCCAGAGTGATGAGACAAAGGATGGCAAAGGCCACGATCGTTACGGTGATCTTGGTGAAGCCTCCCCCGGCTGAAAAATTCATGGCCGTCGCCAAGGTGCCCGGCCCCGCGAGAATCGGCAACGCTAAAGGAGAAATCGCGATGTCTTCGTCTTCCTCCCCCTCACCTTCCTCCCCCTCTTCTTTATAGTCTGCTTCCGCACCTGCATTGGGAGCCGGATGATGCATCTTGGACTTTTTACCGTGCAGCATCTGGTAACCGATCATAAAGACCAGGATGCCCCCCGCTATCTTCAATGCCGGTAACGTGATCCCAAACAACTCGAATAATGCTTTCCCTATAACACAAAACAGAGCGACGATAACGAAGGCCACCAACAGTGCTTTGACGGCGATTTTGGCTCGCTCTGCTGAGGGACGATTCCCTGCCAGACCAAGAAAGACTGCGGTATTCGCTAACGGGTTCATAATGGCAAAGAATCCCATGAAAACCGTAATTGCATTCTGATAGAACTCAGTCATTATATTTGAAGACCCTGTATTTCTAATATCGCGATAGCGGATGACGTTTACAGCAACGTCGCGAATAAGACGACCTCGCGAACAGAAATGTCATCCTACCAGAGTAAGCGGCGATGCTCTATTCACTGAGGGAATCTCATCCTCTGGAGTATTTTCCTGAGACCGCAATACAAGGCGAGATTGCGGTCCGTCTAAACCAAATGTCTGTTTGAATTGGTCTCTTCGAAGAACGTGGGGGACAAAATTATCTTGTCGCCGAACGGTCCTATGGGCTATACTTGCAAGTATGAGACAGTATTCTTTGATTTTATCGCTGATAGCCGCCTTACTTGTGTGCCCACTTAACTGCCTGCACGCGGACGGCTTAGCGTGCGCATCTACCCTTCAGAAAGGGGACCAACCGGTCTCACCAGGTTGTGTCTGTTGCCAGGAAGTAAAATCTGGTCAAGAAGACGCTGTTCCCGCTCCAACAGAATCGAATCCCTGCGATTGTGACTGTGCCAATTGCGTCTGTGAAGGAGCGACGGTTGTTAACCAGACTCTTTCTCTGCATGACCTGCCCATGTTGGCGTCCGTTCCCGGTTGGACGCTCAAGTCTGATGTTCTAATCAGCTCTTTCATTAGCGAAAATGGTTTCGAATACCATAGCCTCGCCTTCTTAAATCAAGCGGGCGACGAACGCGCACATGCTGCGCTTCAAACTTGGCTCATTTAATCAGAAGATGTCTCCTGTATAATGCAGTTGAGATACATGCTTCCTTCGTGATTCGACCAATAAATCCTATGTTATACAGGGATTTCGATTGGTTGGACTGATCTTCCGTCAATGCGGATATGTTCTGATTATAAATGGGCTGAAAATGCTTCTACCGTGGGAATATGGCGTTCGTAATCTTTCTCGAAGACCGATGCGCACCCTGTTGACGCTAACTGCTCTCACGCTGGTCGTGTTGCTGGTGCTCATCGTTGTGGGATTCATCCGTGGATTGGAAAAATCGCTTTCGACCAGCGGTGATCAGAGCGTGGTACTCATTTACTCAGTGAGTGCTGAAGAAAACATTGAGAACTCTGCGATATCCGCCAATGTCCCTTCTTTGCTAGCGGCAAGCATTTCAGGAACACAACAGAGGTACGGAGTAGAGCATGTATCGCCTGAAATTTATATGGGGACTCGCATGCGCTCAACATCGGGAACCGAAGGTCTCGGTCTGGTACGAGGAGTAACAACACGGGCCCCTCTCGTTCGCCGAAATGTCCTGATTGTTGCAGGTACCTGGCCAGCAGAAGGTGAAATCATGGTTGGGCAACTGGCGGCAACGAAATTGGGAGTAGCGGACGAAGCACTATCAATTGGAAGCAGCATGGAATTCGAAGGTCAAACCTGGAAAATCAGTGGCCGATTTACAGCTCAGGGGAGTGCCAGCGAATCTGAAATCTGGTGCCGCCTGACCGACTTACAAACGGCAACTAAGCGGCAGGATCTCAGCCTGGTGGCATTAAAACTCGAACCCGGATCAACCGCCGCCGAAGTCAGTCTGTTCTGTAAGGAACGACTCGATCTGGAACTTCAGGCTCTGGGAGAACGGGAATATTACGACTCATTACAACAGCACTACAAACCGGTTCGTCTGCTCGCCTGGTTAGTGGTTTTACTGGTCTCGGGAGCAGGTGTCTTTGCGGGAATGAACATGATGTACGGAGCCGTCACCGGTCGCGTTCGTGAACTCGCCACGTTACAGGCCATTGGTTTTCGCCGCCGTGCTATCCTGATCACCTTGATTCAGGAAGGCGTCCTGCTGGCGGCATTGGCGTCGATCATGGCGGGTCTGTTGATTGTGGTGTTCATTAATGGAATTTCAATCCGCTTCACCATGGGGGCCTTCCAGCTCTCGTTTGACCACATTTCGATTCTCGTGGGGTATGGCATTGGTTTACTCATTGGCATCCTGGGAGCGATCCCACCGGCGATCAAGGCCCTTAGAGAGTCCGTAGCCATCAGTATCAAAGCGGTTTAGCAGAATTGATTTAAACAAAATATTAAAAACTATCCTGAAACCCTTCGGAGGGATTCAGGCCAACTTTCAGTTAACTTCTTAATCTAATCAAAAGGAAAACTCCAATGAAATGGAACTTCTTAGTTATGTGTGGTCTGTCCCTAAGTGTCATGGGATGTGCTGGTTCTGGTGACGATTCTCCTTCAGCATCGGTGGCTGGTGATTCTACTTATCTTGCTTCGATCGAACCGACCGACGCACTCCCGATTGGCAAAGCTCGTGAATCGGCCCAGGATGAGGAATCCGTCACTGTCGTCGGCGTGATTGGTGGATCACACGATCCGTTTGTGGATGGTCTGGCCGCCTTTACCGTAGTCGATCCCGAAGTCCCCTTCTGTTCGGCTGAGGAAGGCTGTCCTACTCCCTGGGATTACTGTTGCACGCAAGACCAGGTCAAAAACAACATCGCGACCGTCAAACTTGTGGACGAGAACGGAAAACCCCTGGCCGCCGATGCAAGAAAACTCCTGAACGTCAAAGAGCTTTCGACCGTTGTCGTAGAAGGTAAAGCCAGCAAGGACGAAGCAGGAAATCTAACTGTGTCCGCCAGTAAAGTTTTCGTTCGATCAGGTGATAAGTGATGCCAGAGACTTCTGTTGATCTGAGTAAGTTAGCCTTAAACCGATCCCCGGAGAAATCAACTCCGGGGGTTGGTCGGCCTAAAAAATGGCTCAGTCGTTACGTATTCCCTGCAGGAATTCTGCTTGTCTTTCTCGCCATCCTCACTGCAGCCGCTGGACGAAGTTTCGTTCCTGCGACTTCAGTGACGGTGATGTCGGTTCTGACACAGCAGGGCGAAGTGCAACAGGCCGGTACGCCTTTGTTTCAGGCGGCAGGTTGGATTGAACCTCGTCCCACTGCCATCCGCGTTGCCGCGTTAACTGGGGGGATTGTCGAGGAACTACTGGTCGTGGAAGGAGACCGTGTCGAGAAAGCCCAACCCATTGCAAGGTTGATCTCGATCGATTCGGAACTCGCAGTCGAACAGGCTCAGAACAATCTCATGTTGCGGCAAGGAGAACTACAACGGGCTCAGGCAGAAGAAGCGGCGGCTCGGGTCCGTTTGGAGAAACCAGTTCATTTGCAGGCGTCGATCGCCGAGGCGGAAAGTCGCTTGGCCAAAGTCCGGACGGAAATCAATCGACTTCCATTTCAAATCGATGCCGCCCAAGCTCGATTGGAGTTCGCGACTCAAAACAGAGATGGCAAGCGGGCCGCACGTGAAGCAATTGCAGCGAGAATTCTCCAACAGGCAGAAAGCCAATTTACCGAAGCCAACGCGAACCTCGAAGAACTTCTGCAGTCGCGTAAAAACTTAGAGCAGGAAATGATTGCTCTACAGCAGAAAGTAACAGCGCTCACTTCTGGGCTGGAATTACTGGTTGAAGAAAAACGGCAATTGAAAGAGGCGGAGGCGAAAGTCATCTCCGCGGACGCACAACGTAAACAGGCAGAGGTCGAACTGCGAATGGCTCGAATCACTCTTGAGCGATGTCAAATTAAGGCACCTGTATCGGGACGCATTCTCAAATTAGTTGCTTTCCCCGGCTCCCGTGTTCTTGGAATGAGCGACAACGGAATGCATAGTTCAAGTACAGTCGTCGAAATGTACGACCCGGACCGATTGCAGGTTCGAGCCGATGTGCGTTTGGAAGATGTTCCGCGAGTCATACCAGGTGCACCCGTGGAAATCGAAACGGCGTCGTCGAAGAAGAAGTTGAAGGGAAGGGTACTGCAACCTACAAGCACGGCCAACATTCAAAAAAACACGCTCGAAGTGAAAGTCGAATTGCTTGATCCCGAGGTGAATGTGCGACCGGAAATGCTGGTCACGGCTACCTTTCTGTCACCCGAAACGAATGTTACTTCCAGTCAAGTCGAACAGGTCAACCGTATCCTTATCCCCAAGTCCGTCATTCAGTCCGCTGAACAACAACAGTTTGTGTGGATCGTCGATTCCAGAGAGTTAGCTCATCGGCAATCGGTCTCCACCGGAAATGAAACCGCAGCAGGGCTGATCGAAGTCACCGAAGGATTGAACCTGACGGATAAGCTGATTTATCCCTTACCTGAAAATCTGGAAGAGGGCGACTCGGTCACTGTCACCGGCGAAGATCATACTCTCGGGATGAAATAGACGTGCCAAAGAAAATGCGATTGCATGAAGGACAAAACCAGAATGGCATTGGTTGAATTACATAACGTTTCCAAAAGTTTCCGTAAGGGAGATGAGACGATCACTCCTCTTGATCAGGTGACGTTGGAAATTGAAGCAGGTGAGTTCCTCTCTCTGATGGGCCCCAGCGGTACAGGAAAAAGTACGTTGCTGAATCTCGTCAGTGGAATAGATCGCCCCGATTCCGGAAAGATCATCGTTGCCGGAACGGATATCACCCAGTTGTCCCGCAGTAAACTGGCTGACTGGCGTGCGGCTAACCTGGGTTACATCTTTCAAACACATAATCTCATCCCCGTCCTCACCGCCTATGAGAATGTCGAACTTCCCACATTGCTGCTCAAGTTGTCTTCTCGCGAACGGCAGGAACGGGTGAACCTTGCTTTGGAAGCAGTGGGGCTTTCCGATCGCGCAAACCATTACCCCCGGCAACTGTCAGGGGGACAGGAACAGCGAATCGGGATTGCCCGGGCAATCGTGGCTCATCCCAAAGTCGTCGTGGCGGACGAACCCACGGGAAGTCTCGATGTCGAAACGAGTGAGCAGATTCAAGTCCTCTTAAAACGCTTGAATGAAGAACTGGACATCACCTTGTTAATGGTCACGCACGATCGGGATGTTGCGCAAATCGCGACACGACAGTTATTACTTGACCGGGGAAAACTTGTTCCGTCAGGTGAGTCTGAATTGGAGAACGTGAGATGATCAAATATGTGTTTAAAACATTGTGGCGTCATCGGGCACGCTCGTTATTGACGATTTCTGGCGCCACGGTTGCGATGCTCGTCTACTGTTTTGTCGGTTCAGTTCAAGAGGGCTTGAACCGTCTGGTCACCGGCCCCGATGCGGAACAGCGTCTGATTGTGTTTCAGGAGAACAGGTTTTGTCCGACCAGTAGTCGATTACCGGAAGACTATGCACGGCAAATCAAAAAGCTCGACGGAGTGGCAGACGTCATGCCGATCCAGGTCTGGACAAACAACTGTCGAGCGAGCCTGGATATAGTCGTGTTCAACGGTGCCCACCCCGAACAAATTCGTAAACAACGACCTCTGAAGTTAATCGAAGGGGATTGGGCCAGATTCAAATCAGGAGACGATTCCGCGATCATCGGCAAAAACGTCGCCCAGCGACGCGGCCTGTCCGTAGGCGATCAGTTTTCGATTGGCGAACTGTCTGTGCAGGTTGTGGGTATCTTCAGTTCGGATGTTCCATCGGAAGAAAATCTGATCTACAGTAGCCTCCAGTTCTTGCAGTATACCCGTGGATTAGATACTGCCGGCGTGGTGACGCAACATGAAGTGCTGGTGTCCGAATCGGCAGATCCGGATCAGATCGCCAGTAGGATTGACAAGATGCTGGGGGCTGGGCCTGTCGCGACCAAAACACGACGAAAGGGAGCCTTTCAATCCAGTACACTTTCTGACCTGGTCGACCTGATCGGCTTCGCGCACTGGTTAGGTTACGCCTGCGTGGGGATGGTTCTTTCTCTCGTCGCGACTACGACTGTGATGAGCGTGCAAGATCGCATGAAGGAATATGCCGTTCTGCAAACCATCGGTATGCGACCATTAAGGACCATCGGTCTGGTCCTGCTGGAAAGCACTTTTCTCTGTTTACTGGGCGGACTGGCGGGGACCTTGATTGCTAATGGCTTGCTTGCCTTCGGTGGATTTGCCATCGGGGCCGAAGGGGCCACCATCGCTTTTCGACCCTCTGCATCTTTGCTTTATATGGGGGTGATTATCTCTTTATTGACAGGGATTATCGCCGGTATCGTACCAGCTTGTCAGGCTGCTTTTGTTCCACTGGTGAATGCATTGCGGGATTAAAGTAGACAAGTTAACTTCGCGAGAAGTCATTACTGAAAACAACGACTTAAAAAATGTCAAACAGGCATCTATCTGTCGATTTCAGAACCTCCAGTAGACATTGAACTTGGATTGAGAGAGCGATTGATGTTGCCTACGTTGAAAAGAGTCGTCAAGTGGTTTGGTGGTCGGGAACCTGCCGTTCTAGTCTCTTTATTAATCGCCGTACTCAGTGTTTGGGCCTTCATCGATCTTGCTGACAATGTTCTGGAAGGAGAGGCACAAGACTTTGATGTGTGGGTCTTAGAGTCGATGCGTCAAACGGACGATCCCAGCAAGCCAATTGGTCCGGGATGGATGGGTGAACTGGGCAGAGACGTCACTTCGCTTGGGGGCTATGCGATTTTGACTTTCTTTACCTTGGCAGCAGCAAGCTTTTTGTGGCTGGATGGTAAGCACCGCACGATGGTTACCCTGCTGATCGCCGCGATTAGTGGCTTATTCTTAAGCCATGGCTTGAAATGGTGGTTTCAACGACCGCGGCCTGATGTCGTTCCTCACTTGGCAGAAGTTTACACCAGCAGTTTTCCCAGCGGACATTCAATGATGTCTGCCGTGATTTACCTTACGTTGGGGACAATATTAGTCACTGCGGTGAAAAGACGCCGCCTGAGAGTATTTATTCTTGGTATCTCACTTCTGTTAACAGTGGCGGTCGGGTTAAGTCGCGTCTACCTCGGTGTTCATTATCCAACCGATGTCTTGGCGGGGTGGGCGGCCGGTCTCGTGTGGGCGATTCTCTGTTGGCTGGTCGCCAGGTGGATGCAACAGCATGGGCATCTACAAGAGGAGAAGAACGGCGACTCAGCTAATTAATCGCTGCATTTCAGAGCTTCATAGCCCGCTGTTTTAAATCTCTCGCTGACTAACGACCTGCTTATGGTCGGTTGGCATATGGTTTGCAAATCCTTCCCAGTCGAGTCTGTAACAAGGTTAAAGGCACGCTCTGAATAAATCTTCAGAGTGTATAGCGAGCCGAATGCTGTCTGTTACGAGATCATGTGAAAGAGCTTGGTTGTTATTCGTCCAAGCTGGCATGACAGACGCCAGCATGCGCCCCGCGCCGAAACATTTCATGACAGGGAGATCGATTAAAATGGCAAACACTGATATTCAAACAGATAAAAAACCATTAATGCAATCCGAACCGAAACCCCCGTTTCCCGAGCAGCATCAGGAGTCACCCGGGTTGGAATCCAAATTGGATCCACTGCCACGATGGCGTGCGGAACGGTACCAGGCGGCTTGCAAGCTGACAGGGAAGCGGGCACTCGTGACGGGAGGAGATTCGGGAATTGGACGAGCCGTTGCCTATCTTTATGCCCGAGAGGGCGCGGATGTGGCGATCACTTATTTACCCTCCGAACGAACCGATGCTGAAGAAACACAGAAAGCAGTGGAAGAGGTAGGGTGTAAATGCATTCTGATTGAAGGGGATTTAACTTCGGCAGAATTCTGTAAAGAAGTCATTAATACGACCGTATCCGAATTGGGTGGCATCGATATTCTCGTGAGCAATGCGGCTTGGCAAAACCGGAAATCGTCGGTGACTGAAGTTAGCGAAGAGGAACTCGACCGTACATTGAAGACGAACGTGTATGCATATCTGCGTTTGGTACGCGAAGCCGTTCCCCATATGGAGCCAGGCTCGGCCATCATTGCCACGGGTTCGGAAGTCGGATTACAGGGAAGCCCCCAGTTACCAGACTATGGTGCCACCAAAGGAGCAATTCATTCGCTCACAAAGTGTCTTTCACGAGAATTGCTTGATAAAGGGATTCGGGTGAACTGTGTGGCACCCGGGCCAGTATGGACACCTTTGAATCCTGCCGATGCCGGAATGACTGCAGAAGATGTTTCTATGTTTGGAAAAGAGAAGGGATCAACACCGATGGAACGGCCTGCACAGCCCGAGGAAGTCTCTCCCAGTTATGTTTTCCTTGCCAGCGATGCGGATTCCAGTTACATCACTGGAGTCATTCTCCCCGTAATGGGACAACCGGCGTGATTCTTACCTACGTTCGGATGCAATCTCAAAACATTGCAACAATGCGGCTTAAATAAAAACACCTCTCTCTGTCGCTGACAGAGAGAGGTGTAGAATACTCAGTTCAAACTTAATCGTTAATTCCCGCTGGAAGCGTCCGGCGCAGTCTGGGGAGTTGCGGGATCGGAAGTGGCTCCAGCCTCTCCATCATCTTTAGGCTCGTCCAGACGGACCATCAACCACTCTTCAGTCCGATCTTTACCAAAGTGAACAAGGGCGACAGTCTGGTCCTGGGTCAGATTGTAGATCCCAGTTTCCATGACGGTATCGCTGTCCCCTTCTGATAATTTCCAGGCAGCTCGTTGCGAATTACGGTCGACGGTCCCTTCAACAGGAACGGAGTTGTTAGTGGTTGTGTTGTAGTACGAGCCCACAATGTAGCCTTCTTTACTGACCGCTAACTGCAGTGCCATGTTTGACTCGCCGGAATCGTCTTTACTTATGGCGTACACTCCGAGAGGCATCCATTCAATCTTTTCAGGAATTTCCTCAGGTACATCAGCCGCGATTGACTCGGCCTGTCCCGCATACTCTTCAGCTGAAGCAACAGGTTTGTCCTGATAGTAAACGGTGTCATTCTGATAGTAGACCGTGTTTCCGTAGTCATACTGGTAAGGTTGATTCCAAGGATTGAGGAACCAGGTTCCCATTGCAGTCCAGGTTGCTGCTCGCCACCAGTAGTTTCTAGGGTAGTTGTTCCAATGGAAGTGCCAGTGATCGTAATGATCGTGCCAGTGATTGTAATGATCATCCCAGTGGTGGTGATCGTGGACGTTGTCGGCCCAATGGTCATAGCGATGACGCATATCGTTTCCGATATTATCTTTCCGGTCGGCCCACTTGTCGTGACCATGATCGCGATTCGGGAAGCGATCAGCGATACCATCGCCCGGGCGATCTTTACCAGGCCGGTCTGCATTAGGAAATCGATCTCCTGGTTTGCCGCCATCGCCGGGTAAACGGTCTCCCGGATTACGATCTCCCGGTAGACGGTCGCCTGGATTATTATTTCCGGGAAGACGGTCTCCTGGGTTGCGGTCACCCGGAAGTTTATTGGAGATGTCAGGGCGGTTCGACGGAAGTTTGTCGCCGGGCAGATCCAGGAAGTTTTTCAAGTCGCCACTGCTGGGGCGATTGCCCGGCAGAGTTTGCGGCCTGTTTCCCGCTGGGCGATTGGCAATCGATCCGTTTCCACCGGGACGATTAACATTCGGACGATTGTTGTCCGGTCGGCTAATGTCGGGCCGGTTGTTTCCGGCAGGTCGGTTCGTGTTGGGACGACTCACATTGGGTCGGTTTGTACTTGGCAGAGTACTGGGTCGGTTTGCGCTGGGCCGGTTTGCACTTGGTTGATTGACGCTTGGTCGCGTGCTGGGGCGATTCACGCTGGGGCGACTGACATTCGGACGACTCATCGAAGGCGAAGGGCGAGAGATATTGGGGCGTCCTCCACCTCCACCGATATGACCTCCGCCACCTCGGTGACCGCCGCCACCGCCACGCCCGCCGCGGGCGAAGGCGTCAGATACTTGCATCGCAAATATTACGATGGCTAACAGGAATATTATTCTTTTCATTGAACCGGTTCCTGACTATGAACTGGAGACTGTATTGATATGCAAATAATGATGCGTAGGCAACTTATCGAAGGATTAATCGACCACACGATGGGCAGTCACTTTTTCGATACTGGGAAGCAGTTGGCCTCCGCGTTCACGACTAACGGATTCAAATTGATAAGTATCCATGTCGATTGGAGTGTAAATGTTGATTGCAGATGCTGTTTCTCCTTCGTTCGTCTGAAACAGCATGCGAAGAGACCAATGCCCATTATTTTCAGACCAGCTCCCTGTTCCGAATCCACCTTGCGAATCAAATATCCAGGACCGAAGTGTTTCTGCGACAGGGTCCCAGCCGATGAGTTGAGCCCCTGACATTTCTGTTTGGCCATCAGTCGTGATTGTAAAGTTGGAGATGATAAAGTTTTGATTCATCGTCCATTTGTTAGTAAAGGTGACGGTGGTGTCAGACTTGTTCCCATCAATAACCCACTCGCCGATCATCCATTCCAGCGGCTGAAGCTGTTCGTAGTTAGACACCTCGGGAACGATGACCAATTCTTCCAGACTTTCGAGCTTCCATTCATCGCCTTCGCGAATGTAGTAGGCCGTATACTCGGATCGTTCGGGATCTTGTCCTTCCTGATACAGCATTGCGATGCCTGTTTCCCGGGCGATTTTGGGAGAGATCATTTCATGCTCGTATTCAGGAACTTCTAAGCGAGTGCTTTTGTCGAGATCAGCAAAATAACTGGTGAATGACTCTTTGAGTTCTTCGATGCCTTGGATCTGATTGCCGTTGGAAGTGGTGTACACACCGCCTGCACTCCAGTAACTCAGAAGTGCATCAACATTACGTTCGTTGTAAGCAGATACATAACCATCGAGAGCCTTTTTGAGATCTGCGGTGGGCTCCACTGCAGTCTCAGTTTTAGTGGAGACGGCCGCGGGTGCTTCTTTAACCTCCGTTGCCGGAGGAGCTGTGGGAGGTTCGTCAGCACAGAGAAGACCGGCGATACAGAACACGCTGATAAACGCTGGGATGTTTGTTAATAACTTCTTATTCACGGCACACTCTTTTCCTGGAAGAATAAGTGACTGAAAAGCAGATTTAATATTATCGAATAGCATTGAAGGATCGTCTAAGCAAAAGTGAATAAATCAATTCAACTCAAATGGGACCATGGAGACACCATTGAACTCGGAGTCTGACTCAGGGATTTGTTCTCCCGCGTTTTTCTCCTCAGCCATTCCAGCAACGACGAACATTCTTAAAAAATGCTGAACAGAAAGAGCCCCTGCCAAGTTTTGGCGTCTGAAAAGGTGGGATTGACTCCAAGCAATTTCGATATTCAGAACATATTGTAGCAAAAACGATGAGGATAAATCAGGTGTAGCCAATCCACTTTGTTCTTCAGCGAGTTTGCTATTAATCAAGCTTGATCGTCAAAGTGTTGAGCTTTCCCGAGAAACGAAACGGTAATTCATATTCATCGGAGATGGGCGTACCGGTGTCGAACCCGATGTCGAGTGTTTCATCAAGCGTGACCCGGTTGGGAATACTCTTTTTAACTCGACCTTCTGCCACCTGTTTATCATTCGCAAACAAAGTGACCGTAGCCGGGGCGAACGGTTTGTCTGCATCTGTAACATACTTCGCCTGGAATGTGACTTCTCCTGTTGGCAGATCACCAGTCGAAGTGACGAGATAGCGCTCTACGCCAACGAGGTTGTAGTTGTAGATCAACTTGCCGTCTAGAACATAAAATCCATACCCTCCAAAACGGCCACCTTGGGTAAGAAGCATGCCGTTAGCACCTCCTTCAGGAATAGTGACTTTTGCCGTGATGGTATGATCCTTATGTTTCAAGTCAGGGGCAGCCCCTTCGGGAAGACGTAATAGGTTTGGATAGGTGAAAGTGTCGCGTCCTGCAGTAAGGCTGGGGCGATTGTCGACGTTCAACCTTTCGGTTTTCCTACCGTCGAGTGGTAGGACCTGATATCTGGCCGCTTCAGCAAAGAAGTTCTTGACCAGTTCTTCAAGTTTCTCCGGATGTACTTTGGCCAGATCATTGGCCTGAGAGAAGTCTTCCTCGATGTTATACAGCTCCCATGGCATGTTCAGCAGATCGATCGGAGGGGATTCGCTTTCCCACGGGATTCCTCGCAAGGCGCTGGCCATCCAACCATTATGATAAATTCCCTGGTTACCGAGCATCTCGAAGTATTGGGTTGTGCGTCGGTCTTCCGCATTGGCATCGTCAAAGGTGTAAACCATACTGACTCCTTCGACCGGCTTCTGGGCGACCCCATTGAATTGATCTGGAGCATCCACACCTACGATTTCCAGAATCGTGGGCGCGATATCGATCACGTGATGGAACTGGTCACGGATTTCCCCGCGAGCTTTGATTCCATTCGGCCAGGACATGGCCATCCCGTTCCGAGTTCCTCCAAAGTGGCTGGCAATCTGCTTGGTCCACTGAAACGGAGTATCCATTGCCCACGCCCAGGCAGCGGGGAAATGGTTGTAATGCTTGTCGCTTCCGAGTGTATCGAGAGCGTCTAGTTTCATTTCCAGCGGTTCTTCAATCGCGTTGAAGAAGGTCATCTCATTTACAAGACCTTCCAGCCCTCCTTCGGCACTCGCACCATTGTCACCCGCCATATAGATAATCAGGGTGTTATCCAATTCTCCCATCTCTTCGATAGCATCCACCACTCGACCGACCTGATGATCGGTATGAGCTGTAAAGCCTGCGAAGACTTCCATCATTCGGGAATATACCTGTCGTTCTTTTTCTGGAACGGAATCCCAGGCTGGCAGTGAATCAGGTCGTGGGGTCAGCTTGGCGTTTGGAGGAATGATTCCCATTTTCTGCTGGCGAGCATATGTCTCTTCGCGGTATTTGTCCCAGCCGCCGTCGAATTTCCCTTTGAACTTATCTGACCATTCCTCAGGAACCTGATGTGGCGCATGGGTGGCACCCGTCGCAAAGTAAGTTAAGAACGGGCGTTGAGGTGCCACCGCTTTGGAGGCTCGCATCATACGAATGGCATGGTCCGCAATGTCGGTTGTGAAGTGATAAGGGGAACCATCTTCGTTTGTTTTGGGAGGTTCTAATCGTTTTTTGTTTTCCACAAGTGCGGGATGAAACTGATCCGTATCTCCACCGACGAAACCGTAGAAGTAGTCAAAACCAAGCCCACTGGCCCAGCGATCAAAGGGCCCTACTAGACTGGTTTCCCAGTCAGGGACGTTATGGTTTTTTCCGAACCATGCATTGGCGTATCCATACTCACGGAGAACTTCGGCAAAGGTCGCAGCGGAAGAAGGTATGATTCCCGAGTAGCCGGGGAAGCCGGTTCCCGCTTCACCGATAACACCACTTCCTACGGAATGATGGTTACGCCCCGTCAACAAGGCGGCACGAGTCGGACTGCACAATGCTGTGGTATGAAAACGTGTGTATCGGAGACCGTTGTTCGCGATGCGATCCAACGTCGGTGTCGGAATCCCACCTCCGAAGGTGCCCATCTGCCCGTAACCACAATCATCAATCAACACGATGAGTATGTTCGGCGGATTCTCAAGTCCGAAGGTGGCTGGGATTTTTAGTTCGGGTTTGACGGCGGTCGAATCTTTGTAGGTGAGACCGATCTTACCTTTAAATGGTTTCTCCGGGCGGGGGAGTAATTCCTCAGCCTGGCTGACCGAGGATGACCCTACGAAGACTGTGAAAACTAGAGTGAATAAAGCCGATACCAGCGACAATCGGACAGGCTTGCGCGCAATGACCATGGTGAAACCTCAAGCGGATGATGTGAATTGTAAAATGCTGTTTCATAAACTACATGAGTCAATGAAATCAATTGAAGCTACAGGTCGTTCCATGAGTTGGATTCTACGATCAAGACGAACCATCATCGTGATCCGAGTCATCGAAAGAATTCAGTGATGGATAATCGATTCCCTTTCGCAGAACACATTCTCATCAGCGATCCCTCATTTCAGCGAGAAGGATTGTGTGCTGTTTAACCATGCCGAAGTTAAAGCCAAAGTTAAAGACGTGAATTGGCTCAGCAGAGTGATACTAAATCGTGAGTCGAATTAATTAGTATTACTAAGTAGCTCATGTTCCAGCCTAGATCCGCTCAGTCAAGAGATCCAGAGAAAAGGGACATGGCGATTCTCGATTTCCCAAAATCTTAATCGTTGAAGTGAAATGCTCTGCTCAAAAGCGTTGCCGATGGAACTCTTATGCCGTGCATCGGGAATTGCTCCTCCGTGGTATGTGTTTCAGCATTTCCACCGGAAAATAAAAAAAGCCGGTTTCCTGTTCATGTATGCGAACGGGAAACCGGCTGGTCTGATCTGAACTTATGTGTTCATAGGTTAGAATGTCAGATTGGCTCGTACACCCAATAAGACCGCTGTGTCAATCTGGTCTCGGGCGGGGATGATAACCTGTGCGTCTGGAGTGATCGTAAGAGAACGATTCACAGCGATATTGTAATACATCTCTACCCCTTGTCCGTCATTAATCCCGCCAATCGCATTCTGGACGAAGGGAGCAATTTCATCACTCGTTCCTGCATAGTAATAACCAACACCAAAGGTGTCCTCATCACGTCCATGAATGACACTGTTTCCTCCAATACCAAAACTGAGGAACCATTCGAGCGGGTTCGTGTCGGCCTCGGCAATTCCAGCACGACCGAACACCCCCCAACCTTTCTTGGAATCACAGGGATCCACATACAGGTATTGATCAAAGTTATAATACAGCGACCACGTGTCCGACGATTTTGCCACAGGTACGTTCGGAAGAATAATACGCGGGTCTTGATCCAGGGCAGTGTACGTTCGGCTGCTCCAGGTGGCTCCGAAAAGCTGATGCCCGGGCATCCCAAAGAAGTTGGTCGGTAATCGCAGTTCAGGAATGAGGGCGACCCCTTCTTCGAATAGCTCGTCAAACCCAGAGGTACGGGTGGTGTCCGTTGGGTTCATGACGGTGAAGGTGAAGATTGGTTCTCCCTGTTCCAGCCAGACGAAACCCGTCGCCAGGCTCGAATAAGGTATCGAACGGAGAGCGATCGGCGTCGCGACGAATGCCATGTTCGAGAACTGTTTAATCCCTCGTCCATGAGCGAAGGCGTTCATGTCTCCATCCAGCGTGTCGGTCTTACCTGCGAAGACACCAAAGTTTTCCGAGAACATCTGAGTGAACAGGACGTTAGTGAGATAAACCTCTTCACTGTCTGCCACGGGAAGGTCTGCCGCGACGTTCGAGGGGAGAAGAGCTCCTGTCGTCCCTGACATGGATTGACCAAATCGATGTTCGGCACGCAATTTCAGGAAAAGTCCTTCCGGTCCACCCATCTTGGAAAAATCGGCATTAATCAGATAGTCGCCATGTCCGGAATATCGGAACTCATGCTCCTGGCCACCTTCTACCACACCCATATAAAACTGGGTGACATTATTTTCCATTACAATGCCATGCTCAGGCAACGAAAGAAGTTCGTTCAATGTCGGTAGCGAATGATCGTCGCAGCCTTGGCTGCAGCCACACGACTCGCACGGACAGGGCATCGCTGCGGCCTGACAGGAATCGCATGTCTCGGTAGACCAGGTGATCGGCCGGATTTCGGGGTCAGAGAAATCACTCTCTTGAGCCTCGGCCGATTGAGGCATGACTGAGAATACCAGTCCTAAGCCGATACAAACAGGAACTCGACAACGGGACGATAACTGGAATAAATCTAGTCCGAGCATATTCGTGGCATTCTTCTGCAGGGTCGACGGAATAGTAAGGAATTATCCTTTCCATCGGAATGAATCGATTGTAGGACTAAATCGCATTGATGAAAAATTGCCGCACGCCGTAGAAATCTTAAGGTTGTTCCGCACAGGAAAACTTTTTCGTTTGTTGAGAATAGCTAAGGCTGGAAGACTTTGTGTGCCGTTCTGGAGACTGTTGAACCGGGTCGCCACCACTTCCGCAAGATGAAATCTACTTACGAAACGACCATATGCTTCGTGAGGCGCACGGACGAGGCTTATCATTTGCTTCGGGACCGAAGCAAATGATAGGCGGCTCCAAGTTTCAGCGGCGATGGTACCAACGGCTCAGTTAAAATAACTTGCTGGACCAGTTCGCTCTCTTCGGTAAAGTCGTCAGCGAGATTTATTCCGCCGGGAAAACTTCGTTCCAGTCGTTCTTCATACTGACAATCACCCAGCCACGTGCTTTCGCCTCGTCGAGGCCGCGTGCAAGTTGTCCAATATGAGAATCACGGTCATACGCGTATTCCCGCTCGGTGTCATCGTGATGAACGAGCAACCCCAGACGTGGGCCGTCTCCAGTAGTGGTGTATTCCAGCATCTGGAAATCGCCATCGGAGTTTCCGAATGCCAGAATCGGACGTTTGCCGATGTGCTGTTGTATCCCAACTGGCTTCCCATCTTTGTCATCAAAGAAATTCAACTCTGGTTGCTTCACGATCACCCCTACTCCCTCACGAACTTCGTAGCTGCTTTTGCTTGAACTGCCGACGACCTGCTCGGGGGGAATGCCATAGACCTCTTCTGTCCAAGGACGCATGAAATCGATTCCTCCGCCCGAGACGATATAAGTTTTAAAGCCATTCGCTCGCAAATAGGCCAATAGTTCCAACTGGGGTTGGTAAACGCATTCCAGATAAGAGCGTTTGAATCGGGGGTGTTCCGAATGGTTCGTCCAGTCCATAACTGCATTTTTAAACTCGGTCTCTGTGATACCGGAGTGGGTGGCGGCGACTAACGCAAGAATTCCCTTTTCTCCCGAAGCGAACACTTTCTTGAGGTCGCCATTGAGAACAGATCGAAATGGCTCCTTCTCGTTCCATTCTGGATGGCTCGGCGCCAGCTGATGGACCCGATAGAGAGCGAACGCCAATTGGTTGTAAAAAGGTTGTTCGCACCAGAGGGTACCATCGTTGTCGAACACCGCGATCCGATCTTCAGGAGCAACGTATTGCTCCCCTCCTTCTTCCGTTATCGAGCCGACAAATTGCATGACTTTCGTTTTCGTTTCCGTCTCATTCCACGAAGAAAGCGGATCCGCAGCTGAGAGAAGGTTTCCCATCAGCAAAAAACTACAAGAAAGTAAAATACATCGCAGCATTGTTTAATCCTCGTCTGAAGTGTGTGTCTAGAGCAAACTCTCTACAAACGTTGTCGTAATTTAACCACGAAGTTGGTTTTAATGAGTTGTTTGTTGTCTGTTACTTATCTCTTTTTAATACAACGAAAACCGGTATGGCTCGTCCCGGTTGAAGGTTCTCCTTTGCCTCGTCCTCCCGGTACATAACGTGTGCAATACTGGTCCGTACATAGAAAGCTGCCTCCCTTTTGAACGCGTTTTTGAACTCCCGGTTCCATGGGGTCAAAAGATTCTTCCTGGCTTGGCCCTTTCGGGTTCACCGAGAGATCTTCGTGCCTAGCACGTTCGAGATAAGTGTCGTTCCGATACCAGTCGCTGGTCCATTCCCACACGTTGCCTGCCATGTCGGATAATCCGTATCCATTCTCCGGGAAGGAACCGACTGGAGCCGTGGCGACGAATCCGTCTTGAGACGTGTTTTCGTTAGGAAAAATTCCTTGAAAAGTATTCGCCATGTATTCGCCATCCGGTTGGAATTCATCACCCCAGCCGAATTTACTCTGCTCGAGTCCACCTCTCGCGGCATACTCCCATTCGGCTTCAGTTGGTATCTGTTTTCCTGCCCATTCCGCAAAGGCGAGTGCATCTTCATAGGCGACGTGTACCACAGGATGGTTCTCGCGTCCTTCCAGGTTACTACCTTCCCCTTCGGGTTGTTTCCAACTGGTACCCGCGACGTAATTCCACCATTGAAGGTGATTGTCTAAGGGGACTTGGCCTGCAGGTGGAGAAAAACAAACCGATCCGGCGAATAGATTTTCCGGAGGAGCCCCGGGAAATTCTTCTTGAGTCGGCTTCCGCTCCGCGACGGTCACATAGTCTGTCGCATCCACGAATTCTTTGAACTGCGCGTTCGTGACTTCGGTCTTATCGATCCAGAAACCGTCCACCTTCACTTTGTGAAGTGGAGTCGTGTCCCGAAATCGGCGGTCTTCGATTCCCATGGTGAATTCACCACCCGGAATCCAAACCATTCCCGGCGGAGCATCCCCGGGTGGGGCATCAGAATCTACCAGGGCCCAAACCGATAGAACGGCACAGGAAACGACGGCCAGAGAGATCGCCGTGATGGCGTATTTTCGCATTTATTTCTCCGGTGCTCGGGAAGCACCTCAGTAATGTTCTGCGTTCCTAATTCGACTTACCAGATTATGAGAAAGCAGAGAGTTTATTCTAATAAGTGATTGATTAAACGATTGGTCACTTTAGTGGTTAGTGGGTCAGACAGTTAAGGTTCTCGGTAACCATCGAAATGATTCATTTTGGGATTCAAAAAATGATTCATCATATTTCAGTGTTAATCGAAAAGCGGGCACATTCAACAAACAATAGCCCTCGCTTCATGAAAAATTGCAACTATTTGTCGACGCATCCATTGTTGTGAATGGGTTTTGGAAGAAAGTACAGAGGGGGCTGACCACTGGGTTGTGTTGGCTGTAGCGACAGACGGGACTCGTAATCACTATCCACCACCCGCACACATTCCCCTTGAAATTCTGAATGTCGGTCTCGATACTGAAGTGGCACCACTGATTGAGTCTCTAGAGGGCGTTCCATGAAATTGCACAAACAGGTGATTCTCGAATTCCGTGAAGGGAACTCGGACGAAATCTATGAAATCGACCTGTGCGAGATTGGACCGGATCAGTTCGTGGTCAATTTTCGTCATGGACACCGGGGAACTACGCTATCAGAAGGAACAAATACGGACGAGCCTCTTTCTTTTTCGGATGCAGAACTGATGTTCGAGGAGCTGGTGACTTCCAAAACGACCAAAGGATATCGAGAAACCACGCACACGGCCATCGCCCCACTGAGCGAGCAGGAAGCAGAGGCCCAGGTAACGAAAGCAGCAAGTCAACTAACCGCGCGGGAACAGGCGATCCTGAATCGGCTTTCGAGGGACAAGGATACGAATCACTCCTGGAAGTTGTCTCGGGCAGTTTGGCGCGCGGGGGAGTTTCGACTCCATGAAGCCGAACCCGTGTTGATCTCGCTCCTCGGTAGTGGTGACCCGATGCTCGATTATGCCGTGGCCTGGTCTTTGGGGCGACTGGGCGGTACGGCCAGCCGCGCGGCGCTGTCCCTATTCATCGACGACGAAAATAACGCTCCTCATGCACGGCGTATTGCTACTGTAGCCTTGGCTCAAATTCTTACTGGTGAAGAACAACGGGGATTTCTCGAACAGCAGCTACATGGACTCCCCGACAATCTTCTCAAATCGGCTTTGGATGGTCCGATTGAGCTGTTTGAAAAAGATTTGCGAGAGTTCCGTAATGAAAGCGACAAACAAACGGCGTTGGTGATGGAATCGTTGTACCTTCTCAACAATGAGTTCGTTCGACCGGTGCTGCTGACCTGGTTGCAGTCAGCTGAGTTCAAACACGATCTGTTCCAAGCCTTGCGGCACATCTTCAAAGCGGCCGAATTGCGATGCGATGCTGAGGTCTTTGGGATCCTCGCCTATCGCTTTGAAACGACCAAAAGTGGCCGAGATCGTTTTCGTAAAGAGAGTAAGTTCTACTTCCGTCGTCGCATCTGGTGGACGCTTAAGCGAATGGCCGAACTGGAACAACCCGAGTTCGTCCCGATGGCGGCTCATCTGCTACGGCAATACACCGACGGAGATGCTGTCCCTGAACGAAAAAAATATACCTACGTTCCCATTCCAAAAACCTATCGTTACCAGAGTATCACCGTCCGTTACGGACCCTATGCTCCTTATCTGGCGTTGAATCAACTCCTGTATGGAAACAGCCCTCGCTTCGAATTGGACAAGGCACGTCGCTACTTTTGTTTTCAAAAAGAGTATCAAGGAAACGATGGCTTATTAAACAATGTGCGGGAAGAAGCGTTTCCGGAACTGTGGGAACAACAACCCCAGGTTGTCTTTGAAATGTTGACAGTCAGTTGCTGTGAGAAGGTTCATCACTTCGGAGTTCACGTCTTGCGGGACTGCCCTTCGTTTTGCAACGAGATGGAATCGTCCTCTCTGATTTCGCTACTGGAAACGCCCTACACGGTCACCAATCATTACGCACTCGAACTTGCCCGCCCTCGGTATGATGCCGATTCTCCTGATCTCGATCTTCTTACTGCACTCGCCAATTGCAGCTATGATGAAGCACAGAAACAAGCCTGGGAGTGGATCACTCCAGTGAGGGAAACTCTTTTTGCCAACAGTGACTTTGCTGTTGCCTTACTCGCCAGTCCTCAACCTCAAACACGTCAGCATGCTCGGCAGGTACTTCGTGAGGTGGATCTGTCAACAACTGTCCGTCGCGAAATACTTAAACAGATCTTTTCTCGACTTTACAAACTGGATGAGATCGATAGTCGTCTCGCCGCTGAGCTGAGCCAGATGTTATTGGAGAATTTTGAGAAGGATCTTCAAAGAGTCAATCTCGATGTCCTACTGTACCTCGCAGCGCATCGTGTGCCTGAATTGCGACGTTTCGCAGGGGAACTCATTCTACTGCATGATACCTTTCGACAAGCTCCTCCCGTCGACGTACTGGTTGCCCTGCTCTCGTCGAAGCAGGAAATCGTGGTTGATGTGGGCATACAAATCTTCCTGCAGTTATCGCCTGAAGTGTTGAAAGAGAATGAAGAGATCGTCTTCCAACTGATTCGCCATCCTCAGGAGAAGATCCGGGAACTGATGCGTCCCACGCTGATCGAATTGGCCCAGTCCGACAGTCTTTTTGGTCACCAGATATCCGTACGTCTCGTCGAAGCACTTCTTATCTCTGGAGCATCCGAAGGGGTTCCTACCTACACGATGCAATTGCTGTGTAGTGACTTAAGAGGATTTCTGAATGATGTCCCCTCGAGACAAGTGTGGCAGTTGTTGAATTCGAAATCCGGACCGGCCCAGCAATTGGGGGCGGAATTGCTCGAGACGAATGTGGATTCGATTGAACTTTCTGTTTATGACTTAGTCGTGCTTGCCGATCATGATTTGATTGACGTCAGACAAATCGCCCGGCAATGGTGCCGGAAGGATGTTGACAAGATACGGAAAGACCTGCCTGCCGCCATCAAGTTATTCGATACTCGTTGGGACGACAGTCGTCAGTTTGCATTCCAGTACTTCCGCGAGAACGTGGTCGAGAGTGAACTACTATCGCCCGACATGCAAATCGCTATTTGCGACAGTACAAGGCCCGATGTGCAGCAGTTTGGTCGCGAATTGATTACCCGGGCTTTCGACGAAGAGCATGCCGAAGAATACCTTATCAAACTCAGCGAACATCCCAGTGGCGACATGCAGCTTTTTGCCTCCAGTTTGTTAGGTCAATACGAAGGTGATGACGGCGAACATTTACGCCGACTGTCATATTTCTTTGCCTCCGTCCTCTCGCGTGTGAACCGGGGGCGGGTGGTGAAGAATCGTGTTTATCGATTTCTCGAACAGGAGGCATCGAAGTCAGAGGCGAATGCTCAAGTCGTTATCGACCTGTTGAACCGACAGTCGGCCACGGCGGCAATCGGTGACAAATCACGGGCGATTGAAATTCTGCTGGCGATTCACGCCAGGTATCCTACTTTGCCGACGATTCTGCAGTTGCAACCGGTGGAGGTGCGAAATGGAGTTTAACTACAACTACCAATCGATCACCTCGATTGAGAACAGCGGTTCCCGGACCAGCATGTCGTTTGCTCCCGACACTCTGCGGTTGCCGACATTCTTTCGCGGAGAATTAAAACAGAGCATTGCCTTTCGTGAAGCGATCAGTACGCTGCACGATGTCGTTGTTTCTGACTTGCGATGGAAACCCAAGGATAAAACTGCCTACAAGCAGTGGGCCGAACGACAGAATGAAATCGATCTGGCGAAAGTCGCTTCCCAGAAGCAGGAACTAGCACAGCAAATTGACGAGATTCAGGCGGAACTCGCTGTTCTGCATCAGCGACGGAACGAACGATGGACTCCGTACTACGCAGCTCAGGCTCGATATTTCAAATACCTGCTTACTCGAGACTACAATGCCTGGTTGGTTCTCGATCCTGTCATCACCGTTCATCCCGATGAAGTCTTTTTTGAGTGTTTCAGTCAGGATGAATCGAGTTATGGACGGCTCTCAATAGGCTACGAGGTGTTCCAGAACGTCGGTGAGTTCTCCTGTGGAACCACCAATATTGATTACTCCTCTTCGCTCTACGATGAATTCCAAAAAATACGGAGTTATAAAACAACGCAGTTCGAAATCGACCCTACTGGCTTCGAAGTCGAGACCTCCGGCGAAGAGGCACACAAAGAAATCAAGATCGACTTGCCTGACAGCTGGGTTCGTGGATTCCTGCAAGTCAGCTCGGCGCTCTCTCTCCCGGCAGCAACGATCGACCTCCATCCGATGGATGTGCATAATTTCTGCTTGATCCTACGGCGTCACCGGGAATTGGTTGGACCACGATCACTCCGTTTTCAGCTCACACCGGGGGCGCCCGTCAAGATCGTGATCGATCCCTGGGGGACGGAACTGGAATGTCCACGATCCGTTTACCAGGGGAATACCGAACAAGAAATCCGTGTCTGGGGCCGGCGGCGATTGCATATTCTCGAACGATTAATCCCTATCGCGGACCGCTTTACTGTGCAGTTGTTAGGAACAGGGATGCCTTCGTTTTACACCGCTCACATTGGTGATATGGCATTTACGCTGGGACTCTCCGGATGGACGGCGAATGACTGGTCACGTGCAGGCCAGTTCGATTTACTGGCCTCGCGAGCAGATGTCGATCAATTTACCCGCGAGAAAGTATTCAATACTTTAAAAGAGACCTGGTACGAAACACCCGATCGGCTGGCGACTCAGCTCGGTCTGGATCGCTCTGTGGTACTTGGAGCCTTAGCTGCTTACACGCAAGCGGGCCGTGCCATCTGGGACGGAACCAAAGGGGTGTATCGTCTCCGTGAGTTGACCCGTGAACCTCTGCCGATGAAGCATTTGCGATTCGCAAACGAACGGGAAGAAAACGCCGTCCGGTTTCTCGATGAACAGAGCGTTCAAGTAACTGTGGCTGCTGTTGACGCGAATGGAAACCACCAACTGACAGGCACCGTGCAGGAACAGAGCCAGTTGTATGAACCTACATTATCCCTTAATCGGGACGAACAAATCAGCGATGCGGAATGTACCTGCAACTGGTATCAGCAGAACAAGTTGCGAAAAGGTCCCTGCGAACATATCCTCGCATTAAGAATGTGTCATGCGCGTCGTGACCAACTGGATGTGACCTAGGGAGAGATGAGAGAACCAAAATCATAAAAGGAATGAATTATAATTGAACCTGTCCCCGTCAGACGGAGCAGCCGGTGAAGTGAGCCTTGCAACCCGAATGGTGGATCGCCATTCATGTGAATTGATAGGAACCGCATCACTGGCCCACTCGTGACTGTGCGGGCTGTCACCTAGTAACGGTAATTGCAGTGTGAATCCCCTGGATTCAATTGACCGTTACTAGGTGGCCCGCTTGAGTTGAGCGGTCCAGTCCTGAGAGCCTTTCGAAGGGAAGTCTTACCGGCTGTTCCGTCCGTCGGGGACATAGTGATTTTTGTAAGCAGTTTAAAAGCCCTCTAAAGGGTAACAGTTAATCTCTATCTGTGGCGTCAAGCTGTGGCGTCAAGAACATCCACAACCGGGTTTTGAAATGGCCTCCCACTGAGACACCTCTTTTAGGAAAGATAGATTTCTACCGACATGCGATCTCGCCAGGAAATATTGGATCAGATACGGGAGACCTCCAGGGATGAGTTCATCCTGGATGAGATGATCCGTCGAGGTTTCTGGCCGAAAGAGGGAGAGCTTCCCGAAGACCCCGCGGACGAAATCCGTCAACGTGAGGAGCTGCGTCGCAAACTCCATTCGCTCACGACCGAAGATCGAAAGCTGAGTGATGTCGAAAAGTTAAAGCGGGAAGCACGTCGACAGCGTCTTGCAGAATCGCGCCTGAAACGTCAGGAAACCAAAGAACGACGGTTGCGCGAACGCGCAGAAAAAGCGGAAGCGTGGCGAGAGCAATATACGAGAGACATTGTCTATTTAGGTTCGGATGTTTCCGGTGGACTCAATCAACAGAAAATTGAAATTGAGGAACTCCAGAAACGAGGCCTTCCCGAATTACACTCGGTTGAGGAACTGGCCGAAGCGATGGAGACCACTGTTGCCGAACTCCGTTTTCTCGCTTTCGACCGGCGCACATCAACGACGACACATTATCAACGCTTCGCCATTCCCAAGAAAACGGGCGGGATACGAAATATCTCTGCACCGATGCCCCGTCTCAAACGAGCGCAGGAGTGGATTCTCTGGAATATTCTCGACAAGATCGAACTCCACCCGGCAGCCCATGGTTTTCGTACCGGTCGTTCGATTGTCACTAATGCGGAACCTCATGTTAAAGCGGAAGTCGTCATTAATGTTGACCTGGAAAACTTTTTCCCGACGGTGACTTGGCGCAGAGTTCGAGGCCTGTTTCGCAAGTTCGGTTACAGCGAGCAACTGGCAACGGTTCTCGCACTGATCTGTTCCGAACCGGAAGTAACTGAAGTCCAGTTAGATCAAAAAACCTACTATGTTCAACAATCGGAACGGCGGTTACCTCAAGGGGCGCCCAGTAGCCCTGCGATTACTAACATTCTTTGCCGCGGACTCGATGCCCGGTTAACAGGTCTCGCGGAAAAGCTGGGATTCACCTACACCCGCTACGCTGACGACCTGACATTTTCCCATGCTGGTCAGGGTTCTGCAGCGGTAGGTCGTATGTTGCGGCAGGTCTCCTATGTGGTCGAACAGGAAGGCTTTCAACTTCATCCGGAAAAGACACGTATCTTCCGGAAAGGAAGCCGTCAGGAAGTCACGGGGCTGGTCGTCAATGAACGAGTCAATATTCCCCGCAAAAAGCTACGGCAGTTCCGAGCGACCTTGTATCAGATCGAAAAGGATGGACCTGAAGGAAAGCATTGGGGGAACTCGCCCAATGTACTGGAAGCGATCGAAGGCTATGCCAACTTTGTGGCGATGGTCGATCCGGAAAAAGGACGCGAATTCCAGCTACAGGTCCGAACGATCATCGAAAAGGAAGGTCGAACCCAGCGGAACGACGTTCAGCGAGACCGTTGGAATCCCAATCTTGCATCGGAAGAAATAAGCGAGATACCGGCCACAGGGGCCGTCCCTCCTTCGGTTTCGTCATTACTCACCACCCAAGAGATTGAGCCGGTGGCTCCTGCGGCAGGCGAAGTGTTTGAATCAAAATCAAAGCCATGGTGGATGTTCTGGGCACGTTGGTTCAACTAACTCTGCGAATATAATCAATCCAAAGATTTCACTGGGAAGCCCATTTTCATGAAGAGTATTGTTCTGCTGCTGATTACTTTTTTGTCGTCGTCCGCACTCCTCTTCGCTGAGGACTCCATCAAGGCGACTCCCAAGAAAGGCGTTAAGGTCGCACCGGAATTGTCGGAACAACTTCCCTCTGGATACGAAAAGCTTCCTCTGTTTGGTGAAATCGAATGGGAGGTCAAACATCTTCCCTGGGTAGAAGCGGGACCTTACGCTGGCATCAGTGGGTTGGCGATGGTGGAATACGAAGGAGAGATTTACGTTGCAGGCGGGTTCATTCCGGGAGGAGAAACATCCGCAGAAGGTGTCATCGAAAAAACGTCTCGCTGGACCTGGAAATATAATCCCAGACAAGATCGATGGAGCCAACTCCCCCATATTCCGGACCGACGTGAATACACTCGAGGAATCGTGCAGGGCTCGAACTTCTATGTGGTAGGGGGAGGAAAAATCTTCAAGGGACAGGAACCTTCGTATCAACCTTATCCTGATTGCTTTCAGCTCGATCTGTCGTCGAATGAATCTTCTTGGAAAAAGCATAGCCAACTGAATGTGCCGCGAACGCACACATCCATAGGAAGCATTCGAAACAAGCTGCTGGTCGTCGGTGGGAACGAATATCAGTGGGAAGAAAAAGGATACAGCCACAACACCATCCGCGCGACGACGGAGGTTTTTGATCTATCCCAGCCAGAACAGGGTTGGCAAGTTCGGTCCTCCATACCGACGGGAGGACGTGGATGGGCGGCGTCAGTAGTTTATGCTGACGAATTATGCCTGTTTGGTGGCGTGACTTGGAAAAAGGAAGAAGGGGTCACACGTCTGAATGAATCGTGGCGATACGATCCGCAGAAGGACGATTGGAGCCGGTTTGCGGATGCTCCCGTCGCCATTTCTGGCTGGGAAGGAACACTCTATCAAAATCGATATGCCCTTATTGCAGGCGGCGTCGCTGAGATCGCAGGGAAGATGGTTTGGTCCGATCTCTGTTGGGCGTATGATTGCGAAGAAGATCGTTGGTTACGATTGGATAACCCATTGCCTCCCGGTGCAGTCTTCAACGATCCCGGTGTCGTCATCATCGAGGACACAATCTACATCATCGGAGCCGAGGGACCTTCCGGGAGCCACTACGATTATCTGCTGGTAGGGAAGATTCAACCTTCTTCTTAACCCATTCGGCAGCGAGAGAAGTCGATCCGGCAGGGACGGTATGCCCTTTGGGTTCGGAAATTACATGTAAGTCGACCTGGCTGTTTAACCCCTCTTCCAGCGATCGTCTGGTCAACTGAAGAGCCAAAGTAATCGCCGTGTCTGTGCCGACACGGTCGTCACGATCCCCAATAACAATGAAGAGAGGCCTTCCCAATAAGTTGTCCACCTGATGAATCAGAGACAGAGATTGGGCCAGTTCATTATCTTCCATATCCTTGAATTCGCGTAACGCCGCCAAGTCCGTTACGGGAGCGTAAGCGACGGCTGCTTTGACTCGTTTATCAAACGCGGCAAAATGCGTCGCTAGAAATCCACCGCGCGAGGTGCCGCAAATAACGATTCGTGACTTGTCCGTATATTGTTCGGCAATTAAGTAATCGAGGACTTGAGCCAGTCGTTCGTTATTCTCTTTGACGAAGTCTTCTCCGCGCCGACAGCGATCTGCCCAGCCATTCAACCCGGCGGGCTCGTCGACTTGCATCGCGGTGCCATGACTGGGAATATCAATGGAAACCAGCAAATACCCCGCTTCGGAAAGTTCATTTCCGGATTGCCGAAAATAGGCGCTTCCCAAGGTCTCCTGAATAGTGCTCGCCAGAATGATTAATGTGGGTGCTGGCTGGTTGGGCATAGGCCCCCATGTACCGAATTCAACCCCGGTGGTTGTCTTCCATTTTTCGATAACCTTCTCCTCCGCCTGGTTCGTGGTAACCGGATCGGCGGCCATGACTGTACCGGGATAACATGGACTCAAAATGAGACAAACCAGCACTATTCCAAACCATTTTCCGACGTTGTGTTGCATGGCACCGTTTCTCTGAAGAAGGAAAACTGATCGAGTCTCTTGCGCGTAAAGGACCCTTATCAACTGTAGTCGTTCTCCCTCGACTCTAAAGAGATTCAATCGACCTGTAAATCCACTCGGAAAGATCGTGTTCTATTCCAAGTGGATTCGGTCGACGGAATAGTGGTGCCCAACTTATTGCCGGCTGCTGCCTATCGGGAATGACGTCCAATTAGAGGTATTCCCCAATACTGATCAGGATTTCACGCCAGCCATGTCGCGACATTCAGCGGCACATTTATTACAGGCTGTTGCACATTCCTGGCAATGTTGCATTTCATGCTGTTCGCATTCTTTGGCACATGCCTCGCAAACGTCGGCAAGCATCGCACAAAATTGCGTGGCGAACTGAGAATCGCGACTCATGAGCGCGACCGCAGTCAGACAAAGAGAGGCGCAGTCGCGATCTGTTCGAATGCAATTAGTCATTTTGGCGACATGACTCTCACTTAAACAGGCGTCCGCACAGTGTTCACACGCTTGCGCGCACTCGATGCAGACTTCGATGCAAGATTTGAATTTGTCGTGGCTCATTTTTCGATCTCCTTAGCAGGGAATAAAATTTCGTGTTTAGAATCGATGAGCACAGCCAAGTTTCCCCGTCATACTCTAATGTGCTCAGAAAATGAAATTCCTCGTGAAATCCTGATTGGGATTACCGTTATAGAATTCCGCGTGGTAGTTCATCTTCCAGACTGCATGCTCTCAGTTCAGTCGGACGAACGAACTTCTCTCGTATTAGAATCGAAATCCGACGGTTTAACCGTCATGAGGTGCGTCCGAGCGTTTCAAAAACTATAATTCAGAGCGAATCAAGGAAATGCAAATATGATGCCGATTCACTATTCCTCTTATGTAAGTCATTGCGGAGTAAATACCCGAGAAGGAAACACTACATGTATTCAGAAGCAATAGGGACCAGGAAGACTCTCGGTGATGTGGATGTTTATTATCATGAGGGGATTTACCATCTGTTCCATCTCGTGTTGCCCAACCACGATTACATCGCTCATGCTGTGAGTAACGATTGCTTCAGTTGGCGACGGGTTGAGAATGCGATTCATATTGGACACCCGGGCAGTTTTGATGACTCCATGCTGTGGACCAGTCACATCTCTGCTCATCCTTATAAAAAAGGTTGGTGGAGGATGTTCTACACCGGGTTGTCCCGCTGTGACCGGGGAGGCAGCCAGCGAATTGGCATGGCAGAAAGTGACGATTTGTACTGTTGGCAGAAAACGCCCATTAATTGGGAGGATCGGCGTTCTCCGTTACCTTACGATCTACCGGGTCGGCCTCCCCAGCCTCCTTTCGACCATGACGCGAGCAGCGATTACCCCCTGAGTCCCCCATCAGAGTTTTACGAATCGAAATTAGATGAAGGTCGCCACTGGGTTTCCTGGCGTGATCCGTTTTACTTTCGGGAAGGTGATCGGGCCTGGTTATTGACGGCGGGCCGAGTGAATCATGGGCCTGTGGTCCGGCGAGGATGTGTGGCTCAGATGGAGGAAGTCGCCCCAAATCAATTTGAAGCTCGACCTGCTCTGCATCACCCCGGTTTGTATGACGATGTCGAAGTTCCCAATCTGTTGAAAATCAACGGCGAGCATTACCTGATCGGCAGTATTCGCGAAGACGCTAAAGTCCGCTATTGGCATACGAAACGAATCGGCGATCCCTGGATGAGTTATGCAGACAATGTGCTGCTGCCGAGTGGTAATTACGCTGGACGAATTTGTAAGGATGACAAGGGTTTTCTATTGTTCAGTTTTTACACCCAAGGGGGTGTGGATCGGACATCGAACAATCTGATGCCTCCACCGAAACGGATTGAACAACTTGAAAATGGTCACTTGGCTGTTCGCACGTTTGAGGGTTTTGCATCGTTGATGGAGGAGGAGGTTTCCGTACCCCGGGTATGTCCGTTGAAAGATACCAGCGATGGAAGTTGTATCCTACTTCGGGATAAATCACTCCAGATCTCTAACACATTCGGTTATCAGATTTTCGCGTTGGAAGAAGATTTGGAATCTTTCCAGTTGGAAGCAACCATACAACTGAGTAGCGAAGGGAAATTCGGTCTGGTCTTCCGTGTCGACCGGGAAACCCACGACGGGTATTACATTTCCCTGGATCTATTTAAAGGAGTCGCTCAATTACGGTCGTGGGGAACGGGAGAGGATGGAAGTGGCGAGAACATGATGCAATTCCATTCCCTACAGGCAGGCTACTGGGTGACCGATCCGCCCGGATTAACTTCCTTGAAACTTGTGGCTTACGGTAGTTATCTGGAGCTGTCGATTGCCGATAACCTGATCCTCTCACTGGCGGATCAAACTTTCGAGCATGGTGCCCTTGGCTTTGCCGTTGAAAGTGCTGAGGCGATCATCACCGATTTTTCGATTCATCGGATGCAATCTCCGGTTCAAGCGGACGAACATCTGGCAAATGGTTAACCGATTGGAAAAGTAGCTGACCCTCTCTCGTTGATTGCCTGCGGACTCTTATTGCGAGTATACTGAATATTAAAATCAGGTTATAATCAGTGAAGAAATATTCTTTGAATATTTCAGAGGGAGGACGAAATGGCCGCAACAATTCTGGATGTCGCGCGTCTAGCGAAGGTGTCGGCAGGGACGGTGAGCCGAGTGCTCCACAAGCATCCCGGGGTCAGTGACGAGAATCGGGAGCGAGTGCTCGATGCCATTAAGACACTGGACTATTCGCCCCGACAGCGCAAGGCGTCGATGTGTGATCTCAATCCGCTTGAAGATAAGAATGTTCTGCTTTTACTATTAGGGATGGATCCTTCACTGGCAAACCTTCCCGTGGTGACGGCTGCAATCGATGGTATCGAACAGTCGTTGATAAATCTGAATGCCAATTTATTGATTGCGAATTTGCCAACCTTGGATCAATTTCCTGAAGAGTTTGATCGCAAACGAATCGACGGCGTCATCCTGAAAGGGGCCCTCCAGGGGGACTTGGCTGGGCAGGTTAATCCCGAACTGGTTAAAAGAGTTCAGGAGTTACCTGCGGTTTGGGTTCTGGGACGTCCCGAGGGAATGACTGGTGATGTTGTCCAAGTTGATGACGTTCGGGTCGGAAAACTGGCGGCCGAGCATTTGATTTCGTGCGGGCATCGCCATCTTGCCTTTTTAAGTCCTAAGCCATCGCAAGTGAGTATTCAACGGAGACAGGCCAGCTTTACGTTCTACGCACAACAAGCGGGTGCGACTGTGAACAGTTATCTGGGTAACGAACAGGATTGGACGTTTCCTTCACCTGCAGTAGATCATTGTGAATGGGTAGATGATCTAGTCGAACGACTTCTCAACACACATCCACGGCCTACGGCGATGTTCACACCGGATGACAGTACCGGAACGACAGTCGCACGCACGCTTTCTGCCAGGAACCTGAAAGCCGGAGAGGATATCAGCCTGATGTCTTGTAACAATGAGCAAAAAATACTTGAGAAGATTCAACCTTCCCTGACGACGATCGACGTTCATGCCGCTGATATTGGTTGTCGTGCTGTCGATCAGTTGGCGTGGAGAATCGCTCACCCTGCTCAACCTAATGTCGATATCAGCTACGAGCCGACGCTGGTGACAGGATCGTCGGTCGCCACTCTGGATCATTGCGCAATTGCTTGATCTTTGGTCTCGATCGTATTTCGATATCCAACCATATTAAATTCTGGATAGGTACGATTCTAACACCGCTGACGAACGGGACAGGTCTATCGCCCTGTGATCACGCCGGTGCCCATCCGCCGGATAAGTCACCCACTCGTTTAGCAGGCGTTGCTTCTGCCTGAGCGTCTGAGACTACTTGCTCCAGGACGGCGATATATTCGGCAAATCGGGCACGGCCGTCTGCCGTTAAGCGATACATCGTTTGAGGACGGGAACCGCCTGTTCCTTTCCAGGTTTCAACCAGACCAGCTTCGCTCAGTACGGTCAGATGTCGACTCAGGTTTCCATCTGTTAACGCACACAGTTGTTTGAGGTCGTTGAATAGAACACCCTCACCATGGGCCGCAAGAGAAGCCAGAATTCCCAAACGGGCTTTCTCATGCATCACCCGATCTAAGCCATCGTAGGAAAAACGTCCCTCATCTTTTGTTGCTTCGTCCTGTGGTGGTTGGTCATTTTTTTTCTTACGTGGCATTGTTTCGCTCCGCTGAATCATTTCTCTCTACGATATCATCTCTCTCCAACGTCCAGTACAGGCAGAACGCGGCGATAAACTGCCCGCCGCCAAAACTGATTCCCATCTGCCATGGAGAGAGCGGGTACTCTTCCTGTCCAAACATCAGGCTGCCACAACCACATAGCACATAATAAGCACCTACCCAGCAAATGGGTGAGGGCAACATACGATAGGATGAGAAAATTCCGAGGCCAAACAGGAGCGACCACAACCCGGGGAGCATCCACGCGACTTCCGGGGCCGCTTTGAAAATACAGGTAGTCAGCAATCCACCGATCAAGATGCAAGGCAGAAATTGACCGACGGCGGAGATCGTCATCTGCTTCATCATTCCGGAACCGATGCAGAACGCGCGCCAATAAAGTTCCAGTCCCACCAGCACGATGCTCAATATGGCGACAAAAAACCAGAGTGCGAGATATCGCTCCAGGTGCTCTGTGGGTGCTGCGACCCATTCCGTCTGGATTGAGGCGGCAAAGAGTCCGAGTAGTCCGGAAAACCCCACCGTCACCGAGCGGTATCCTCGGAACACTTCGCTTTTGGCCATCTGTTGACGAATGGCCGTGATTTGATGCAACGCTTCGTACAGTTCCATCTTCATGATTCCTCTGTAAAGTTTGGAAGTCGCTTTGCGTTGTAAAGTAATGCAGGAGAATTAATCTGTCAATACTTCTCTGATATTCTCAGTCTTGAATCATACATCACCAAAAACAATTTCAATCGCTTCCACAAGAATTCGATTTGTTGTAGTTCCTCAGTGTCTTCGTTCCTTCGTGGTTCAAAAACACGAGAAGTCTCCAGGAAAATAACCGCAAACGAAACACTACAATGATCGTTGTGAATAATAAGCGTCGCGAATTTTCTCAATGCTGTGCCCGCGTCGATACATCCTGATGCAGCATTGATTACGCCACCAGGTTTTCCAGACACCTATCTTCATCCAGCGTCGGCCGGAAGTGGTGACGGCTTGCGATAGTAGCCGGATCGTACCCAGTTTTCGCAATCGATGTATCAGCTCGTAGTCCTCCATAATTGGCCAATTACGGTATCCATGCATGGCGTAAAAGGTATCTGCCTTCAGAAAGATCGCCTGATCACCATAAGGAAGTTGTCGCCAACGAGAACGCCAGTTCGCCCCCCATTCTGTCAGACGCATGTCCAACGAGCTGTGATCGATCTTGAGACGAAATGCCCCCGCGATGACATTCGATTTGAGGGACTCGGATACGAGAAGTTCGTAATTGTCAGGAAGCTGCGTATCCGCATGCAGAAACAGGAGGAACTCGCCGCTGGCGACGGAAGCCCCCGCATTCATCTGAGTTCCGCGACCCGGGTTGGAACGGATCACACGGCAACCATGCTGTTCCGCAATGTCGCATGTAGTATCGGTACTTTTACCATCGACTACAATCACTTCAAGTTCATTATGGGGTCTACCCACCTTCGTCAAGGTTGCGGGTAGCTTTTCAGCTTCATTCCAAGTGGGAATGATTACAGAGAGGGTCCCCTGCTTTTGAGGAAATACTGCCCGCAAGGACTCGGGAAGTGTTCCCCTCAGTGGGATAAGGTCTTCGGGGTAATCGATGTCGTTATGAATCTCGAGTAGAGCCGTATCCAAGCTTCGATTTCGTGCTCGGTTCAGCGTTTCGTTAAAAACCGTGTTCGTGCCCCACGGCATCTCATCGAATATAGAAGGCTGGGGTTCCTGTAAACCAATCAGGTAATACCCCCCATCCTGTGCCGGTCCCAGAACAAGATCGTGGGATTGGAGAAGCTCAAATGCTTTTGTTAAATCGTCCGGGATCAGTTCGAGGCAATCCGTACCAATGATGACCGTTCTTTCCGCTCCCAGTTCGCTGGCATAGGTGACGGCATTTAACATCCGGTCCCCTAACGTATCTCCGGTTTGTTCAACTAACCTGAAGTCGTCGCCTACCAACGTGCCCATCTCTTGCGCAGTGCCCCCACTGACATAGAGAGAGACATCACACCCCTGTTGACTTGAGAAATCTCGAACCAGAATGAGAGTGTAGTCGAGCAAGTGCTTATAGATGTCAACGACAGACTCCGGAGAGAAGGCTGAGAGCAGACGAGTCTTCGTCTTTCCAGGTTCCGGATAACGGGCGAAGAGAATCAGATGTTCCGGAGAAGCCATAAGAGATTCTTTGTAGCTGAAAAGTTCTACTGCTCTTCATTGAAAGAGAATTAAGCTAAAAGAGAATTACGTTAAGTTTCCAGTACAACTCGAACCCGCCCCGGCGGTGCAACCGAAACAATGATTGGCCGTACTGATCGTCCGGTCGTTCAAGAGATCGTCGGTGAGCTCAGAAATATGCAATCGTTCGGTTGTCCCAAGAATGGGAAGGTCGAGCATCTGGTTGAAGTCGCAGTCAAACAGATAGCCCTTCCAGTCAACCGATACCAACGAGCGACACATCAGTTGATCGACCGTGTCCGGGTTGAAACTGTCCAGGAGTTTCTGCATGTAGACTTCGTACTTGTTCTGCTCCAACAGATCGGACAGAAATCGGCTCACGGGCATATTGGTGATCGTAAACAGATGATTAAAGAAAATGCCATGCCGAGTATCCAACTGCTCTCGATACTCCTGCTCCAACGCCTGCTGCTCAGGGGGTAAGCCGGTGCCGGTTGGATTGTAAACAAGATCCAATTCTAAACCGCAACCGGGAACTCCGTATCCGAGATCGTTTAATCGGCGTATCGCATGGATCGATTTCTCATAAACGCCATCACCCCGTTGTGAATCACAGTTCGCTTCCAGATAGCAAGGCAATGAGGCGACGATATTCACCTTGTGTTTTGCCAGAAACTCGGGAAGATCAGTGAAACCATTGGCTAGGAGAATCGTCAGGTTACAACGGTCGATGACTTTTTTATTCATACACGTGGCGGCCTCCACGAGTCGCCGAAACTGCGCATTCATTTCGGGGGCACCACCGGTAATATCGAGTGTTTCCACGTCGGAATGCGACAGGAAGTCGATAACCTGGCCAGCGACTTCTTCCGACATGCTTTCACGTCGATCAGGACCCGCATCGACATGACAGTGCGTGCAGGTCTGATTACAGACTTTTCCTAAATTGATCTGCAAGGTTGCTAAAGCATCACGCGTCAGTGGAACCCGTTTTTGTTCTGCAAGTCTGGTCTCAAAGGTCCCACCCGGAACACGATCCGCATCAGCCAGAACGGTTCGCTGTTCTGCAGGTGAAGCGAGTTGGTTGCCTTGTCTCAATAATGTGAGCGTTTTCATAAGAGCTTATTTCGTTAATGCCATCTATGGAAGAGATCATCGAATCGAATGATTTCAATCGTTAGCAGCAATCCCCGTCGGTCCCGCAGCAGGGGCCTTCCGCGTCGATGGTCGCTTCATAATCTTCTCCCTTGGTTTCGCGCGGATGCCGATGTTTCGTCCGTTTACAATCATAGGACAAGGCATCGGCCAAAGGAATCTCAACTAGCGGCTCGATGTTTTCAAATAATCCTGTGTATGGTTTTCGATTCAGTAATCGATATGTTTTATCACAAACGGCCATCCGGATTCCCCGACGATAACGATGTCCGTCGTCGTCTTCGACAGACTTGAAAGGTCCTTTGTAGACGACAGCCTGGTTTCGCTCCAGGCAGGGGCCATCCTTCCCTTTATGGGCCACGACCGTAATGGATCGAAACTCGATACCGTTGATGGTCTGCCACGGTTCGCTGACCCGTTTCACTATCTCGATTCCATGAAATCCCGCCTCTTCGAACTGCTGCAGAAACTCATCTTCGCGAAAGGCACCCGAAATACAGCCTGACCACAATTTCGGATCCTGTTTCATTTCTTCCGGGACGGTTTCGTCAGAAACAATATCACTGATCGCCGCACGCCCTCCTCTTCGGAGGACACGATAGATCTCGGAGAACAGGGGTTTGCGATCGGGTTGACGAACCAGATTCAATACGCAATTAGAAAGAACGCAATCAACCGAATCGCTTTCGACGAGCGGAGTCTCTTTCCGCAGTCGTTCTTCAATATTTCGTAACCGCAGGAAGTCACTCGCATCTTTAACTGGCGATACGCTCAATTCCTGTTCGAGAAGTTGCAGATTCAGTTGGAGGTCTTGAATCATTCCATATCGAAAATCGACATTGTGAAATCCAATTCGCTCGGCAACGGTCTGTTGATGTTTCCGGGCCAATCCCAGCATTTCTCGATTACAATCGACCCCAATGATCTGCCCCTCTGGCCCCGCCAGTTGAGCCGCGATGTAACAGAGCTTTCCACCACCAGAACCCAAATCGAGGACGGTATCGCCTGGCTCCACAAACGGAGTCGGGTCGCCACAACCATAGTCGCGTTCCAGAATCTCATCTGGAATGACCTCAAGGAGATCGGTCGAATATTCGACAGGGCAGCAGAGCGCTGGTTCCACCTGCTTTGCCGCCGAAGCGTACCGATCATATACACTCGACTCGGATGTAGTGAAGTTGCTTGTCGACATGATCGCGCTGACTCCATAACTGGAAAAGAGATCAAATTGTTCTCGAAGGAACGGTCTTACTACCGTGAATTAAAAACTGCTAATTACCCTGTTTCTGATCGTTCAAGTCCCAGTCGTATTCCAGAAATGAGAACGATCCTTGACCCGCGTGTGCCACTTGTTGTGCCGTTTTGTCCGGTAACCAACTCGCGATGCGTTGGAGCCGTGCTTTATCCGAAGCACCGAAGTCTTCGCCAAACCAGTCGAGGATAGAAGACACATAAAACGTCTTATCTGAAGCACTGTAACGAAATTTAGTTCGGTCATTGAAAAAATGTTTCGCGTTGGCTGACAATTGTTGATCCAGTTTCGAAGGGGTATAGGCTTCGTTCAATAAACGTGGGCATCCAATAGAGGCACAGACGATCGCGAAATGGATGCGGGGTTCTCCCATTTTGCGAAGAATCTGATGTTCCATCTGATCCAGTGAAACCTCTTTTCCGACCACTCTCAGTTTCAGGTCTTCCCAGATATTATATCCGAAAATCTTGGCGGTATGGTTTCGAATACTGCTGGTCGGGTATTCCCGCAAAATTCCCCAAATCGTCACGGCGTTGTAGGCATTAATCCAGTAAGCGAGTTTTTCCTCTTGGGTTCCCTTCAAGTTAGCCTGAGAAAGGTGACTTAAATAACTCTGGAGTGCTTGCGCGTCGATTTTCGACTCTTTCCAACTCGTGTAATTTACTTGTCCATTGGTGTTGACGTACTTGTGTAATAAATCATCCCACTGAGAATGATCAATCTTATCTAAGGATACCCGCTTGGAAGGTTCCACATGAACGCCGACCAACACATCTGCGGCATACACTGAAGTAGCGGCAAATGCAGATACGATTAGAACCGTCATAAAAGGCACGAGTTCCATAATCACCCATGTATTACTCCGTTGTTGTGATTCAATCTCAGTTTTCATTCCCAATCCTTTTTGATGATCTGTGCGAGCGACCAGTCAGCAACTATGCCTATGTTGTCGCGATCGGTGTGTTGTGTACGTTCCGTTAGAGAAATAAGGTGCGACTGATCTGAAGTATCGTCGATATTGTCTTTCGAGACTGTGGGATAGCTTACAGGCTTTGTAAATACTGAAGGTTATAATGAGAATCAAAGGTTGGATATAAATAGAGAGCCTTCTGATGTTTCCCAATCTGGTTGATTACCTGAGTAAACACCTTTCTTTTAGAAAGTATCTGAATGAGTGACGAACCTTCTGCGGAAGAAGATATTGGGGAAACCCGGTCAAAAAAAATACCTTGGGCCAAAATAATCGTGTTCGCAGTTGTCGCGCTGGTCGGCGTCCTTGTCTATTGGCAATACGGTGACGCGATTTCGCTAGATGCTCTCGCTCAACGTGAAGGGCAACTGCAACAGATGTTTCAGGATCATTATTTTCTAACGATTATCGCAGCCATCCTCCTGTATGTCATTGTCGCTGGTATCTCCTTGCCTGGGGCTGTTCCCTTAACTTTGGCATATGGTTGGTTCCTTGGCTTCTGGCTCGGATTGGTCATTGTCAGTGTTGGTTCCACTGGTGGAGCTGTCGTTGCTTTTCTATTGAGTCGATATTTATTCCGGGATTGGATTCAATCCCGATTGAGTGATCGCTTCCAGTCACTGAATAAGAAGTTCGAACAGGAAGGTGCCTACTACCTGTTCACGATTCGGTTGATCCCGCTCGTCCCCTTCTTTGTCGTAAATACGGCGATGGGGCTTACGCGAATTCGAACGGTTACCTACTGGTGGGTAAGTCAGATCGGCATGTTGCCCGGCACTGCGGCATATGTTTATGCCGGATCGACTGTCCCTAATCTGCAAACCTTGGCCGATGATGGCATCGGCAAAATTCTCAGTTGGCAGGTTTTGCTCGCGTTTGCGATTTTAGGATTACTTCCGATTACTCTTAAAAAACTGTTACCGCTTTTCGGATTCAGCCCGTCGGACACGGCTAAATCTACTGAGTCTGATGTCGTTACCGACAACGAGTAACTTTAAACGCCATTATCAATCGTGCGGAACTAGTGGGATATAACCAGAAAGCGAAACATGAGCTACAAGCAACAACTGGAACCGCTGACAGAACAGAATCAGATTCTTCAATCACACGTACATCCACCGGAATGGAAGAATCCGGAGCCGTCTGGCCGGTATCATCTCGTGGTGATCGGAGCAGGAACGGCTGGGTTAGTTACGGCAGCCGGAGCAGCAGGTCTCGGGGCGAAAGTCGCGCTCGTAGAACGGGGGTTGATGGGAGGGGACTGCCTGAATGTCGGGTGTGTTCCATCCAAAGCCTTGATCAGTTCGGCCAGATGCATCGCCGCCATCCGGGATGCAGGCGAGTATGGCGTGCAGGCGGGAAACGTGGATGTCGATTTCTCCGAAGTGATGGAACGCATGCGCCGCCTCCGCGCCCGGATTAGCCCCAATGATTCCGCAAAACGATTTCAGGAACTGGGGGTCGATGTCTACTTCGGTCAAGGACAGTTCAACGGCAAGAACCAGGTCGAAGTCACGGGCGATTCAGGAGCACGCACATTAGATTACAAACGGGCCGTCATCGCTACGGGGGCACGCGCGGCAAAGCTTCCCGTTCCCGGATTGGAAGAAGCAGGATATCTGACGAACGAATCGCTCTTTTCACTGACAGCCCTTCCCGAAAAGCTCGTGGTAATTGGGGGCGGCCCCATCGGTTGCGAAATGGCACAGACATTCGCTCGCTTCGGAAGCAAAGTGACTCAGATCGATCGTGGAAATCATATTTTGTCCAAGGAACGACCGGAGTCCTCTCGACAGGTTCAAGAGGCCATGGAGAAAGATGGAATTGAGTTCATATTCAATGCCAACCTGGTCCGGGTCGATTCGAACGGAAAAAGAAAACAAGTAATCTACGAACAAAACGGTAAAGAACACCAAATCGCCTTTGATGAAATTCTGGTGTCGACCGGACGTACTCCGAACTGTGACGGACTAAATATGGAGGCGGCTGGTATTGAGTACGATACCCAAACTGGGGTTCAAGTGGACGATCGCTTGGAGACAACAAATTCCCGAGTCTATGCCGCTGGTGACATCTGTTCTCGTTACCAATTCACGCATGCGGCCGACTTCATGGCCCGCACCGTTATTCAGAATACGCTTTTCATGGGGCGAGCGAAAATGAGCCAGCTGCTCATTCCCTGGTGTACTTACACCTCTCCCGAAATCGCTCATGTCGGTACCACACCCGAGGAGTCACTGTCCAACGGAAAGAAACTGAAGATCTATAAGCAACCTTTGAAAGACGTAGACCGGGCAATTCTGGAGGGAGAAGATGATGGCTTCGTCGAAATCTACTGTGAAGAAAACTCAGATCAAATTGTAGGAGCGACCATCGTTGCCTCTCACGCGGGCGAACTGATTAATCAAATCACACAGGCCATGCAGTACAAAATTGGTCTGGGCAAAATCGCTTCCGTGATTCACCCCTACCCGACTCAGGCCGAAGCAATTCGTAAGCTGGGTGACCAGTACAACCGCACCCGACTGACGCCCTTCGTTAAGAAGCTGTTCCATTGCTGGCTCAAATTGACGCGCTGACGGCGAACTTATCAATCGATCTCGAATCTACGCCTATGCGGAGATCACCTGTTGACTATCGGAGAGGAACTTCAATAATAAAAATGAAGTGAGGCTATGATAATAAATTTCGGGATAAGAAGGCAGGTGTGAGGTGGATTTTAAGTTGCAGGGTAAGCTGGCTGTCGTATCAGGATCAACATCTGGAATTGGACGCTCGATCGCCCAGTCTTTGTTAGCAGAAGGTGCCAAAGTCGTTGTGAATGGACGTTCGGAAGGGAGTGTTTCCAAAGCATTGAAAACGCTGGACGGCGATACTCATGGCGTTGTTGCCGATGTAGCAACGGCCGAAGGTTGCGATAAACTGATCGAAGAAGCCCAAAAGCTGGGCAGCATCGATATCCTGATTAATAATGCCGGCATCTTTGAGCCGAAGCCGTTCGAAGAGATTAGCGACGAAGATTGGCTGCGGTTTTATGAAATCAACGTCATGAGCGGCATTCGCTTATCACGAGCAGTCGCTCCACAGATGAAAAAACAGAGTTGGGGCCGCATTATATTTATCTCGAGTGAATCCGGGATTAATATCCCGGTGGAGATGGTCCACTACGGAATGACCAAAACGGCTCAACTGGCGATTTCCCGTGGCCTCGCCAAAACACTTAAGGACACCGGCGTCACCGTGAACAGCGTATTACCCGGCCCGACCTGGAGTGAAGGTGTCGAAGAATTCGTTGAACGACTGGCTGAAGGCAAATCGCTCGAAAAAACTAAAGCGGAATTCTTTAAAGAGGCTCGCCCCTCTTCGTTGATTCAACGCTTCGCCTCCACCGATGAAGTCGCATCGCTCGTCACGTACCTGTGCAGTGAGCAAGCGGCGGCCACGACGGGAGCATCCATGCGTTGCGACGGTGGTATTGTCGATACCTGCTTCTAAACATTATCTCGGAAATCAAGGCGGTTCTAGCGCGAGATCAGTTTGGAAAATCGACTGAGTTCTCCCGATTCGGTTCGAATGTCGTAAACAAAGGCGAGTTTTGCTTCTTCGAATTTCTGAAAGAAGTTGTCCCAGGAAATCTCTGTTAATGTATCTTCGCTGCCTTCTTCCGGGAAATGAATTCGTAAGATACCGGGGTCACCCTTCTTTTGGGTTTCTTCAACTGCAGCGGGAACGCCCCCGCGGTCGGTCGTCCAGAGTTGAATAACTTCGGGGTTCGTCGTTGTGTGAGTCGAAGTTGTCATTAAGGTACCCTTTCTGTGGTCTGAATTGATTCCATCCGTTTAGATTGCCCGTTTACCCTTGAATAAGAGATCGCTGGCTTCTGCTGTGAACATAGTTCATGCATATCTCATGCCAGCGAAGTCGACTCCTGTTCCGTGTCCTTTTTCAGAGTCAATAAACGGCATTGACCTGACGCACTGGCTGCATGAAAGTCAGACTGACGGGTCGACAACCAGACACTTGGCCTATTGAATCACTTCCCATTCCGATCTTTGAGGGGGATGAAGAATCAAAAATCACTAAGAAAACGGGACAGATTCTACTTGGCGCATCAAGCGGAGGCAGTGATCATAAAGTCTGACTTTGCCGTCGACGCCTTCCGCGTTGTTGGTGAAATTCCTCGGATCACTTGGAACCTTGAACTCAGAGAGCCACATCATGGAACGTAAAAACACGGAGCGTAAAAAAGCGACCGATTTCAATCAGGAAGTTCTGGATATTTATGATGACTATGCACATGGCCGCATGAACCGACGCGACTACATCAAAAGTCTCGGAGTTTTCGCCGTTGGCGGCATGACCGTAGAAGCATTGATGTCCAGCTTGCAACCTAACTATGCATGGGCAGAGCAAGTCAAAGCCGATGATTCTCGTATCAAAGCAGAGATGATCACCTACGATTCCCCCAAGGGGGCGGGGGAAATGAAAGGGTTGCTGGCCCATCCCGCGAAAGGAGACAAGTTTCCTGCAGTCGTAGTCATCCATGAAAACCGCGGATTGAATCCCTACATCGAAGATGTCGCTCGTCGACTGGCGGTCGCCGGTTTTCTTGCTCTTGCGCCTGATGCACTCACTCCCCTCGGAGGTTATCCTGGGAACGATGAGGAAGGCCGCGAGATGCAGCGAAAACGAGACTCCGAAGAGATGACGGAAGACTTCATCGCCGCAGCGAAGCTACTCGATTCGCATGAACTCTCTACCGGAAAGGTGGGAGCCGTTGGGTTTTGCTTCGGGGGCGGAATGGTTTACCAATTAGCCGTTCGAATTCCCGATGTCATCGATGCGGGCGTTCCATTTTACGGTCGTCAACCGGAACTGGAAGATGTCTCCAAAATCGATGCTCCACTGCTCATTCATAATGCGTCCAAAGACGAACGAATTCTCGCGGGCGCCCCTGCATTCGAGGCAGCGCTTGAAGAGCAGGATAAACCCTTTACGCATTTCGTTTATGACGACACTAACCACGGATTTCACAACGACACGACTCCACGCTACGACGAACAGGCAGCGGGGTTGGCGTGGACACGCACGATTGAGTTCTTCAACAAAAACCTGAAGTCGTAATTAAACGGAGTCTAATTAAACAGTGAATGTCGCAAATGAACCGTCCTGGCCAGGTTTATCGTCCCAGGACGGTTCAAGTGACCGTTTTACTGGTTGGTAAACTTTCGGTCGCTCCGTACAATTGCGGAGAACCCTCAGCGGAGGGATCGGTCTCTTCTATCCTGAAGACACCGAGTAGTCTACTGTCGGTAAAAATCCGAACTGATTTAGATACCGTCCTGAAATCCGGTTGTGTCTGAATTCGAGACTGCAAAACAAGGGTGGGCTTGACCCTCAAAGGGTTTCAGAACCGCTAATCAATTGATCGAAAGTGAGTATCCCATGCTGACCTGGGCTGATGTGCTGGAATTTGGCAAAAATGGAAACCCAACCATCGAGCGGAAGCTGATGAAGTCCGAGGACGAATGGCGCGAATCACTCACTGACGAGCAATACCGCGTCACCCGCAAACACGGAACCGAACGCGCTTTCAGTAGTGACATGTGCAATCGATTTGAACCGGGCCGATACGCCTGCGTCTGCTGTGGAACGTTGCTGTTCGATTCTGCCGAAAAGTTCGACAGTGGGACGGGTTGGCCATCGTTCACACAGCCGGTTCAGGAGAATGTGGTCGCTTACAATACAGATACCAGCCATGGCATGACGCGTGTAGAAACCGTCTGTAATGTATGCGACGCCCACTTGGGTCACGTCTTTCCCGATGGGCCAGAACCGAGTGGTTTGCGTTATTGCATTAATGCTGTCGCTTTGCAGAAGGAAGAAAACTCAGCTGCCTCGGTTACCTTTGGTGGTGGCTGCTTCTGGTGTACCGAGGCGATCTTCCAGCGGATCAAAGGGGTAACCGAAGTTACCAGCGGATATAGTGGGGGTGATGTTCAACAGCCAACCTATAACCAGGTTTGTACTGGTTCGACGGGCCATGCTGAAGTGATCCAGGTCAAATACGATCCGGAAGTCGTCTCCTTTGGCGAAATTGTCCGAGTCCATCTGGGAACACATAATCCAACGACATTAAATCAGCAGGGAGCGGACCGCGGAACGCAGTATCGCAGTGTCATCTTCTATCAGAATGAAGAAGAAAAGTCGGTCGCGGGAAAACTAATTCAGGAAATGGAAGCGGTACTCGGCAAACCGGTCGTTACGGAGGTCGCCCCGTTGGATACATTCTATCCAGCAGAACAGGAACACCAGAACTACTACAATCGCAACAATGGCAAACCTTACTGTTTCACCGTGATTGATCCCAAACTGGCCAAGTTCCGCGAACACTTTCCCGAAATGACCGAGGCTTCTCCCGCATAGATTGCCGATTGAGTGAAAGGGGCTCTCTTACTTCAACCCATGATTGGTCTTTTCGTCGAACTCAACCTGCTCCTTCTGTTCCTGTTGCGATGTCTTCTTGATTAGTTCGACAACTTCTTCGTAGGTTTTACCTTCGAGGTTTTTTGCCCAAGCGGTCCAGTTCGTTCTCCAGATCTTGGCATGGCCGATTTCGTGGTCGAGCAGTTTTTCATAGGTCTGCTGCCACGCGGCCTTTTCGGCGGCAGATCCTCCTTCCCACTGGGGAAGTAAAATGAAAGCTTGCATCGTGAACGTTGCTTTCTTCATGTGAGCCTGGGAACTGTCCCGGGTCTCTGTCGAAAGTTGAATCGCGCTGGATTCGGGAGAGAATCCCACAAAGAGCCCATCCTCGTAAGAGACATTATTCTGCAGATCAAACGTCCCGCCATCCGGCTTGGTGTAATTCTTTTGGACTTCGGCGATCTTCTTCTTCATCAGCGGGATTCGCTCAGAGTCCGTATTCAAAACCTCGTAAACTGCTTCCAGAGAGGTTGCCTCAAGGGAGTAATGATAGATCTTCACCGGTTCGAAACGGAATTTAATTTGTGGATCATAAAGAGGAATGTCCTCTCTCTTGAGGGGACTTCGATCCACGGAATCTTCCCCGGCAGGAGTCGATACTTCACCCGTATGCCGGTAAACCGTAAACTTGCTACCTCGGAAGTTGTCGCGAGAAAATGTGGGTTGGAACCCGTCACGTTGTCGAACTGCTAGCCAGGTTACTTTTCGTTCGGAATCCGCAATCTCCTTGAACTGGTCTTTGTATTTTTCCAATTCATCTTCCGACAGCAGGGCTTTGTGATAACGTGGCGGAAACGTATTCTTCTCCAGTCCGTTCTGGTAAGGATAGATAAAGAACGGATACTTCAGAGTTGCATCCGGGAACGAGTCCATCCCGATATAAACCAGAGCCATCGGTTGCTTCCCTTCAATGAAGAGAACATCTCCTTCTTGTGTTCCTTCTGGAATTTCTACCAGCGGGTCTGCCTTCCGCTCTGTAGCAATCGGAATGCTCCCGGTCAGTTCTTCCAGGCGATTATAACCGGGAATGGACGATCCCATCTGTGCGTAGAAGAGGGAAGAGACGTCAATGTATTCCTTCCGCATGGCATTCTGGTAGCGAACCTCGTCCCGTTTATGATTCCAGCTTTCCAGCGCCTGCGATTTGATCTCATCGGGGCCAGCAATAACGATCTCGCACAGGAAGATCAGACAGGCAAGCCAAATCAAGTGGCTCGTCGTCAGTTTATAAGGCACGTTATTCATTGAGCGAATACCCTCTCCAAATAAAATCGTCATGATTCGTCTAGCATGTCGAATTATTCATTGTAGTAGAACACAATCGTCATCTAAAGATAACGACTTGTGTGGGAGGGGGCTTTAATAATAGACCCACTGAAAAAGATGTCGAGGCGAAAAGAGACCAGGGAGCGGAGTTTGCTCGCAATTTGTCCTATAGGGATCGGTCTACAGATCTAGATCCTGTCCAGGATAAGTGTGGCGGCTATCGGTCCCGAAAGCCCTTAAATACAGCAGGCTACGCCGCCAGAACACGCTACGGTTAGCTGGAATGCGCTTTAGGAAGTCATTCATTCACACTGAATCGAGACCGGCTTAAGTCAAAAGCGAAATGAGATTGCTGTCATCGATGCTGTTAATAACATGATAGAATACCAGCGCCTGGTCGCTCCAATGTTCGAGGACGTTGTTACGGACAACAACGTTGACGACGTCATAGGCGGATCCACCTCCAAAGAGAATGGCCGCATTACCCAAGGCCCCTCGCACTTCATTTCCGATCACATCAATATTCGTAGTGCTACGAATATCCATACCTCGATCTGCTGCATCAGCGATGATATTACTCAACAACTGAATGCGATCGACTCCTTTCACTTGGACCCCATACTTCACTCGCGAAAGCCCTTCGGAGGCCCCGGCCCCGTTAATGGTGTTCGAGGAGATCAGAATGTTATCGCTACGAATCGCCTCATCCGTCATGCCCGGGTCTACGGAAATGTTATACCAGGATGTGATGAGAATTCCCGTGGAAACGGTATTGCTGATATCGTTGTTCGTGACAGTCGCATCCCACACGCCCGTTAAGCAAATACCACGTCCCTGTCCCAACTCGTGATCAGTAATGCGACCGACAATCGTATTGTTTGTGATTGTGATGTTGCGTGGAGGATGATTCAGGTTGAACGAGGTGCGAGTGCCGGCATGGACTGCAATCGCGTCATCTCCCAGGTTGTAGAACTGATTATTGGAAATAACGAGTCCATCGAGAGGATAGTTATTGAAGTTGGGGTCATTATCTTTAATCAACGGGAAAGAAGTAATGCCATCTCGTCCGACGTCCCGGATGATGTTGTTAGTGAATTTGCCGTTGATCATACCGACATTGCAAATCGCGAAACCACTCGTCTTTTGGATTTCTACGCCGGTGACAAGCGCATTGGTGACGCGGCGCAGAAATATACCGTGAGTAATGACACCGGTAGCGACACCGTAGGGATTTCCCGAATTGCCTCCGACCAGTTTGAAGTCTCGCAATTCGATGTTGTAGTCACCATTGGTCTCGTCCGACCGGTTCTTGTTCCCTAGGTAATAATCTCCCCCCTCAGAACCGTCAGTCCAGGTGAACTGCAGAACGGATCCGGACCCTTCTCCAATCATGCGAGTGTTCGAAGAAATCTTAAGCGAGTCCGAGATCAAATATGTACCCGTTCCCAAGAATAGTTCCTGCCCTGCGGCAGCATCAAGCGCGGCCTGCAGTGCGGCGGTGTCGTCGGTTACACCATCGCCGACAGCTCCAAAATCTCGAACGTCGAATCGTACCTTCATCACGCTCAAGTTGATTGAGATCGATTCTGGAGAAGTGCTGGCGGACAGATCATTATTCGCCTGCAACGTTCCGGCGGCATTGGACTTTGCTCTTGAGGAAAGCAAAAACGCGGAGGGAGAGCTTGCGACGATGCTAGTTCCATCATCAAGGATCTCGACCCCATTCATTCCTCCGTAAGAGAACTCCCCTTCCTGCTCACTCATCATCTCTTCGGAAAAATCATCAAAGAGCTGGTCGAAACTGCCTTCCCCGGAATTGTCAGCGATATTTTCAGAAGTGGGACGGTTGTTATTATTGTTAAGTGTGGTGCTCGAAATTACCTGTGCCGGTGAAGAGGCGAAGTTGGGGCTCGAGTTCGAATGGTTTTCTTCCCCTCCCAGCAACATGTCGATGGAATCGATGTGCTGCTCGTCGTCTAGCGGAATCTCCTCTGTCGAAATGGGAAGCGCATTCCCACTCAGCAGGCAGCGAGCCTCAAGCGTTTCCAAAGTGGGGGCAGCTGGCATCGACCGTCGCTTCGACAAGTTGGAGTCGTGATGAGACCCCGACCGATCGATCGATCCATATAGCAAACTGGTTATCTTTGATTTAATCGTCACAAGAGTTAAACCCTGAATGTTGACGTTATTGGCCCTGTTTCGTCCCTCTGGAATTCAGGCGCAAACAAGATCGCAGTCGGCTCTTTATTCGGGAGCCTTTTCTTGTCGAATAACCTGTTATTAAACAGATAATTCGACAAAATTCGGTAAGACGCCAGAATGAAGGTATAAACGAGAACAGACTGCGAAAACGTAAGTTTGTCCGGAAGGACAATTAGACTTATCGTTTAATGTTCCACCAAAAATATAGGTCACTCAGAACATTCGGGAGGAGGCTAAATCTATTATTTATATGGGGCGAAGAGCCCCTTTTGTTGGTGGCCTGAATATCCTGACTTCAACCGCAAAAAATTAGCGGCACCTACAGAGAAAGATCTGCATTTCTGAGGCGAGGTTTTGTACACTTGGCCTGTGCTTTTTGTCACATGCGTTTGGATCACATACTCATTGCTTTTGTCATCTGGGCAGTCGAAAGCCCAAAGCACAGGAATTCAACCCTTTAAAAATCAAGAGCCAAGTCGCTCCGAAGACTGGTTCTCGACGGAGATGGATGGGATGAAGTTTAGGAACTCGAGCCGATTCAGTCAGTTTTCCTTGTTCTTGATATCGTTATTTCTGGTCGTGGGAGGATACTTTTTTTATCAAGGCTGGAAGCGAAGCTCATTAATGACTCAGGTCGGCGTTCAGGAACTGACCGAGTTAAAAACTCCCACTCTGCTGGCAGATATGCCGATCGAATGGCAATACAAACTCGGTTTCGACCGCATGGTTGGTATTGAGGTTGCGAAAAATAGTCAGATCGAAGAGGCCATCGAGCTATTCGAACCGAAAAAAATTACGGCGATGGAGACTTACCCGGGTTCTCGCCAGATCACGGACGACGGACTGAAAATGCTGTCGAAATTCCCCAACCTGAAGAAGCTTCACTTAAGAAATACTTCCATCACGGACGACGGATTACGGCATCTCGTTCAACTTCAAAACCTCGAAGAGATCATATTCGAAAACAATACTCTGATGACCGGCATGGGTCTCAAAATTCTGAAAGACATACCTGGGCTGCTGAAAATTGAAGTCAGTTCGGGAATTGACCACGATATTCTGTGGGAAGCAATGTGTGATGTTCCGCAGGTTAAAGAAGTTGTTTTTCAATATAGCACTTCACCCTTGGGGAGAGATAATAAACTCACGACGAAACTTCTAAAGCAACTCCATCAGCCAGTCGCTTGGAATCGCTTTCTGTACCTTGACCCAAAAGTCGAACCGGAAGCACTGGAGCATATGCGGTTTCTCAGTTCGGTGGGGAGGCTTCATATTAACGGGTGGACTCTAGATCGCTTTGTGATGCAGCAGCTGGGTGAACTTCCTGGTTTGTCGAATCTGGACTTTGAGGATTGCAAATTTAATGACGAAGCCGCTTCTCTCTTTCAAAAAATGGGCCAGCTTAGTCATCTTACATTACGTAATTGCGAATTCTCTTCAGAACTGCCAAAGGCGGTTGGTGAATTGCCGAATTTGTCGTCTTTCAATTGTTTTGGTTCTCCGCTGGATGACGAAGGGCTTCAATATCTTTGTGACGCGTCCCACCTCACGGACCTTGGTCTTAATAACACCAAAATAACTGATGCGGGTCTAGTTCACCTCGGCAAATTGGAGTGGTTGACTCGACTCAGCTTAGCAAATAACGGACTTACTGATGAAGGAGTGACGGCTATCCCTCCTATGTCGAAACTCAATTCGATTGGGCTGAGCCGTAATCAGATCAAGAATAGAGGGGTCAAACACCTGGCGAAGTTTCGAGGGCTATCTCAGATTGATCTCAGCCATAATCCGGTTGAATCACAAAGTGTCCAAGCTCTTGCTGATCTACCTGCACTTCTAAACTTATCTCTCGCTGATATCGTGATCGACTGGGAGACCTATCGCTTGTTGAAAAAGCGGAAACTGTCGGGGTTTGAGTTCAAAGTATCCGATGTGACTAAGGATTATCTCGTCGAACTGGAAAGTCATCTCTCGAAAGATTCCGAGGGGGCGGAATCAGAAGAACAAAACAAAAGTGAGGCAGTATTAGGGGTAGTAGTCTTCGGGAACAATATCAATTGGAGCATCGATTTTTCTGGAAGCAATATTACCGACGAAGCGCTGCCGCACATTCTACAGAATAGCGCGATGACAACGCTGAACCTGAGTGATACCGAGATTAGCGATGCCGGGTTTATCTCTGCTTTTGAGGAACTCACCAGTAAAGGACGCCCCCGATTGTCAATTAATTTGTCCGGAACTCAAGTCACGGACAAATTGTTGGCTGAAATGGTCTCCCATGAGCAACACGTCTATTTCTCTGTTTTGAATCTTTCCCGCACGGCAATTTCGGATGAGGGAATAATGTTGTTAACCCAATTCCCGAATTTATATGTTCTAGATGTATCCCAGACAAACATCACCGACGCCTGCCTACCGGCTCTCAAGAAGATGCCGAGAGTCAGCCGCTTAGTCATCAAAGAGACCGGTCTGTCGGCAGAGAGCATTCAAGAGCTGAAGACCACCTTCCCCCGTAAAAATATTGTCGACGAGCTACCAACAAGTAAGTTGACATCTCCTATGAGGAGCTCGTATTGAGACTGCTCTGAACCCTGAAATGGGTCGCAAAACCGAGTAAACCCTGACAGCTCTCCCGGCTTGTACAGTTGTCGCATGGAAAACCACTGGCCTATACTTCTGTGACCTCTATTATATTGGTACTTAAGATTTCCAGCCGACCGGTTTCCCCCCTTAGGATGCTGTTGCCCGAACATGAGCCTGACCGATATCACCATTCGTGGTGCGCGCGAACATAACCTGCAGGACGTCTCTGTCACCCTTCCCCGTAACCGTCTGATCTGCATGACTGGAGTCAGCGGGTCCGGTAAGAGCTCCCTCGCGTTTGATACTCTCTACGCTGAGGGGCAACGCCGATATATTGAGTCTCTCTCGACCTACGCCCGCCAGTTCCTGGGGCAACTTCCCAAACCGGAGGTCGATGCCGTTACTGGTCTCGCCCCGTCCATTTCCATTCAGCAGAAATCGAGTGGACGGAACCCCCGCAGTACCGTCGGTACGATTACCGAAATCTACGACTACCTTCGCGTTCTCTATGCTCGCGTCGGCACCTCCTATTGTCCGAACTGTCATGTTCCCATTTCGGCTCAATCCAGTGAGCAGATCATTGATCTGTTACAGCAAGTCCCCGAGGGAACTCGCTATCAATTGCTGGCGCCGCTCGTTCAGCAGCAGAAAGGGGAGTTCCGCGATTTCCTGGAAGACTTGTTGAAGCAAGGTTTCCTCCGCGCCCGCGTCGACGGGAATCTGGTCTCGCTGACCGACGACTTGCGCCTCGATCGTCAGATGAAGCATACGATTGAGGTCGTCATTGATCGTATGACGGGCGGAAAAACGGCTCGTAACCGAGTTGCCGAAGCGGTGCAAAATGGACTTCGCGTTTCCGGCGGACAATTATTGTTCGTCCCGGAAGAGACGAGTCGAGATCTCAAAGAACGTCTCTTCAGCGCCAAGTATTCCTGTCCCAGCTGTCACACCGGATTTGATCCACCCAGCCCGCAACTTTTCAGCTTTAACAGCCCACTCGGGATGTGTCCCGAATGTAATGGTTTGGGTCGCCGGCATGAATTTCAGTCGGAGCAATTAATTGCTGATGCGCGGAAGCCCCTGTTAAAGGGAGCACTGCATCTTCTGGGAACTTCCAAGTCGCTGGGTCGTTGGCGTCGACATCTTTACAAAGGAATCGGCGAGGCCATCGAAAAGGACCTCGATCTGAAGTCGGGTAGTTTCCTGAAAACTCCCTGGCAAGCTCTTCCCTCCGAAGCACAAGATCTCTTTATGCACGGTTTGGGGGATCGGCTCATCACTTTCAGCTGGCGACACTCCGGAGGAGTCTGGAAACATGGCGACACGTATGAGGGTTACATCGACGAACTCCTCGAATCGTACCGCAAAACACGCAACCCGATGCGTCGTCGCCAGCTCGAAAAATACATGGAGATAGTCGACTGTACCTCCTGTCACGGTTCGCGGCTCAATCCTCAGGCACAGCATGTCAAACTCACCTCGAGCGACCGGACGTTCCGCAAAGAACACGATGCTTACGAACTCTCCCTGCCCGACGTCTGTGGACTCAGTATTCGCGAAGCGGCGGAATTCTTTTTCGAACTCAAATTGAACGCCACCGACTTTATCATTGCGGAAGAAGCGCTGAAAGAGATTCGCGGTCGGCTTGGATTTCTGCTCCGGTGTGGTCTCGATTATCTGGCTCTCGACCGTACCGCCCCCACACTGTCGGGTGGGGAAACCCAACGAATCCGCCTCGCCAGTCAAATCGGTAGCGGACTGGTCGGAGTTGTTTACATTCTGGACGAGCCTTCCATTGGCCTTCATCCGCGAGACAATACGTTGTTGTTAGATAGCCTCTGCAATCTGCGTGATCAGGGCAATACCGTCGTAGTCGTCGAACACGATGAAGAAACCATGCGGGCAGCCGATCACCTCATCGATTTCGGCCCCGGCCCGGGCGTACGAGGAGGAGAAGTCACCGTCGAGGGTTCCCTCGCGAAAGTCAAAAAATCGAAAAAGAGCCTCACCGGCCAGTACCTTTCCGGCAAACTGAAAATTGCTGTTCCAGAAGAACGCCGCCCCATTAGTGAAAACAAATTGCGCATCGAAGGAGCGGCGCACAACAACCTGAAAGGAGTCGATGTCGACTTTCCCCTGGGCAGTTTCATCTGCGTCACCGGAGTGAGCGGATCCGGAAAGAGTTCATTAATCAACGATATCCTCTGGCAGATTCTGAATCGGGAACTCAACAAGGGTAAAGGGGACCCGGGAAAACACTCTGCGTTTCACGGTTTAGAACTGGTTGATAAAGCGATCGACATCGACCAGTCTCCTATTGGACGAACCCCTCGTTCCAATCCTGCGACCTATGTCAAACTCTTCGATCAGATTCGCAACCTGTATGCGAATCTTCCCGAATCTCGGGCGCGTGGATTCAAACCAGGCCGCTTCAGTTTTAACGTCGAGGCGGGACGTTGCGCTGCGTGCGATGGTTACGGAGCGACCAAGCTTGAAATGGACTTCCTGGCCGATATCTGGGTGACCTGTCCTGTTTGCGAAGGGGATCGATTTCAGCATGAAACGCTCGATATTCAGTTCAAAGGGTACAACATCGCCGAAGTCCTTAACATGGACGTCCAGGAAGCGCTCGAACTGTTCGAGAATATCCCCAAAATCAAACGGCAGTTGCAGACCCTTCACGATGTCGGGCTCGATTACCTCAAACTGGGGCAACCTTCTCCGACTTTATCCGGTGGGGAAGCACAGCGAGTCAAACTGGCTCGCGAGTTGAGCAAACGTTCGACCGGCAAGTCTGTTTATATTCTCGACGAACCCACCACGGGACTTCATTTCGCCGATATTCATAAACTGCTCGAAGTGTTGCACGGCTTTGTCGACGCCGGAAATACAGTCATCGTGGTGGAACATAACCTCGATGTGATCAAAACGGCCGACTGGGTAATCGACCTTGGCCCGGAAGGGGGACGGGGTGGAGGAGAAGTCGTACTCGCCGGTCGACCGGAAGAAATCGCCGCCAATCGATTATCCTATACAGGTCGTGCCTTGGCTCCATTGCTCGACATGAAGCCTAAACCCGCCCCGAAGAAGTCGCAAATTCCTGCACGACTCATCCCCCTTGGTCCGGGGACTAATGAAAGTGAAAACGGACAAACGAATGGAAAAACGAAAAAACGGGCAACCTATACCGAAGCCAAAGAGATCAACATCCGCGGTGCGCGGCAGCACAATTTGCAGGACCTCAACCTCACGCTCCCCCGCAATCGGATGAGTGTCTTCTGCGGCCCCAGTGGTAGCGGCAAATCATCGCTTGCCATGGATACGCTGTATGCAGAGGGGCAGCGGCGATACGTTGAATCGCTCTCTTCTTATGCCCGCCAGTTCCTCGGCCAGATGCCCAAGCCACGCGTAGAGCATATCCACGGACTCTCCCCTTCGATTGCGATCGAGCAAAAAAATACAGGCCACACTCCCCGGTCCACCGTAGGGACGGTCACCGAGATATACGACTATCTCCGGGTCTTGTTTACGCGTTTGGGAACCCGATACTGTCCTGATTGCGAAATCCCGATAGCGACGCAGACCCACGACCAAGTCGTCGCGCAGATTTTGACCTCTGCTGAAGAAGGTCGGATTCTAATTCTCGCGCCGCAAACAATTCGCGTGGGTCAGAAGTACGAAACCTTATGGGAACGCTTAAAGGCTCAAGGTTACGCCCGTGTACGAGTCAATGGTGAAACCTACCGTATTGATGATGTCCCCGAGATCGACCGTCGCCGACAGCATACCGTAGAGATCGTCGTCGACAGGATTACGCTGGGCAAACAATCCCGTTCGCGTCTGGCCAGTTCGATTGAAACGGCGTTCGATCTGGGCGCGGGTGAATTACATGTCGCCCATGTCGAAGAAGACAGAGAAGAAACTGAATGGGAACTCGATTACTACAGTCTGCATCTGGCCTGTCATGAATGTAGTCGCAGCTTTGAAGAACTGACTCCGCAGAACTTCTCGTTCAACAGTCCGCTCGGATGGTGTGAAGCGTGTGAAGGAATTGGAACCGAGCAGGGTACGGACCTGACATCCTTAATTGCCGACGCGAAAAAAACACTCGCCGAAGGAGCGATTGCCGCCTGGCCATTACCGTCTAAAAACCCACTGTTCAATTCTTTCCTCAAAGGCCTTTCCAAGTCATACCGAATCCCCTTGGATGTTCCCTTTGACAAACTCGGACCGCAACAGCAGCGAGTTATCCTGAACGGTGGTGATCGCTGGATCGAGATTGGTTCAGGCAAAGGACCCAAACTCAAAATTCAATACAAGGGTCTCTACCCCGCGATTGAAGAAGCGGCCCGCGTCTCCTACTCGCACCGCCGTAAACTCCTCGACATGATCGGAGAAGTCCCCTGCTCGTACTGTGGCGGCAGCCGCTTGCGAGACGATTCCGCCGCGGTCCGATTTCACGAACAGACCATTCAGCAAATCTGTCAGATGTCGCTGGAAGAAAGCCTGCAATTCCTCGCGCAGATCAAGCTGAAAAAAGACGACAAGAAAATCGCCGGGGACCTACTCGACGAAGCTCACAGCCGATTGGAATTTCTGGTTGATGTCGGTTTGAACTACTTGAGTCTGGAACGTGGGTTACCCACCCTTTCCGGCGGTGAGGCACAACGCATTCGTCTGGCGGGGCAGATTGGCCGCGCTTTGACGGGCGTGCTGTATGTACTCGACGAACCGACGATCGGGCTTCATCCCCGCGACAATACCCGACTGCTCGAAGCACTTCAAAAATTGCGAGACCTGGGAAATACACTCATCGTGGTCGAACACGACCGCGAAGTAATGGAAGCCGCCGACCAGTTAGTCGATTTCGGTCCAGGGGCGGGACGTATGGGAGGGGAAATTGTCGGCCGAGGAACACTCAAACAGCTAACCCGTATGAAAACGCTTACGGGAGATTACCTTTCTGGAAAACAGGGAATCCCGATTCCCAAACAGCGTCGCGTTATCGAGGGCGAACCTCACGACCGCGGATGGATTGAACTTCTGGGAGTGCGACATCGCAATCTGCGGGATGTCGATCTCAAAATTCCGATGGGAACGTTTACCTGCATCACGGGGGTAAGTGGTTCCGGGAAAAGTACCCTGGTTGAAGAGACGCTCTCCCGTGCCCTGCAGCAGCAACTGACGAACAGTTCTGATCCCGCAGGTGCGTTCGATGAATTGTTGGGTGTGAGTGAAATCAACAAAGTGATCACCGTTGATCAACAACCGCTGGGCAACACTCCCGCCTCCAACCCGGCGACCTATACCGGCGTGTTTGAACACATTCGCGAACTCTTCACTCGGCTACCGGAATCGCGCGTCCGTGGTTACCGGCCCGGCCGCTTCAGCTTTAATCGAGCGGGGGGACGGTGCGAAGACTGTGAAGGGAACGGTCAGAAATGTATCGAGATGCACTTCCTCCCTGACGTCTGGGTGGAGTGCGAAACCTGTCACGGAAAACGGTACAATCAGGAAACGCTCGACATTAAATTCAACGGACATTCCATCGCGGATGTTTTGGAATTGCCAATCGGTCTGGCCTACGAGTTGTTTAATAACATCCCAAAAATTCGCAGTTACCTGGGAACCCTCTGTTCGATCGGACTCGACTACCTCACTTTAGGACAATCTGCTCCGACGTTGTCAGGTGGGGAGGCTCAGCGGGTTAAACTGGCTTCAGAACTGGTCCGTCCTCATTCGGGAAAAACATTGTATATTCTGGATGAACCGACCACGGGGCTGCACTTCGATGACATTGCTAAACTGCTCAAAGTCTTAAACAGTCTTGTCGAAGCAGGAAATACGGTCGTTGTGATCGAGCACAACATGGACGTGATCAAAATGGCCGACTGGCTTGTCGACCTTGGTCCTGAAGCAGGTGAAGGGGGCGGTAACATTGTCGTCCAAGGGACCCCCGAGACTGTGGTCGCTCATGCTGATCATTATCAGGAAATAACCTCAGGCAAAAGTAACGGACAGAGTGTTAAATCGAAGGGACGTAAGAAAGAAACATCCGAGTTATTCCGTTCCTACACCGGCGAATTGCTCAAGCCCATTCTGCAGTCGGCTCGTCGGGAAGATCTTGAGATTTACGATGCCAAACGGGAATCGAAAAAACAGGCGGGCGATCTCGATCTGAAAGACATTGGTAAAGAAGAAAAAAGTCCATGGCAAGTCGATGGTCGTCGCTGGCATACGCAGGACCGGGTCAGCCTTTCCGGAAAACCATGTCGCTGGGAAGGAGAAGCTCTCGACGAAGTCGTTGAATATCTCTCTGCCAAATTCTCTCTCTCGGAACCGAACTGGAACCATCGTTCGACGGTTGAAATTAAAGGGCAAGGCAAAGAGAACAGTTGGTTCCTGCATGCGTTGACGTCCGACGAATGGTTGTTAACACTCAAGTTCCGTGTCCCTAAGAAAACGTTCGAGCAGGATGATCTGGGAAGTCGGCTCGCGCTCACCTCTGTGGATGACCTGGATGATATTCCCGTTTACAACCGGGGAACGCGCGTGCGAGTGAAGAACAAAAAGGGTCCGTGGCAGGAAGTGCAGATTACGATTCATACTGCTGGCGACGTCACGACCGATGCCTTTCGAGGTTTCCTGAGCGAAGCGGCGAATGCATTTCAGGGAACTGTGAAAGAGCAGGCGAAACTGAACCCGGCTGACTTGATGCCGTGGAAGCTGTTGGGACGCAAATGGCATTTATTGCGAAAAGGTTTCCCCAGTAACAAGCGAGTCAGTTGGCCGGCGGAATTGATCGATGCACTTTGTGATCTGTGTGAGCAGGACGAAAACCTGGAAATGGATTATGCTCAGAAACAGATGATTAAAATCACGCACAAACCGACCAGCAAGAAGGTGGCGACGATCCATACCAAACGGCGGGAAGGAGTCGACCTGACGTTATTCGACAAACAGGGAGAAATTACTCTTGGTCGCATCGCTACCCTGGGGGCAGACCGCGAGATCAAAGAGACCTCGGCGGGTGGGCATACGGTGAAAATTCGGTTGGATGACCCGGCCCAGGTACGTTCTCCCGAGTTTCCTAAGTTGATCGAAAGTTTTGCCGGCTCGCTTTAAGGATTAACTCGTCGCTTAAGTATTGCTCAACGAGGGGCCGAAGTCGGTGAATTCAAACTACTCTCCATCGGTTGATCGACAGGAGGAAGTTTCGATTTCGCTGTTTGAACTTTTCGGGCAACCCGCACTCGTTGGGATTTGATTTCTTCGGTGAGATTACGTCGCGTATAAACTTCGATTTTGGCCCCGTCGTGGATCACATCGAGGTTGGACATAACGACGACTTCGCCCGGATTGACTCCGGCAGAGATCACGGCCAGAGATTGCAGTGTCTGTTCTACTTCAACAGACCGGGCTTCCACCGCGTACACGGGCGGGCGATCATCCTTAGCAACTTTGTCTGTTGCTGTGTCTTCTGTTAATGTGTCTGCCTGATTCCCTTTCGTTCCCTTCGCCTCATCCTGCTTTGCGCTCTCTTTATCATCTTCATCTCGATCTGTTGGAGACTTGGGCCGAGGAACTGGCTCACTGGAAGCAACAAAGATCTGACCGTTCTGAATGGCATCGCGCGGAACGATGAGGACGTCTTCGAGAATGTCTCCTTCAATGCGTGCATGCACGAAGGTTCCGGGCAACAAGGGGGCCGTCTGTTCGCGATTATTCACCTGCACGAATACTTTGACGGTGCGTGTTTGTTCGTTCATCACAGGGGACAGCCGCACGATATTTCCATACCAGCGCGAACTGGCTGTTTCGTTTTCGGCCAGTTCTACCAGCGGATAGACTTTATCGTCCAGTTGTGCTTTCAGAAAGGCATAGTCCTTCATCGTGATCGAAACGGGGACTTCCACCAGACTCAGGTCGACCATTTTAAGAAGTTCTTTGCCGACGTTGACATACTCACCCAATTCGACGGAGACCTCACTGACGACCGCATTGAAAGGCGGGTTCACTTCGGTTCGTCTCAGATTATGTTCGGCCAGCTGCAGATCCTGCTCGTGGTTTTCAATCTGCCGCTCTAACTTTTCTCTCTGTAGTGGGTAAAGTTTATTTTCATTTTCCGCTCGCAACAGAACGGTTTCGTATCGTTGTAGCTCCAACTGGGCCTGATCGAGTTCGGATGAAGAAGCGACTCCCCGAGTTTTCAGGCCCTGTACTCGCTGGAATTGTTCCCGGTAGACTTTCAGGTCCGCCTCAGCTTTATCGAGGACTTCCCGTTGATTAATTTCCTCTTTGTTTAACCGGGCCAGTTCGGCTCGGTCGGAGGCGAGCATACTATTGGCTTGGGATACTTTTTGTTGGTAAGTGGTCGGGTCAATGCGGATCAACAGATCGGGAGGTATCCGCTCGGACTCTCCATGGGCGATCATTTTTTCGCCTACTTCCAGACGAGGATTGGTCTGCACCACTTCACCTGCAACCTGAGCCGACACCACCACTTCACGGTCTGCCTTGGCGGTTCCGAAGCCGGTAATAATTCGCTGAACCTGGCTCGGATTGGCATCGTAGACAGTAACTTTGTAAACCAGTTCGCGTGCGTCACGACTCTCAGGAGATTTTTTCAAGGACTTCAGATACAGGAATCCAAATACAGTTCCAGTTAGCAATAGCACGGCGATCACCGAGACCATCACCATTGGCAGTTTCGATTTGAAGTTCTGTTTTTTAGTGATCTTTTCGTTTCCCATGTGCCTCTTAAAAGTTGATCCCGCGACGTCGATCAGGTGATCCAAATCGATGTGCTCAGGTGAGTCTAACTTCCCTATTAAGTTGTTGATTCCATTTTCATTGAGCGTGTTTACAATAATAGAGCCGGGTCTTCCCGGCGACTTAGATCAGGTGGCGAAATTCCTTAATTTTTCTCAATAAGCACTCGAATACACCCGATTTTTGGTTCCGTGGGGAATTCTAATGGCCCCCGCCGGTGCTGAATCTGGGGGACTTCGGTCCTTCAGCAGGACCTGATTCAGAAACAAATTCCAGTTTTACGATCTTTTTCGTTTCCAAATCTATTTCATTGTGACTTAATTCCGACTTCTTTGTTCGATCAAACAGAGTAAAATCATTTAAATTCCCGAGAAGGGTAGTTCCTGTCTCGAAATCAGGAAACAGAGGCTTGATCAAACGAAGAATTTTACCTTCGATAAGAATCGGCTGATGGCCCTAACGTTATCAACTGCAAAAGGTTGCATTAAATGACCCGCACCGCGACGGCCTCTCCAATCTGCACGTTTCCTCCGGGAAACTTCTTCTCTAAGGAAGAAGTGGCGCAGTTCCAGCGCGAAGGTTACATCATCGTGCGTAATTTGGCAGATTCCGAACTGGTCGAACAAATGCGGAAAGTGACCCGCAAGCATTTAGACGAGACCATTCTCCCGGTCGAATTCGAAGCCGATGTTAAGTACCCCGGTTCACCCATGAGTCGCGACTCGGTCGGTGGGCACACGATTCGCCGATTAAAGCAGGCACACGCTCGCGATGTCTGTTTTACGGAGTGGGTTTCCTCTCCTCAAATGCTGGGGCGTTTATCCCAACTGCTGGGTCCAGAACTGGTGATGCCGCTGGCACATCATAATTGCATCATGACTAAGCAACCAAGATTCAGCAGTCGCACCGGCTGGCATCAGGATATTCGCTACTGGTCATACCAACGCCCCGAATTAGTAAACGCCTGGTTAGCGCTCGATCATGAAGAGAGCCACAACGGATGTTTGCAAATCATTCCCCGGTCTCACCGTATGAACCCGGCGGATCATGCCTTCGACCAAGCTCAGTTCTTCAGCGAAGATGACCCGAAGAACCAGGCGCTGGTTAACAGCCGTATTGAAGCAGAACTGCAACCGGGCGATGTACTGTTCTTCCATGTCCTCGCCCTGCATGCAGCGAGTGAAAATGTCAGCGAGCAAACGAAGCATTCAGTGGTGTTCACCTTCCGGCCGGCGGATAACAAGCCGACTCCGGGTAGCCGGTCAGCCGCGCTTCCGGAATTAATGTTACCTGCACCGCCTGCCATCGAAGATTAATCTCAACCGACTATGACAACACGGCCTCTTTGGTCGTCCCGAGAAACAAAAAAAGAGCGAAACCTGATCACAGGTTCGCTCTTTTTTATTGTGAGACTGTTTCAAACAGTTCGTTTTCGAACGGTTTACTTAGCTTCTTCGGATTCAATAGGAATCGTTCGTACAACCACGGGGTCGTGGAAGTAGGTTTCGATGACTTTCTGAATGTCTTCCGAAGTGACCGCGTTGATCCGCTCGTCGTACTTTTTACTGTAGTCGTAGCCGAGGCCGTATAGTTCATCAAGGCCGTCCGAGAAAGCTTGCTCGGTAGCGGTTGTTTTGGACATGGCTTCCTTGGCGATCATTTTCTCTTTCACCTTGGTGAGCGTCTCCTCGTCGACTCCATTCTCCCGAAGTTCAGTCAGATTGGCCTCGGTGCGGGAAATAACTTCATCGACGGCGTCGGGAGTTGTTTGTGCCAGGAAGGCGAAATAACCCGGAGCGAGCCCTGACAGCTCAAATCCATAAACATAATAAACGAGACGTGCGCCACGGAGTTCGGCGTAAAGCTTTCCACCTAACCCCCCTGTTAGATAAGTCTGAATCACTTCCAGGGTTGCCCGAGTGTCGGCGTCGAGAACAGAAACAGTCGGATAACCCAGCATCACCAGGGCCGTTCCTGCTCGCCGGTTTGTCGCGGTCGCCGATGACGCTTCAGAGCGGGCATGTGTTGTGGGAAATTCTGGTGGAGTGAAACTTTTGGCAGGTAGCTGCCCAAAGGTGTCGTTGACCAGCTTTTCAGCTGCTTTAATATCGATGTCCCCATAGATGGTGATCACCATATTTTCGGGGACAAACAAGTTGTTGTGAAAACTGCGACAGTCGTTGACCGTCAACTTGGCGACCGTTTCTGAATTCCCCAGAACCGTGCGGCTGTATGCCTCGTCGGCTGGCAATTGGTCGACCCACAAGTCCATGATTTCGGCTTGGGGATTCGCTTTTCGGGCAGCGATCAAAGATAGTTGTCGGGTCTGTGCTTTGGTGAACTCTTCTTCAAGGAAGAGAGGAGCTGTTGCCACCTGAAACAGGTAATCAAAAGCTTCTTCAAAATTCTGGCTGAGCACAGTCGATTGAAGGTAGGTCGTGTTACGCTGTGATTCCACAGTCAAATTACCACCGATCGAGTCGAAGTATTCCGAGATTTGATCCGCTGTATACTTTTCAGTTCCCCGGTCAAACAGGCTGGCGGCCAGGGCGGCACGACCAGCAGTTTCTTCTGTATCGCTGAGGACTCCCGCGACGGTAAACAGTTGCATGCTGACCAGCGGTGTCACGGCATGCCGTTTCAGAAGCAATGTCACTCCGTTCGGAAGTTCTTTACGAATGACATCCGACTCCAGCTCAGCTTCCGCTGCTTCGTTCGTTGCTTCCCGCAGTCCTATCGGAACGAGGCGCACAGTGTTGAGTCGCTGGGGTACGAAGAACTGCTTGGCGACAGCCTGAATCTCATCGGCGGTGACGGTCTGGATTCCTTTAACATATTGTTCATCGAACAGGGGGTCACCTGTTGATTGAAAACTGCGTGCCAGCGATTCCACTTTGGATTGAACCGTCTGCTGGCTGAAGACATGCTCTGCAGCCTTCTGTTGTTTGACTTTGGCCAACTCCGCTGCGCTGACAGGTTCTGTTTTTAAGCGTTCGATTTCTTCCATGATGATTTCACGACATCGCTCCACGTTTTCCGCTTTGCATTCGACGGAAACTTGAAACCACCCGGGAACATCACCCGGTGTGTAGGAAGCACTGGAGACCGATACCGCCAAAGGCTCATCGATTTTCAACCGTTTCGTCAGGCGGGCACTGTCACCATTGGTCAGCACATAACTGGCAACATCCAGTGGGTACAGTTCAGGGTCCTGCAACATCACGGTTGGCCAGGCCACGCTCAGTTCGACTGTTTCGCCTTCCATCTCGATGGTCGTTTCGCGGGGAGAAGCCTGAGGTGGTTCCTCTGCGAGGACAACACCACGATCATGAGTTCGGAGAAATCCCTGGAACTGCTCTTTCACCTGGTTCAAAATATCTTCGGTCTGCACATCGCCGCCGACGACGAAAATCATGTTTTGAGGGACGTAACGTGTTTTATAAAAGGTACGAACGTCTTCCAGTGTGGTGCCCTGCAGTACTTGAAGGTAACCGACAATCGGATGCTGCATGGGATGTTCGGTAAAGATGAGTTGTTTCATCGCCTGGTAACCGACGCGGTCACGCTGGCTGAGCCCCATTTCCAATTCACGTTGCACCACACCCAGTTCGCGGAGATATTCTTCTTCAGGAATGATGCAGTGTTGCATGCTGTCAGCGATTAGTTCGATCGCCAAGTCAACTCGTTTGGCAGGGGCGTCGATGTAGTAGGCTGTAATATTGTTCGACGTATAGGCGTTAGTTTTGCCACCCAATGAATCAACCAGTTCCTGAACGTCATCTTCCGACCGTTTGTCGGTCGTGCCGCCCGAAACCAGATGTTCGACCAGGTGACTGATTCCCGCTCCCAGGTATTCGCCTTCGTAGGCTCCCCCCGTGTTGGTGACGTAGCAACGGACCGTTGCCAGGGCGGTAGCGTGATTCTCCTGTACGATCACGGTCATGCCATTGGACAGCTTGGCAAGAGTCACCCCCTGCCCCAGTGGCTGGCGGGAAGTGTATTCGACAACAGCTTGACTACGATGGGCCGGTTCGGCCGCCAGGGCGGAATGGGAATGTGTTCCCGATCCGGTAAGAGCCGTCATGGCAAGCATACATCCTGTAATGGTGAATAGACGGATAATCGATTTCATGATGTCGCGAATCTCCTCTGATGCGATTGGCACGGTAGACTGGATCATCAACTCGCCCCGTTCTTTGCGGCTTCGCAAAGCGATCCAAACAGAGATCGACATGGGAGGCGAGTGACAGCTCTACGCACATGAATCATCGCGATCTGAGGCAAGTTCGTCAATCTTGTTAACCAGGGAAAGCCATTCAGGCAAGGATTCGAGCAGACTTCAATATCCCTGAAAACCTCCATCGGGAGTCTCGGTTGGAGTGAATTGGATATCCCCAATTTCCCTGATTGAAGACGGCTTTCGTCCGGGTTGGAACCTTCTCTTCTGTTCCGTCGTGCAGAGCCAGCAAATCCTCGACCGCGGCGGCCCGAAGTCGTTTGACACACTCGCTCCCAGGGGGACGTGGCAGTCCAGTGATCCTGAGTTTTTCCTTATTATTTAAGAAGAAACCGAAGGGGTATAGTGGTGATTCAGGTAAAGAGCTATCATGACGGGAATTTGAGGTTTGCTGACCCATTCACCCCCGAGGAAAACTTATTGTCATGAAGACCATCACCATTGAGGACCAATCATCCGGCTCGGTAGCGAATATCAGTCTTGAATATGGATTCAACTGCTACTCGTTCCTGGGAGTGGTACAGGGCAAAAAGGTGGACGTGATCGACGCTGCCCCTGAGTTTCCGGAAAACGGTGAGCGCCCAAGTGGTAATGGTATTCCGATTCTGTTCCCCTATCCCAACCGTATCAGCAATGGAACCTACACCTGGGAAGGCAAAGAGTATCACCTGCCTGAAGGCGTTGTTTCCTATAACAATGGCAGTGCAATTCACGGTTTCTGCCTCGACCGCCCCTGGCGTTTGATTGAATCAGACACGAACTCCGCTCTCGCTCAATTCAAATTGAGCGTTGACGCACCCGATCGTAAAGATCTGTGGCCTGCCGATTTTATTCTCGAGGTCCGTTATTCCATCAGTGGTGCCGTACTCACTGCCGATTGCCGGGTGCTCAACTGCGACGACAAACCCCTTCCCTGGGGATTTGGAACGCATCCTTACTTCAAACTGCCCCTCGTTTCCTCTTCGCATGCAGGAAACTGTCTCGTCAGTCTTGATGCCGAACGACAGTGGGAACTGAACGACTGCCTTCCAACAGGTCAGCAGGTCGATGTTCCCGAAGACAAGGATCTCCGCGAAGGAGCCTACTTCGATTTGCTCAAACTGGATGATGTCTACACCGGCTTAGGTGACAAAGACCAACTGGAATGCAGCATTATGGACGAAGATGCGGGAATTCAGGTCGCTCAGCGTTATGGATCGATCTTCCGCGAAGTCGTCATGTTCACCCCACCCGGACGCGACGCGATCTGCCTCGAACCGTATACCTGTGTCACCGATGCTATCAATCTGCAGCAGCAAGGCATCGATGCCGGACTACAGGTTCTGGAACCAGGGCAGGATTGCCGGTTTCAAATTGCAATTGGCGTGGAAGAAGTCGTCGCCTGATCATTTCGATCGGAGAAGCAAACGATCGAATCCAAATAGCATGCAATGGTACTAAGTCATTGTTGTCTGCAGGCTTAGGCTGTTTTTGGTCCGTTTTGGATTAGGGTCGAGTGGGAGGTTTTTCCGCAATTGGGATACCCCGCTGCGATAGCGTACCGTATAGTTAAATATACCTGAAAAAGAGGAGCTCATTCAGTGACCGTCGCTGGATGAATTCCCTTCTTTTCTGTGTCACACTATCTTTACCTCCGGACTGATACGGACAGAATCCAAGTCAACACTCTCACCGCGGATGCCTTTGACTCGAGGTCGTCCGCGTTCCCTTTAGGCTGAATCCGACCTAGGGTTCAGCTGAAAATGAGAGGGTGAGCAAATACGATTCTGGACCAGCAGAGCGATCTTCAGAAAGCTTTGAAATGATTCGACATGGCCGAACCCTCCTCCTGGTAGTCATTCTTTCTCTACTCCCCGGACTAATACGCGCTCAGGATACGCCTGAAGCGAGCCCGGCTCCCGAGGCAAATCCAAAAGTGGAAATGCAGGAGCTGCAGAGTCGGTTGCAGCAGGCCGTCGGTAGACTGAACAAAGTCGAACAGGAACTGCGCGACCTGAAATTGAAAACCGCCGACTTCAAAACGCCTCCCGGCCAAATTCCAACTGATCCGGAGAAACAACAACTCTATCTGCAGTTGGAACATCCGTATTATGGTCAGACAAATGCATCCAATAACCAGCGAATTAAATTTTTCGTCGCCAATCTCACCTGTCTGAATCTGACGGAAAAACCGATTAACATCTCCAGTGACTCGCTCACTCTTACGGTGGATGGCACCGAATACAAACAGGTTGAAGATCCGAAGAAACTTCGCAATCAAGCTTTTCAGTCCGAGGGGCAAATGTTTCAACTTCAGAAACTTTCCCTGTTGACCAACCTGACGATCCAGCCCGGCTCCGCCCGCTCCACTTGGGTTCTTTTTAACGAGTTGCCTTACAACCAGAGCGTGCCTGATCTGAAACTGACAATCAAATCTGATAACCACCCACCTTTCGAATTCTCTATCAACGAAGCAGCTGAACGCCGGTTGGATGTGGCCATCGAACAGATCGGACCTCGTAAAAGTCTGGGGCTGATCACTGTGAACGGGATCGTCGACAACCTCAGTATTGGGAGCCTTGTTGAAAAGGTGACGAAGTTAACTGAAAACAGGATCTCTCGATTTGTGATTCGGTTCGCCGAGACTGGCTCAATCTCAGATGCTAGTCTGCAGAATTGGTTACTCGCACAAGCACAGTCTGCAGGAAGCAACGCGGTGACGCAGCTGCAAGCTTATCCTTCATTCCCTGTCAGCATTCGAGAACTACACATTGCGGATTTGCCCGATTTGGACAATCACCGTACTCGTTCTCGCACAGCGACCAACGGTACTCGAGTGCACGCCACAACTGCAGAAGCAGTCGAAGAAGCCCTCAAATCTGTCTATGAAAATCTCCCCCGAAATGAACTGGTCGAGGAGATCAAAACCGGTCACCCATTCACGCGCGTCGTTGCTCTCAAACATGGTGGTGCCCGGCTGATGGACGACCAACTCGCTTTGGTCATTGATCTGGCTGATGCCGACGACCCAGCTATGCAGAAGGCGGCTATTTACGCTCTTCGACATTTCAATAATGAAACAGCGTTCCTCAAACTGGAGGACCTTGTTCGTCGGAATATCACAGGCCTTTCGGGGTTAGCGATCGACAGTCTGGCAGCCTCCCGATTTGGAGAAGCTCATCAGCGTCTACTCAGTATTTTGAATAATGAACCTCCCGAGTCGAAAACAGAATTCGTCAAAATTCTCTCGCAGAATCCGCGACCTATCTGGTCCGAAACGATTTATCAATTCCTGACGGAAGAGACAGATAACGACTATCACTCAGAGGCGCTGCAGGCTTTGAACCGCATTGGACATCCCCAATTACTGGATGTGCTGGAAAAATCATTGCAGAATCGGGACGAAGAAATTCAACGGATCGCCTTTCTTATACTCGCCAACCGAAATGATCCTGAGAGTGAAACGTTAGCCCTCAACTATACACTCCAGCATTTACAAACAGATCCCCCAACACCCGAGATGCACGAGCTGCTCATTCAGACCAAAAGTCAGGAAGCGATTCCCCATTTGCTGCCTTACCTGGAAAAACGAAATCCGGAACGTCGCAATATTTTGAGAACCCTAGCTCAGATCGGTGATCAGAATGTGGCCTCAAAATTAACCGAGATTTATCCCAAATTAGATACTCAGGAACAGGCGATCGCTCTTGCCAGTTTGTGGGAATTGAGTTCTCCCGCAGCAGTCGAGCTTTCCAAACAGGCACTCGCGTCGAATGAACACAGTCTCATGCGTGCCGCAATTAATAATTTAATTGAAGAAGGCAGCGAAGAGGCTGTGGCACTACTGATCAAATCTTTCGAGGAAAGCAATAATCCCACCAGTATCAACTATCTGCTCAGTGCGATGGAACAGTTGAGAACCCCCGAAGTCAAAGCCTCACTTCAAAGAGCGAGCTTGCAGGGAGATCGGAATAAGCAACGTCGTGCTTATGAGAAACTGCTGATCATCTGGAACTCATCCCCCGCTAGACAGTATCTGCAAATGGCCAGCCTGAAAATGCAGGAAGATGACTACGAAGAAGCGCTCACCGACTTTACTAAAGCGATCGAAATCGATCCGGAGCTTCCAACAGCCTGGTCCGGTCGAGGAAATGCTTACTTGAAGCTGGAGAAGTATAAGGAAGCAAAAGACGACTTTCAGAAAGCACTCGTCCACGACCCTCGCGATCAGATGGCGATCACCGGGACGGCCCTGATTCTTGTTCGACAGGATGATCCAGAAGGTGCGTTCGCAATGTTAGAAAAGAAAGAACATTTCTTCGAAGACGGGCAACTCAATACAAACTACTTTGTCTATAACAGCGCGTGCGTCTACGGTGTCGCTCTGGAATTGCTCAGGGCAAAAGCCGGAACCGAAGAGGCCCCGGAGAACCTCGAGTCCATTGCTGAGGAATACGAGACGAAAGCGATCGAGGCCCTGAGGCGGTCCATCACGAATGGTTTTGACGAACTGGATTGGATGCGGAAAGATCCCGATCTCAATTCCCTGCACGACAATGAGGAATTTCGCAAAATATCAGACTGGCCGGCAGCAGGTTGATTTTTCCCATCTGCAGTTCTACAACGGGACGGCCAGAAACGCATCATTTCCTGTCGAATGGTTTTTCATGGGCTCTCCATGATCGATGCGCAAAATCGAATACTCGTCTTACATGTACGGATTGGAAACAGACGGTGGTTTATCTCAATCGCATCTACACTAAAAGTGGCGACCGTGGCGAAACTTCTCTCGGAACGGGAGAACGTGTTCCCAAGACAGCGGCCCGCATTATTGCGTATGGAGAAGTCGACGAACTGAACTCGGTCCTCGGAGTGGTACTGACAACCGAGCTACCGGCAGAAATTCAGGGAACGCTTACTGTCGTACAGAATGATCTGTTTGACGTCGGGGCCGACCTCTGTATGCCGGAAAGCGATGAGCCACGGGAATATGAACCCTTACGCGTCGTGGCTTCCCAGCCCGAGCGTCTGGAAGCAGCCATCGACCACGCAAACGAAAGTCTGGAACCACTTGAGAGCTTCATCCTTCCCGGTGGCTCCCCTGCCTCGGCTTATCTTCACCTGGCCCGCACCATCTGTCGTCGCGCTGAAATCTCGGTGCTCAAACTACACGCCGAAGAGCCCGTCAACTCGCAGGTTCTTATCTACCTGAACCGACTATCGGATTTACTCTTCGTCTACGGCCGTCTCGCCAACAACAACGGTCGCGACGACGTGCTATGGGTACCGGGTAAGAACCGTTAGTGGTAATCATGCATGCGTTGTCTACGCATTTAACTTCGATGTCCGAAAACAATAACAAGGACAATAGCGACGACAGCGAAAATGCCCACAATGACGTAAGGAATATAGTCGAATTGGTTTAGGTCTGTACGAATGACGGATGGAATTCGCGTTGTCATGTGCAGAGGAAGTGCTTTGGTATTCGCTCTATTAGTCGCTTCCGTCTCTTCAGAGAGTTCGTAATAGGCCATTGGCCTTTGTCGACTGTCCTGTACCCGAGTTCCAGCTGGGTAGAGAATCGGCTCTGCTAACAGATCTCGTTCTGGTGAGAGTTGTTCGAAATGTTTCAGTCTTGTCTCGGCGGATCCCATCAAGTAGCTACGTTTGGGGGTTTGTGACCAGTCGATGGAAATCACAGAGAGATCCTGGTCGCCTGTTGATTCAGGATTCTTTTTAAATGGAGCATCCCCCTTGGTAAGCCAGACAGGCTCGTTTCGAGTTGTTTCCTCGTGCAACAGAAACGGAACCCATAAAGACTCCGAAACTAACTTAGCTTTCAACCATTCGAATTTGTAAACACTGTTCGCCTCCGCAACGACTCTTTCAATGGAGTCGATTTTATTTGCGCTTGAGGCATCAATAACCCTCACTGGTCGCCCCCCTTCAGTCAAACTGAAGGTTGCTTGGGTACGGTAAATATAGGGCTCTACCGAGATCCAGAAATCGATCATAACCTGTTTTGAATCAGGATTATTTTCTGGCGGAGAGCAACTTACAATCCTGTTTTGATTCTTCGCTTCTGTCAGGATATCGGACCAGCCTTCAGTTTGTGGCAGTGATCCCGTACCGGTAAGATGGTCGTATGCATTTCCATTCGCAAGTTGGACAGAATTGCTGAATAGATTCGGTGCCAGCGTTCCTAAGACAACAAGGCGAGTGGGTCTACTCTGATGTCCCAAAATGACGTCAGGGTGATCCGGGGATTCCTGCTCGCGAAAATAGGATTCCCAATATTCTCCATTCCAAATCTTCCGGATCTTCCAAGTTGAAGGTTCCTGATCTGATTCAACATAATTTTCACAATAGATATCCCCTATAAGATTCCCGCGAGCATCAAAAGCCTGACGCTCCTTACTGTACCAGACGTTAATGATGTCATCGTCGGTAGCCCGTTCCCATTGTTCAGGCGGTACGCTGATCCCCTGGGATCTGGCGTACTCAATCAGATTCTTATGCGTCTGCTCACGGTCCTGATGAAACTTCCTGTGCTCGTCCAGATGAGCCTGTTTTTTCTTCACCCAAGTCAAATCAACAAATCGCAATTGCTCCTCACGCGTTTTAATCAAGATGAGAAGTTCGTTCAATAATTCAGTGTTGATATGGGCGTCAGGATTTGGCTCTGTTGATCCCGATGAGAATTCCTGAGCTGCGACGCAGGAGGGGTATCCCCAAAACAGAAGCATTGCGGTCACGATATTGAATAGATATCTGGTCAACCTCTTCGCCTCGTTTATAGGATGAAATCAGAAGACAACAGGAAAGCGGACTATTTTGATATTTCTATGACCTACTGATCAAGAAGTGCGGTCGAGTAATGTGCTTAAAAGATAACATTTCAGGTGTTAAATTGCCAATACCGAAGTCATCATGATTCAGAAACGACTTCAACTACCAAGCCGATAAACGATACTGCCGCGCCCGTGAAAACAAGAGAGACAGGGAGGGGATGAACATCAACACTAGGATTAAGTAGAATGCTCCAGCTGCGATTTCATTATCCTTGGTGACCAGGACTTCAATAACCAGACCGAGATTCGATTCGAAGAAATTAAAAGGGACGAATTCGAGACCGCGTTGAATAATAGTAACGACCACGGCCTGGACAACTGCCGAATACCCAACTGTCAGTACCATAGACTGCACCGGGTTGCCGACCATCCAGAACATCGTCGCTGCCAATGTGAAATGGGCTAGAAGAAAAAGCGTGCCACGCAGCAAAATGATGGTAGGCCATCCGTATGCTTCGAAGAAAATATTCATCAGCACGTATGGCCCGAGCAGACATAGGAGTGCCATAAGAAAGGTTACTGCGTATTTAGTCAGTAACCATCGCAACGGAGAGAATGGCAACGATCTCCAGAAGGATTGAACTTCAACAGAACGGTCTTGCATCAACGTGGTCGTCCCCAGAAGCAGAGCCGCCGGTAAACCAATAATCAAAAACAAGACGGAGAGAATCGAAACCACCTCCCGTTTTAGATAATACAACCCGGAGTGACTCCATTCATTGAATACGGGAACGACTCCCATGTAACACCCTAAAAACAGAAGTAGCAAGAGCAGCCATTTATGTGATCGCACCTGCTGCATGAGGAGTAGCCAGGTGATTGAAGGGGAACGAGCGGTTGCATTGGATGCCGCACGTTCCAACCTTGCCGTTCGTCGCGTCTCCCACACACTACTGAGTTTGGATGTGACTCGTTCGACCAGATCTTTTTTCGATGGCTTGGCTTCAGTTCCAAAGAGTCTTACGAAGCGGAGTATCAAATAAGAGTACACTCCCACTGTTCCAGACAGAATGAGGACGCCCGGGAACGACTGGAATACATCCCAATCTGCGCTTAGTCCTGATGGACGATCATCAACAAAAATGACGCCCAAGAGAGGATTAATGGCATTGAACGCGACCAGATATAGATCACGTGCTGCGGAAGGTGATTCTCGCGTTATCGATAGGACATATTCACTTGAGACTGACAGATTGAAAACCCACATTACCAAATTGAGGATACCTAACCCACAGGCCTTAATGAAAGTACGACAGTTTGCGGCAATCGAAACTGTCCAAATATAGAACGCCAAGGCAAACGAGAGTCCGAGCATACAGAATCGAAACAGGAAATAGTAAAACGACTCGTCTTTCCCCTGACCCTGAAATAAGTCGTGTCTGCTTTCGGGAGAGAACGCATTGAGAGAATCCAATACAAATAGAAGCGACCCATAGATCGCATAAGAAATAATTAGTGGACCAATAAGTACGAAAGCACCTACGAAAAGTTTCACCCAGGCCTGTAGCCGTCGGTTTGCCGGGAGAGACTGAAAAAAAGTGTCCGTTCCCAGGGAAGTTTCCGAAACGACGATTTGGCTTCCAATGACGATCGCCAGAAAGGGGGATGTTGTCACCGACATCATAAACAGAGTCATCGACATTTCTGGATTGATCATCAGAAAAGCGACTTCAAAACCGACCAACAGCAACAGCACAACCCAGAAGTACTTCCGTTGCTGCCGCCATTCTTTCCAGATCAGAGTTTTCAATTGTGGAGACATAGTCGTCGCCCCTGTTGATGAAAGTGATTGATCGTAATCACGGATCGGGTGGATTAGACTTCGACCGCATCGGGTTGGTTGTAGGGAAGCTCGGATCGTCCGCTGACGTAGGCTTCAAAAATCTCGTCGAGGTTTAAGTCCTGCACCTCGTAGGAAATCCTGCGTTTATCCAGCTCCGCTTTGACCTCTTGAAAGTTCTCTACTATTAATGCCAGGTGCTTGGCCCGTTGTTCCACGTCGATCACTCGCATCTTTTGACTTCCCAGCGGGGCCGTTCCCTTGGAGAAGATCAAGCGTTTGACGTCTTCCTTCAGTTCTTCCGTTGCCGCTTGCCGGAGTATACGGCCTTCGTTCAAAATCATCACGACATCAGCAATCGGTTCGACTTCATACAGTAGATGTGAGCTGTAAAGGACGGTGCAGTTCTCGGCTTGCAGGTGGGTGATCAAGTCCCGGTTGAATTCCTTTCGCATGATCGGATCAAGGCCGAGCACTGGATCGTCCAGGATGACCATCTGCGGGTGATGAGCGAGTGCCAACAGCAACCCCAGGCGGATATTCTGCCCTTTGGATAACGTTTTCACTCGGGCACCCGGAGGAAGTTCAAATTGCTGAAGCAAGGTGCGGACCCGGTTGTGATCCCAGTTCTCGAAAAATGCGGAGACGAATTGAATGGTTTCAATCACTGTCATCCAACCGTACATTTTCTGGTCTTCCGCCAGGTAACCTATCCGTTTTCGAATCTCAATTGGCTGAGCCTGGGGTGAAAATCCAAGGAGATTGATGTCTCCCGAATTCGGTTCGATTAATCCCATCAAGGCACGAATGGTCGTCGTTTTTCCTGCTCCGTTGCGTCCCAACAGGGCAACGATCTGTCCCTGTTCTATATTGAAAGAAAGGTTCTGTAATACCTGCTCTTTCCCGTAGGATTTACAAAGCTGATTTACCTGAAGTACAGTTTCTGACATGGTGAATCTCCCCACGAAGAAAAACAACCGAAACGGAATTACCAGAGAAGGTGATTAGAGGCCATTTTAAAACAGGATTGAGGCCGTCTAAAACTCTATAAAAACAGTGTAAAAATGACCCATCAGAGGGTTTTGAACTACTTTTAAGAACTCGAAGAGACAGGGGTGTCGTCGTTCGCCAAAGCGGCGGATAGCATTTTCTTCAATTCTGCTTTCGTCAGACCGAGCGACAATCCCTGTCGGACGAGCTGCTGCCACTCGTCAAAGAACAGTTCACGTTGTTCCTTCAACTGTCGCAATGGTGGCGAGTCGGCAACGAACGTGCCCGCACCGTGACGCTTGTCGAGAATCCCTTCCGCAGTCAGCTTTTCGTAAACACGCAGAATCGTGTTCTGGTTTACGGTTAGCTCTCGCGCGAGTTCCCGTACTGAGGGAAGCTTGTCGCCCGGTTGCAATTGCTCCGACAGACAAAGGGCGGTGATCTGCGAACTGATCTGCCGGGAGATCGGAACAGCCGAGCCTTTTTCAATTCTGAGGAACATGATGGTTTCCTTTATTACGACCAATTGATTACACATATATAACAGTAATCACTTTGGGCCGTCAACTCTTTTCTGGATAAAAATCAACAGGCAGGAAATTCCCCTTGTAGTCTTCTACTGTAGTAGTAATGATACTACCTCAGTGGTAGATGTGGATTCAGAAGCTTTCTAGTTAAGGAGAAGGACATGCCCAGGGAGGTACATCTCGCCGATTTGCAGCTGGCAATCATGCAGGTGTTGTGGGATCGCGACGAGGCAACCGTCGCCGACGTGCGGGACCAGTTAGAAGCGGACGGGCGTAAACTCGCTTATACCACCGTCGCGACCATGCTGACCAAACTGGAAAAAAGCGGCCACGTCACCCGCGAAAGCAAAGGGCGTGTACTCAGCTATCGCCCGCAACTTCGCCGCGATCAAGTCTCGCGATCGATGGTCACCGACCTCGCTCAAAAGTTATTCAGAGGTGATCTGGAGACGATGGTCAGCCATCTCCTGGAAGGCTGCGAAGTCGATCAGGCTGAACTCACCCGTCTTAAAAAGCTGATCCGTCAGAAGGAACGGGAGGTGAAAGGTGACGACTGAATTCTACTTCGCCGGTTCACTGCTCCTGACCTATCTACTGCATTCGACGTTTACGCTCGGGCTGGCATGGCTCATTTTACGACTGAGTATGGCAAGAAATCCTGCTATTAGAGAAACGGTTTGGAAGATCGCCGCGATCGCACCGCTAATCACGGTTTGTCTCCAGACAGCCATAACGACCCAACGCTGGGAAATTGAACCTGAGCGGTTGCTTAGCGCCTTCGTCCTGGAAACAGTCGAGGAGCGGAAACCTTCGTATCCTCTGCCGGATCAAGAGTTGACCTCTCTTTCCAACCATTTCGATGGAGAGAGAGTACGTGAACAGGGGGAAACCCTTATCAACGATGACGGTCCTGAAATCGCCTCAGGCAATCTCACGAAATTGCCAGTCGAACTGGACTTGATCAATGACAATGACAATGACTCCGATGAAGGTGCGTCGCTGCCGGTGTTGCCCCTTGGCTACTCGGCATGGTTCTCCACGGGGATGAACCTTCTCTGGGCTGTTTGCCTGTTGATCGGTGGACTTGGACTTTGGGGAATCGTCCATCTACTCGCCAGTTATTCGTACCTCAACAGAGCATTGAGAAAGTCGCAACCGCTTACCGAAGGCCCCCTTTTCGAATTGCTCCACGACTTACTGAAGCGGAGTCACGTTCGCAGATTGGTTCATTTGTATCAGCTTGAAGAAATTACGGAACCGGCTGCGACTGGTTTTCGGCGTGGTCAGATTCTCTTGCCTCTCGGGATCGAAGACGAGTTGTCGCACGACGAACTTGAAGCCGTACTTGCACATGAACTGGCTCATCTCGTTCGGCATGACATCAGTTGGCTCTGGTTGGGCCGCATCCTCTGCTGGCTCTGCCCATTCCAGCCATTGAACTTCGTTGCGCATCGCGAATGGCAACGCGCGGCCGAATCGATGTGCGATGCCTGGGCTCTGTCTCACGGGATCGACCGATTTGCTCTCGCCCGTTCGCTGACTTCTATCGCCAGTCGCACCCGCACTCGGCCTGTTCCGTTGGTGTTAACAGTCACTGGATCGGGAGGCAGTCAACTCACCAGACGCGTAGAACAGCTTCTCGAAGACGACGGCCTCGTTCCGCCTTCTCGCTGGCAGCACCGTCTCGCTTGTATTGCCTGTCTGGGAACGCTGGCAATACTTCTGTTTGTCATGCCTACGATCGAACTTTCAGCGGAAACATCCAGTCTGAAGGTGACCCAAACCCAGACTCAGTCCGACGATGTTCAGCAGGACGAGACTGTGCTCAATACCGCGGTCAGCGAATACCTTCAGCAAATCCGTACTGAAGCAAACTTGCTTCATGCTGAGGCGGCAGAGATCAATAACTTATCACAAACACAACCGCCTGCCGTACGGGAGCACACAGAAAAAGTTCATCAACAAACGGAAGAACTCAACCAACGCTTGGAAGAGTTGCAGCGTCGATGGGATGTATTGAGTAATCTTTCGAACTGATAGTCGATAGGAATCGAATTTACCGATCCACGAAAGGAAACATTATGAAACGGTTTTACCTGTTTTTATTGTTGATCGTAATCTCTCTAAGCGTCCTTCAGGGTACAAGGATCACTTTCCAACCTCAAATTGCTCCGGGACAGGACTTTGATGCGGTTGTTGAGGAGGACCCAATAATCGGTATTGAATCTCGACAGGAAATAGTCAAAGCCGAAAGCTTATTGGATGAAGAGAGCGAGGACCTGCAGTCCGAAGTCAATCTTCACCGCGTTAAAGAGTCGAGTATTGCTGCCATCTATAAGCCTGTAGTTGAACGCGTTACTCAGGTTAGAATCAACGATCATCTCGCTATCAAGATCGGCGGAGAAATTTATCTCTGGGAGGAGTTAGCAAGTTCCCTTCGGGGCTCGATATCAGAGATATCGGCACGACTGGAGTCGGGGCCAATAAAGGATTACCCTACGCGATCTAACGTTAAAAAATTAAAGGCTACCCTTGTAGATCGTGTCGGTGTCGAAAATCTAGTTTTATTTCACATTAAATCTCAGGGCGTAGTAAAGGTAAACCAGCTACTCAAGTTGGATCAAACTGATCTAACGGAATCTATGAAAAAAGTTATCGCAGATGTTGATAGGAACCGTGAGAACAACCAGTCGCACTACAACACTGAAAACGGAGAAATGATTCAGCGTTTACATTCGTTGATCGATGGACTTTCAAACCAAATGGCAGAAGATGATTCTGATTCAGTTGGGACGCTGGAAGATCGTCGACAAAGTTTAATAAAAAGCTTAGATGAGCTCATCCAGGATTCGCTATCTGCACTCATTATTAGACACGTGGATGTGGAAACAATGGTCGCAGTCGAGGTTCCCGAGGTCGAAATGATTGACGGTTCTGGAGAAGCCGTGCATACAAAACCGAATAAGTCGAAGTCCTCTGACAGTTTTGTGAAAACAACGGAAGAGCTCCTACTCGACGACGATGCAAATCCAGTTCGAAACTTGAAGATGTCTAACGTGATTGACAGTAGCGGTTCCCAGGTCTTATGTGGTGTCGGTGTAAACAGCGAAAGTGGTGTTTACGGAGAAATCGTATTTGGGAATGTCGAAGAGGAAGAACAGAAACTTCCGCTCGACGAACAGCCACCGGCTGTGATGATCCCTTTGCCTTTTGGTGGGATGGCAAAGGAGATTCATCCTGATATGGTAATCTTGTTCAACGACGACCGGTTCACCTGGGCTTCATTGCAGGAACGAATTCAAAGTAAATACTCGATGCTCAGTAAGTTGCGACACGGAGATAAAGAAATCCTTGCGATTGGTGATGAGGCGCTGAAATTGATGCGAGAGTATCTGTATGGACAGATTAGAACGCAAGACCTTCAGAAAGCAGGCGATGAACTCAAGCTTGAACTGGGAGACATTCCTCTCCCAGTTCAGAACCTGTTAAATGCGGTTTCGAGTAATATTGGTGGAAAATCAGATCTCAAGCTGAGTGAAATTGATGCGAATCTGCGGCTCTTTGAGACCCAGCAGGACGTCCTTCAATTCAGAAAAGCTAATATCCTCACCCGCATCAATGAACTCCGAGGGGAATCTGGTGGTCAATCTTATGAAAAAGACCGCAACAAATTCATAAAAAATCTACAATCAGAATTGGATGATGTTGAACAAAAGTTGATTGAGATAAAAAGGATTTCTGAGTCTCAAGATAACGCGGAACCAACCACTCAATCCGTCATTCAAAATGTGAAAGAAACAGCTTTTGAATTCAAGGAGGGAAACAACCGGGAAGCAGAGGAATACTTTCACTCTGATAAAGGTATCGGAAATGTGGCAGGTTTGAAGCAAAAACCGGCTCTCGGCACTCAAGAGTTTTCTGGGGCCCAGTCGAGCTCCTCACCCGAAGCAGGTTTTGGCATAAATAGTGAAAGCCCTATTTTCGGTCCAGTCGTGACGCGAGAACGAGACAAGCAGTTAGCTCGCATCAAACAGTTACGCGAAGCCGCAGTGCTTCTCTCTAGCGCAGGAGAAGTCGAACAATCTCGTGAACTATGGGAACGGACCGAACGGATGGTACAAGAATTGGAGCGTGAAATGCATCCGCCACGCCCCGATTCTAATGCGATGAAACATCTCCTCGACGAAATGAAGGAACTGCACGAACAAATCCGCGATCTCCGGAACGATGTTCGGGAGATCAAAGAGCTGTTGGGACAGCGCGAGGCACGGCACTAATTCGCGTCGAAACGTCACATCAATAGTTTCGTTAACAATCAACGCGGGGTGCCACTGTCTGGCTTGTCCAGCAATGTGATGGCATGGCCAGTATTATTAGCTCCCAGCCGCATAACTCCACGATTGCTTTAAATGAAGCGATCAATCTTTGCTGAGCAATCACGGCGTTGTGGATTGGGGGAAACCATTGTGAAGCCGTAATGTGTTCGCACTGATAATCAAAAGCAAGAAGTGAGACCCGGACAACTCTGTCGAGATTGTCCGGGCTACCCTACATTGAAGTTACGGGGCCTCAATCACTGCCGGTTTGTCGTTCAACCGTTGTTGTTCGAAGCGGCACAGGGCTTTCAGGTAAGCACGGGCACTCGCTTCGATGATGTCGGTGCTGACGCCTTTACCATGGTAGGAGCGGTCACCGACGATGATTTCAACATCGACTTCCCCGAGGGCGTCTTTACCGTGAGAGACCGAGCGAACCTGGTAATCCTGCAGGCTGGCTGCAATCCCCGTGATGCGCTCGAGTGCCCAGAAGACCGCGTCCACCGGACCGTCGCCTGTTGCGGCGTCGCAGTGAACTTTGCCTTCAGCATCTTCGAGTTGGATCGTGGCTGTAGGAATATTTCCTGAACCAGCCGAAGTGTGGAAGCTGACCATCTTCCAGGGGTCGACCGTGTCGCCCAACTGGTTTTCAATTAATGCGACGATGTCAGCATCGTAGACTTCTTTCTTTTTGTCGGCCAGGTTTATGAAGTCCTGGAAGACTCGCTGGAAGGCGCTGTCGTCGAGCTCATAGCCAAGTTCCTGCAGCCGGTTGCGAAAGGCATGTCGGCCACTATGTTTCCCGAGAACAAGACTCGTTCCCCGGTAACCGACGTCCTCCGGTTTCATGATCTCGTACGTCTCACTGTGCTGCAACATTCCGTGTTGATGAATGCCCGACTCGTGAGCGAACGCATTGCGACCGACGATCGCTTTGTTCCGCTGCACTTTCATACCGGTGATCGTCGTTAAGAGATGCGATGTTGGATAGAGGCGTTTGGTGTCGATGTTCGTGGAACATTTATAGAACTCGCTACGGGTGCGAAGTGCCATAACGACTTCTTCGAGCGCGGCGTTCCCCGCTCGTTCACCGATACCGTTGATCGTACATTCAATCTGCCGTGCACCCGCTTCGACGGCAGCAAGGCTATTGGAAACGGCCATGCCCAGGTCATCGTGACAGTGTGTGCTGATGACGGCCTTCTCGATATTCCGGACGTTCTCTTTGAGGTGTCGAATGCAGTTGTAATATTGGCTGGGAACAGCGTAACCGACTGTGTCCGGAATGTTGACTGTCGTCGCCCCCGCTTCGATAGCGCGTTCGACAACTTCGGTGAGAAAGTCGAGTTCCGTGCGGACAGCATCTTCTGGAGAGAACTCCACATCCTGACAATACCCGGCGGCCCGTTTCACCATCTCGACAGCACGTTGGATGATGTCTTCTTTGGTCATCTTGAGTTTATGCTCGCGATGGATAGCGCTCGTGGCGAGGAAAACATGGATCCGTTTTTTCTCGGCATGTTTAATCGCTTCCCACGCTCGGTCGATGTCTTCCTTACGGCAACGGGCTAACGCACAGATGGTGGTTCGGTCGCCATATTGCTGGGCGATTTGACTGACCGCCTCAAAGTCGCCGGGAGAGGCAATCGGGAATCCGGCTTCCATTACGTCGACCCCCAGCTCAACCAGCGCTTTGGCGATTTCCAGTTTTTCGGCAGTATTCATACTGCAACCCGGAGATTGTTCGCCGTCACGCAAAGTGGTGTCGAAGATGGTGACAATATCACCCGACATAGCTGGGACTCCCTTTGAAGAGTGTTAAATAGAAGAGTGTTGTAAAAGTGTCGATTTCAAAGAATGAAAAGTCGCGAGATTCGGTTCAACCTGTTCTCGATTGGCTCTAGCTTCATCGGCTTCGGGTGTCTCACGCCCGCAAAACAAAAAAAGCCCTGAGATCAACGGGGACCTCAGGGCTTTAGTTTATACTGGAAAGGCAGTATCCATTGAACCTAAGACCGTCCGTCTCCGGAAGGGGCTAATAGTAGCAGGTTCAGTAGGAAGATGCCTGTCATTTCGATTTCAGTTCAATCTGATGAAAAGATTTTGGCTAGCGTTCTGATTTTGACAGAATGGCTAAAACCACCCTGTACGGGTCCAACTATACAACTGATCCAGAATACGGTCAAGTCGATAGTCTCAGCAAGGGCCATGTTCAGCGTAGGCTGACCAGTTGGCTCACTCCCTCGAAATGAGCCTCGGCGGCGACTTCGGGTTCGGGGTTAAATCGATATTTTGCCTTTTGACCGGTCCGATTTTCAAATTCGACCCGAACTTCTTCCATATGGAGCACGCATCCAGGGCATGCTTCCAGGTGCGCTGTAATTTGATCAACAGCACCCGGGTTCAATTCACCCTGAAAAAGCTCATCCGTATGCTCAAAAACTTCGTTGCAGTGCAGACCCGCGATTTGCCGTCCACCCGGCTCATTTCCAATCAAGGCAAACCAGCCCAACCCGCCGACGGCCAGAAGAATGGCCCCCACCGTTACTGCTCTGCTGACGGTATGCCGACGACGCCGACGCTTCAAAAATGAGGAAACTTTACCGATCTCACCCTGCTGACAATTTTGCCAGTCGAGAGCCGGTTTTTCAAAATTGATCTTTTCTTGCTCGTTCATAACCCAGCCTTGAACTAACCCTTTGTTCACTTCGTGCGTGAAGCTACCTGTTCCACTCTTCTCATTATCGGCATTGAAGCCGTTCTCTTCTGTAAGGCAGCTTACATTTAAACGAACAAATGCTCCACTCTAACTAGATATAGAAAGAGTTCTGAGGGTTGTTGGCCGGAAAAAGGTGCTGTACCCCACCGCGCACAGAAAAACCCCGCCGGGTGCAGTGGCGAGGTTTTTCAGAGAGAAACTGATTTATAAACAACTCTTCCGAAGAAGAGAGTGTTGTCTTCGATTGTTTGATAATTGTTTTTATTGCGACTCGTGTGCCAATCCGGGGATTCGGGTTCGTCTCACCGACTGGATTGACTGTGTTAATCGCCTGTTTCCCTACAATACAGAGCGATCCGTGAAATGGAAATTCTTTTGGCAGTCGTTTCGATGGAAATGACCGACGTTGCAGAAATACATCACGTGGCTTACCTGTTTTAACCTCAAGTGGCCGTAACTTCCGCATTCACATCTCTTAACATTGAATTCCTACGCTCCTGTATACACGATGTTTTCTGGCAACATGGTTCTGGATTGGAAAATCCGAGATCGAGTGGTCTCAATTGAACCCTTTAAAATGAGTCGAAAGCGATATTTCTGTGAGTGAACCGTCTCCGAAAAAAAAACTGCTGGCCAGATTCGGTCCCGGTATTCTGGTTGCCGCCACCGGGGTCGGTGCGGGTGATCTGGCGGGGGGAGCAATTGCGGGAAACAAACTGGGCACGTCCGTCCTCTGGGCAGTGCTCGTGGGAGCGACTCTCAAATTCATGCTCACCGAAGGGCTGGCCCGCTGGCAATTAGCCAGTGGTGAGACGTTACTGGAAGGGGCGATCAAGCGATTCGGTAGATTTACCAAACCGATATTTCTTGTCTACCTGCTCGTCTGGAGCTTCTTTGTCGGCAGTGCCTTGCTCAACGCGATTGGGGTTATCTCCGCCACTATTGCGCCGATTACAGGGTTGGAAACGACCGAAAGCAAGATCGTCTATGGCATCGTTCATTCGGTGGTTGCTCTCCTGCTGGTAAGGAGAGGAGGTTTTCAACTCTTCGAAAAGTTGATGGCGGTCTGCATCGGTCTCATGTTTTTCGTCGTCATGGTGATCACGGTGTTGATACACGACGATTGGTTCGCCACGTTGCAGGGTATGGTCATTCCCGTCATTCCGACTGATCATCCTGAAGGGCTGAGTTGGACAGTCGCGTTGATAGGCGGCGTTGGTGGAACGGTCACCGTGCTCTGTTACGGTTACTGGATTCGTGAATCGGGCGAGCAATCGCTCGACGATTTGAAATCAATGCGGCTCGACCTCGGCGTGGGTTATGTGATGACCGCTCTCTTTGGAATGGCGATGGTCATTATTGGGAGCCATGTGGAAAGCTCGGCGACGGGGACAAGTCTTCTACTCGGACTGAGTGATCAACTCGCTGGCAATCCGAGTCTGGGAAGTTGGTCCCTCGTCATCAAATGGCTGTTCCTGATTGGGACGTGGGGGGCTGTTTTCAGTAGTTTGCTCGGAGTCTGGCAGTCAGTTCCTTATCTCTTCGCCGATTTCTGGAATCAGTCCTTTGCCAGAGACAAAGTTACGAAAATTACCCAGGAGCTTCCGACTTATAAGTTCTATCTGTACGCCCTGGCGACGCTCCCAATTCTGGGACTCTTCACGAAATTTGAGCATGCCCAGAAACTCTATGCGGTGCTGGGCGCATTTTTTGTTCCCATGCTGGCTGTGATTCTGCTTCTTCTGCTGGGATCGGGGCGATACCTGCCGGGGCAAGGACGTAACCGTCGCGCTACCAACGTGGCCCTGGTGCTGACATTGCTGTTTTTTCTCTATCTGGCTGCCGAACAACTTGCCGGTTGAGGTGTTCTGTCAATGCCAGAATAGGTTTTCGGCCTACCGGTGTGGTTTGAATGAGTGACAAATTCGCGACAGAGTGTCATCGGAATGATATTCGTTTTATTATTTCTGAATTGCCCACGTTTCGATTTTGAGAAAAACGAAATCACCTCGAACGCTATTATTGTAGCCTTAAAGTAAAATTGGATTTAATAATCCTGTTTTGTTCAGGCTGTATTGGATCGCTGTTTGCACTTTCTGGTATTGGTCACAGGGACTTCAGGAAGGTGGCCCGGACAAAGGAATGTCGAAATCAGGTGATTTGAATTGTCGAACCTATTATATGAAGGATAGTTGACATGACTCCATTACGCCTCGCCCTGGGACTCGCAGTTTGTACTTTCTTCGTCGCTGTTCAGTCCGCTTCGGCCCAGTATCGGGATTTCTTTCCTCGACGTTACCAAGTCGATCACCACGATCACGTTATTCGCGATTCTCACGGACATGTCGTGGGCCGGTATCACCATGATGTCGTCCGCGAAGATTCGGACCGGTTTTTCCCTTCCACCCGGCATTTCCATAATCGAGAAACCTACTTCATCCGCAATGGCAAGTACTACTTCAGTCCGAAGACCGTCTTACTTGGTAATGGCGTTGTACCTCAACCGGAGGTAGTTGGGTTCGGTAGTTTTTCACACGTTGATGATCTGGCCAGCCAACTGGAAACCCAGATGAAATACTTCCTGTTGGATATGCACTACAACTACTCTCACAATCATGGTTTTCGTGAGACTTACGCCGAAGCGTATCAGTTGTATCAAGTCGCTCAATACGTCCATGCTCAAGAGCATCAACACAACCACAACGCGATTAAGCAACAACTGAACGGAATGGATGCCCTCTTCCATCACATTGAAGAAGATGTTCGCGGCTGGTCTCGCCACCAGCACTTTCAGGTGGGCAACAGGGGAATCGGTTCCAAAATGCAGCAGATCGAGTCGACGTTACATCACTTGATGAACGACGTTGGTGTGGATCAGGTTCCACTCCCGGCAACGACGGTTCCAGTACCTGTTCCCTCTACACTGTCTCCTGTTCCTTCCGTCTTCTTGACGAAGTAACGGTTTAATTCGAACTGGATATATAATAAAACAGCCGCGAAATTTATTCGCGGCTGTTTTTGTTTGTAAGGAAATCAATGTATCGCGTGTGTTACGCAGCGACTGATTTTAATTCCGCAAACTCTGAATCGGTGCCGGGATATGTCCGCCACGACCCACGAAACTGGCACTGCAACCGTTACCCGGAACATTCATGATGACTGATTCACCAAACAAACCACCAAAGGAGACGTGTTCGCCCGCCCTCTTGCCTGGGATGGGAACGATCCGCGTTGCTGTTGTTTTATTGTTAAACACACCGATCGCAATTTCATCCGCCATCAGCGCGGCCAGAGTATCGGGATCGATATCTCCTGGAACTGGAACCATATCGAGGCCAACAGAGCAGACGGAGGTCATCGCCTCTAGTTTTTCGATGGTCAAGAAACCTTTTTTCGCCGCATCGGCAAGCGAGGCATCTTCCATCACGGGTACAAACGCACCGGATAAACCGCCTACGGAAGAAGAGGCGAAAACTCCTCCTTTTTTGACCGCATCGTTCAGCATGGCCAGGACTGCAGTGGAGCCAGGGACACCGACATGTTTTAAGCCGACGAGTTCCAGAATCTCTCCAATCGAGTCTCCCACTTTCGGGGTAGGGGCGAGAGAAAGATCGACGATTCCGAATTTCACTCCCAAGCGTGCCGCGACTTCGCGCCCAATCAGCTCACCCACACGAGTCACGCGAAAAGAGGTGCATTTAATTTCAGAGGCGATCTCGTCAAGAGTACAGCCGGGGACCGCTTCGAGGAAACGTTCGAGACCTCGTTTGACCACTCCTGGTCCGCTGACACCGATATGAATGACCGTATCCGCTCCCGCATCGCCATGAAATGCCCCCGCCATAAATGGATTGTCTTCCGGAGCATTAGCAAAGACGACGAGTTTGGCGGCACCAAACCCCTGACGGTCGCTGGTGGCGTTGGCGATCTCAATGATTTTTTTACCCAGCAGGCTGAGTATGTTCATATTGATGCCCGATTTGGTAGTGCCGACATTCACCGAGGCACAGACTCGTTCCGTCTGAGAAAGGACTTCGGGGAGCGACTCAATCAAGTTGAGCGCGCCTTGCGTATGTCCTGAATGGACGAGAGCCGAGAAACCTCCAATGAGATCCACACCAACAGCAGCAGCAGCGCGGTCGAGTGTGTGGGCGATCTGGACCAGTTCTTCCGGACGAAAACCATCGCCGATCCGTTGGATAGGTGTCACCGCCAATCGTTTATTGACGATTGGAATCCCGTACCGGGTAGATACGGTTTCACAGGTACTGTGTAAGTCCTTGGCGGAAGTTGTAATTCTTTCGTAAATGTTATTGCAGAGAGTTTCGAGATTACGATCGATACAGTGAAACAGATTGATCCCCATCGTCACCGTGCGGACGTCTAGGTTTTCCTGTTTCACCATCCGTAATGTAGACAGGATGTCGTCGGTACGGGGCATCTAAAAATCACTTTCGAAAGAAGTCGTTCATTGGAGGAAGTTGGGAACCGAAACCGTCAGAGTGAAATCACTAGATGGAGTCTCTGAGCAATGTCGCCAAAAGTCGAGTGTCGAGCCATTAAGCTATTCGGCATACAAGTCGTGGACCGCTTTCACTGGAAGCAGGCGAATCGGTCGCGGGTCGTTCGTCGCAGCGAAGATGTTTTCATGCTGTAAGGTCACGGTCAAACCTTCTTTGATGCAGACCGCTTCCAAATCGTTTTTGAGCACCAGTACATCAATCCCCAGTGGGACGCTCAGTTCCATCACCATCACAAAGGAAGTGTCCGGTTGCCGTTTGGCATACAGGTCGGAAATATCAATTCCTTCCTGAGAAATACGGGCCGAAATCTGTCGAATCATTCCTGGTTCATCATTGCCAGTGACGGTCAGGAAAAATCGTTCGAAGTCTCCTTCGGTCATATTCTGTAATTCTTCTTCTTCCGGATCTTTCAGATCGATTTCCACACCGTAAGGTCGGCAAAAGTCTTTCAAGTGCGCTACGATTACGTCCGGCGAACGATGTCCTGGGAATTCGGCATCCAGAATGATGGTGAAGAACCCATTGAGGACAGTCTGGCTCACTTCCATCAGATTTGCGCCCAGTTCCGCCAGGCCCGTGGTTACCGCCGAAAGAATTCCGACTCGGTTGGCCGCCATCAGCGTGATAATGTAGCGTTTGGTCATGATTCATTCCCTGTCAGGTAACCGCCCCGAGGTTAAATCCCCCGTTAATTTAGTCAACGAGGACGATGCAGATGCGGTCGCGTGTGATGAGACTTGCTTTATATCCGGTGGGGCTTCCCCCGAAAAGCCTTCGAAGTGAAACGCTCGGTTTCCTCTGTACTGACTGATCGATACGAGGCCATTGTCAGAGATGACTCAGGTAGACTCGTATTTTGTCTGCGATCTTGTGAGAAAGGTCCACCAACGTCGGCGTGGACATGAACAGCGGCTTAAAATGAAGGCGACCGAAGCTCAATAAGAATTCACATGGAAAGCAGAAGGGCATATTCACGAAAACTGAGACCCACGAAACCGTATCGTGAATTCTGGTCAAGATTTCCTCTGATAAGCAAATTGCCGCGAATATAAATACTGACAAACAGAATACAGTGAATAGGAATACGACTGCAGAGGATAAGGTGAGGTGATGAAAGTGTACCCTGCACGGAAGAATTGTCGCAATAAAGATTGTACACTACCCGGGAATACGATTTCCACATCACTCAGTACAGAACTTCGATCCCGAACATTTCTGAAAATCTTTTTTAGATTGCCGGTTTGGATTATCGGTTCGTTTTTGTCACTGGTATATCATTGTTATGTCGATGACTGATAACATGTTACAAACACGCAGAAGCAAAAATCTCTTCGCAAAAAAGTAATCACCATGCCTCTGATTCCCCGCCTCGTTTCACTCGGGGTCATCCTGACATTAATCATCTTTCTGGGGATTACCTTCTACAAGGTGATCACCCCGTTTCTCATGCCCCTTTTTCTTGCGGCAATCACGGCGATTCTTTGTCAGCCCCTCTACAAGCGTTGCCTGAAATGGTCGAAGGGAAATTCCGCTTCTGCATCGCGTCTTGCCACCGCCATTGTTATCAGTGGAGTGATGCTCCCGCTGGTGATTGGAATTTCGGCAGCCGCCTACCAGATGGCCGGGTTAGATGTTGAGGTGATTACGCAGAAAATCGATGACACTCGCGTAAGAATGAATCTCGACAGTTGGATCGTTAAGCTCGGATTCGACAAGTTTCTCATTGATGAAAATCAGCCTGAAGTCCCACTCGATCCGCAGAAAGCAGGTCAACCGGAAGAAAACTTTGACAGTTTTGAAATGCTTCCTTCCGACGACTCGACAGGCGAACCAGAAGATCAGCCCCCGTTATTAGACAACAATACTGATGTGACGGTCGACATCGCCGTAGAAGATCAGCTTGGGCCGGAAGCAGGTTCGGACGAAAGTGAATTTGTATTGTTAGATCCGGCAGTCGATCTCGACGAGGAAGATTTGGAAGAGGATCCGCCTCCCGATCCGGAGAAAATAAAGGCCGTCAAAGAAGAAGTCGATCAGGTTCGGGATAATTTGAAATTTGATCTCGTTACGATCCTTCGCAACGTCGGCGAGAAGTCGTTGGGCAGCGCGCTGGGATTGGGCAATGCGCTGGGCATGTTCACCGGCATCGGATCGGCCGTGGGTTCGATGTTGATCGCCTTGTTGATTTACATACTTGCCCTGTACTATTTCTTCGCCGATGGGCCTTCGTTGATTTCATCGACACAGAATTTAATCCCCGTTCACGTCTACTATCAGAATGAACTACTGGGACAATTTGAATCAGTCGTACGAGCCATCATTCTGGCAACTTTGGTGGCAGCCATTTCTCAAGGATTGGCAACGGCGGGCATTATGTATTTGTTCGGTTCCGGACATTTCTTTTTACTCTTCGGAGTCGCCACCATGTTCGCCATGATTCCCTTGCTGGGAACGTGGTTAGTCTGGGGACCGTTTGCAATTTACCTGTTCGTGCAGGGGCACTACTTCTCAGCAATCGTGCTGACTCTTTTCGGGGCAGTTGTCATCGGGATGATGGACAACGTCATTCGCACCTTGATCCTGAAAGATGGTGCCAAACTTCACCCCCTACTCGCGTTTGTCAGCGTGCTGGGTGGGCTACAGGTGATGGGGTTGTGGGGTGTCTTTATTGGACCCACTGTGGCCTCCTGTCTGTATGCCTTGGTGAAAATCTTCAACGTCGAACTCCAGTCTCTCTCCGCAGAACAATTTGGGACGCAGCAGCTGGAGCCTGTCCCAAACGGCAAAGCCATGCCGGCGGAAACAGAACCTCCCAAGGAATCTGAAGCTCCCAAGTAGTAGGTCAGTAACTTCACAAAGCGACTTGCGAAATGGCGTAACTACTACGCCAGAGTAGCCATTGCTGCGCAAGTGATGGCAGCCGTTTCCGTTCTGAGAATATTCTGTCCCAATGAAATCGGCGCGGCTCCGGCGTTCAATGCCAGAGAGACCTCTTCTTCCGTGAACCCGCCCTCAGGACCAATTGCGATTAACAGAGAACGGGTCGGTTCAACCCCGATAAATGCTTCTCGTAAATTGTGCCCATGGGGATGCGCAATTAGCAGGTGATGAGAGGCTGTATATTCCTGGATGCACTCTTCCCAGGTTTGCTGTTGAGCGAAGGTCATCAATTGATTTCGGCCGCATTGTTTACAAGCGGCGATCATCGTCTGACGGAGCTTGTCGATTTTCCCCGCACCAGGGTCGACGACCGATCGTTCTGTTTTAAGAGGCTGAATCGCACTCACCCCCAACTCGGTCGCTTTTTCCACTAGCCAGCGGAAACGATCTCCTTTGGGGGGAGCGACCGCCAGAACGATTTCCCGCGTCGGCAGGGAGGCTTTCGCGATTTGTTCTTCGAGTCGAAGTTCGGCACTGCGCCGACTCGTGCCAGTGAGAAACGCACGCCAGGCGTTCCCATTTCCATCAAACAGGTGGACTTCACTGCCGGTCTTCAAACGCATGACGTGCAACAGGTGGTGGGCCTCGCTTTCTTCCAAGCGGGCGGTTCCGTTTTCAGTGTCAATCGACGTTGTATAAAATCGGGACGACATGCGGCCAATTTCCCTCTTTCAATCAAGTGTTCTGGCAATCAAGAATGATAGAACGGCTTTGACGAGCCGATTCGAGGATCGCATTCGTCATTTGATAAACAGGCATCGCACAATTCAACGGAGCGATGTTCTCCTGACCTTCCAGCAACATGGCTAGGAATTCGTCCACCGGCGTCGACTCGGGCTCTAAGTTAATTATTTTTTGTTTCTCATCATTCTTCGCCAGATAAACATGACCATCCTGCACGATCACATCAGCATGCTCGCAGTGGATGGCAATGATTTCTCCGAGATAGTGACCATTCCCAACGAAGTCAATCGCGACACGGACATCGCCGGAAAAGCGTGCCAGAACCTGAGCCGTGATTTCGACTTGACTTCCACAGCAGTCGGTCCAGGCCAACACCTCTTGCGGCTGCAGTTCCGTCGCATAAAACAAACAATCAATTTTATGGCTTCCTGCGTCACCCACAAATCCTCCCCAGTTCGATTGGACATCATCACGCCATGTACCTGTAATTGTGGACTGCCAGTCCTCAATAATGTGCCCGGAAATCGAACGAACGGGTCCCCATTTCCCAGAGAGGACTTCTCTCCTCAGCGTTCTGTATTCGCTGCTCGACCGGCGTTGATAGGCGATGGAGACCGGAATTCCTGTTTGTGCGGAGATGGTGTTCAGCTCTTCAATCTGTTGAGGATTGTGTGCCAGCGGCTTTTCACAAAGTACGGCAATTCTCGCCTCCAGACATAATCGAGTTTGCTCGTAATGTAGCCCTGTCGGTGAACTGATGATGCAGGCATCAACAATGCTGTTGTTTGAAATCGGGTCCAGATCGGTCAAAATGTGTGCCGACAAGTTGAACTGATCGCGTAGTCGCTCGGCATTGTCCCGTTGGACGTCATGTAATAGAGTGATCTGTGCTTTCTGGCTCTTGAGAAGTTGCTCCGCGTGATGAAACCCCATCCGCCCACAACCAATCAATCCGATTCGCACTGGATTATTCACCTTGAAGGTCATCTTGCTCTCATTGTTCCAGGGCGGGATGTCCCCCGATTTTAATAATGGATTGGTCAGGTTCGTGCGGATTTGCCTGTTTGATATTGATGGCACATTACTGTTAAGCGGTCGGGCGGGTCAACGGGCCATCGAGACGGTCCTGCGAGACAGGTACAATTTGACCAAACCGGTTGAAGGAATCAACACCGCTGGACGCACCGACATGGCCATACTGTACGACTTGCTGCAGTATTATGAAATCGAACCGACTGTTGAACGAATTCGAGAGTTCCAGAATTTCTATCTCGAACAACTTCCGATCGAACTCGAACGCTGTCCGGGTGAAGTTCTTCCAGGGGTCATCGACCGGTTGGAAGAGCTGCAGGATCACCCCGATGTTCATCTCGGTCTGCTGACAGGAAATCTGGCCCGTGGGGCATCGCTGAAAATTAACCATTATCGTTTGCAGCACTTTTTTACATTTGGTAGTTATGGCGACCACCATATCAATCGAGATGACGTCGCCCGCGAAGCACTTGTCGATATTCGACAACGGTTCGGTGGAGACGTACAATCGGAAAATATCTGGATCATTGGCGACACGCCTGCCGATGTACAATGTGCTCATGCCATTTCGGCACGGGCAGTTGCCGTCGCGACCGGAATTTACTCAACGGAAGAACTGGCTCCGGCCGAACCGGATGTACTGATAAACGATCTGACTGAAGTGAACTTATTGAAAGTTCTGTTCGGCGAAGACGACTGACAGTTCCCCATACAACTCTGATTTACCACATTTTATTCTAAGTCGCTCAACATAGAATAATTACTCCCCCCCGCCCCTATTTGAATTGTCATTCGGAACAGAATCTTATTTGAGCGCATTGACCTGACTGCAGGATTGATGTGGTACCGAATGAATCCGCAGTAATGGTAAGGATCAGAGCCCGCAATGAGCCTCAAATGGATCGATGATTACGAAATTCTGGATACGATCGGCATCGGTACGGTAGGGACGATCTTCAAGGCAGTAAAAGAGGGGGAGACCCAGCCGGTTGCGATCAAACTGCTTCTGCCTGCCGTCTCCGAAAATGAACTGATCTGTCGCCGGTTTGAGCGGGAAATTGAGATTCTCGAAAAGCTGAATCACCCCAACGTGGTCCGCTACTTTGGCAGTGGAAAATGGGAAGACCAACTTTATTACGTGATGGAATTAGTGGAAGGCGCTTCACTGCGGGAAGTTCTCAACAGGAAGGGCCGCGTCCGGTGGCAGGAGACAGTCGAGGTCGGCTGGCAGGTCTGTTCTGCCTTACAGCATGCTCATAACAATGGCATCATCCATCGCGATCTCAAACCGGCCAACCTGTTTCTCTCTAATGATGGCCGGGTTAAACTGGGAGACTTCGGAACGGCGTTGGACACGGCCTCGGTAAGCATCACCGAAATGGGACTGACCGTCGGGACCTATTATTACATGGCACCGGAACAGATCAGGGCCGAACGGAGCATTTCCGGACAAACCGATTTGTATTCGCTTGGTTGTGTTTTATATGAAATGTTGACGGGACAACCTCCATTCCGCGGTGAGAACTCGGCACAGATTTTCGACCAGCATCTGAATGTTCCCCCCTTCCCGATACGGCAGCATTCCCCCAGTTGTCCGGAAAAGCTGGAAGCCGTCGTCCTGCAGATGTTAGAGAAGGATCCGCACAACCGTCCTTTCAACGCTCGAAGTGCACAAGGGGCGTTGGCCGAGGCGCTGGTCGAATGGGATGAAAATGAACTGAAGAGAATCGAAACTCAGCACGCTGCATCCGAATCATTATCCAAAGTGAACCAACCCATTCTCAAGAATTTGCTCATATCGACAAATCACGAAATCACTTCAGAAGATATCTCCTGGGTGAAGCTTACCGTGTTGTCAGTAGTGGTGATCACCATCATTCTGTTGATAGTCATGCTGGGCGACTGAACTTCTCTGCGGTGTCCCCACCCTTCTCCGGATTCAAACAGCCCGAATTTAAATAGTCGGTAACGAGATATTGCGCATGAAAGTCGCAATATGCGAGTGGACTGCTAGTCCCGAGAATCCAGCTGTATTCTCGCAGGAATCGTCTACCCTCTTGATAGGGTCGCTCCGTAGAATAAGCACGAGAGCCCTTCCCCACTTTAAAGACGCAGCCTCGTCTTAGGTTCAGTCGTAATTAGTTCCGACAGACATCTCGATTCGTTTTCATCTTAAGACACCCAAGTCAATATGCAAACTCGCTCAGAGCAAACTTGGATTTACTGGTTAGTAAGCCCCTTCGTCTGGGCCTCCTTCTCGATCGTGATATTTCTCGTCAGCTTCTTCTTTCCGCCAATTACGTACAATCAATACATCGAAGATCCCTGTTTCGGTTACTACAACTGGAATTCAGCTCAGTTCACTGGGTTGTGTCTGCTGGCGATGCTCGCCGGTTGGTGGTTCTTTCAAAAGATATCGTCCCCAGTTTACTATCGAAAAACCCTGACACCTTCCAATCGTTCGCCCGTTACGATGGCGGACTTGGCAGTCGGGCTGATTCTCCTCGCTGCCAACATCGGATTTCTAGCGATGCTTTTCCGTTCCGGAGCCCTCTCGCAGCTTCAGAACATCGGAAAGAGTCAGGCGGAGACAGCCGCCTTTTACGAAGAGCTCATGAATACCCTCGACGCTAACGGTCTGGGGAGTCTGATGCAGATCTCGGCAATTGTGATTCCCTGGTTCTATTGGTTACGAGTCCAATCGATTCAAAACGGATCCGGAAAAGGCAAACTCATTGCGAGTGGTTTGTTCTGGACTGTCCTTGTTTCGTATCTGTTTCCACTGCTTATCCTCGGGCGGCGTAACGTGATTCTGCTCCCCCTGTTTGGAGTGTTCCTTGTTTGGTTTCTAGGACAGGTGAAATACGGAAAAGTGAACCCTTACAAATTTGCCTTTTCCCTCATCGTCCTGGGAGCCAGTGCGTTCAGTCTGTTCTTTATCGTCGAACTGATTCGTTTTGGGTTTCTCTCCGGAGAAAGAGGTATGAACGAAATGGCGACGAGAATAATCGGCTATCTGGTTGCTCCTTACAACTTGCAGGGAGCAATGATTGACGGCGCATTGGAGTTCCCCGGTGCTGGAAAAGGATACTATTGGACTTCCTGGATCTGGAAATTCCCGTTGCTGCAACATGTTTTCGTCGCAGAAGACATTCTGGGAGCAATTCCTCCCTTTGGCGTGCAGGCCCGCTGTGATGTATTGGCGGCGAATGGCTTTAAAAGACATTTCACGTCTCTGCCGATTTTTGCGAATTCTTTCGTCGACTTTGGTTGGTTGGGTACATTACCGTTTTTGCTGTATGGATTTCTCGGTGCCCTGACCTGGAAGAGATTTCGCGAAGGAACCGTCGACGGTATTCTGCTTTACACCATGTTCGCTTACTCGGTTCTGGAATGGCGGGGCAATATCATGTTTCCCGCTCCCTATATGGGGATCGCCCTCGTTTTCCTGGCGATTCTCGGTATTGGTCGCTGGTCATTAAATACGTCTCGCTACCATTACGAGCTACTCTACCAGCCCTACACTCGGTAGCTACTCACCTCGAAAGGAGTTCGACGGATGCCATTTGCTGTGTCCCACTTCCCGGCCATGCGTGTTTCCTGCGATATTCTGAAAATGTGTGGTCGCATGGACACATGTGCTAAAATAGGCGATTCGATGGCGGAACTGTGGTATCACCCAGATTGACTTGATAAACTGATGATCGAATGAGCTTCTTACCCCAACGTGCTTGAGAACACGCATCAAAAGCCTCGTGCCAAAGGGGAAATGTCGCTTTCGACTGTTTCCGAAACAGGGAGTTTAATGGGCGTGTCTGCCTGTCGTTTACAGGGAACAGTTATGACCTACAAAAAAGAACCTTAAAACAGAGAATTCATTGCCGCGCTGCTATTGAACGCTTCTGTTCTGCAACGACACAGAGTTCCTTGATCAATTCAAGTGTTGATCCAAAATCCCGATGTCCCCAGGTGTTCATCTGCGGCATTATTTACGTATTCCAAGATGAAGGACCATCTCCTCTCCTCCGCCGGTGCGATCGGAATCTGAACTCGCCAGGAGAGGGTCCGAATCGTCTGCCAAATTCGATAAGGTTTACGAAGCTCACATGCAAACTCGTACGGAGAATAGTTGGCTCTATGTGTTCATCAGCCCCGTCATGTGGGCTAGCTTTTCAATATTAATATTTCTCTTCAGTTTCTTTTTTCCGCCATTTACTTATCAAAAGTATATCGACGATCCCTATTTCGGTTTTATGAACTGGAGTTCGTTGTTCTTTACGGTTACCTGTCTGCTCTCGCTATTAGTCGGCTGGTACATGTTTCAGTGGCTCTCTCCCCCAGTGCGCCATGAAATTCGGAAAGAATGGAACAGCGATTCCCCAGTGACATTGATCGATATGGCGGTAGGAGTCTTACTGCTGATCGCGAACCTCCGGTTTCTATTGTTTACATTTGAATCAGGGGTAATCTATGAGTTCCCAAACGTAGGACAAACGCCGGAAGAGTCGGCCATTTTCTATGAGGAACTCCTGGAGGCGGTCGACGCCAATGGTTTGGGAAGCCTGATGCAGCTTTCTGCAATCATCATTCCCTGGTTCTTCTGGCTTCGAGTTCAGGCCATTGAGAGAGGTTCCTCAACAGGTCGGCTGGTCGCCAGCTTGCTGTTTTGGGCGATTGTCATCACCTATATCATTCCGCTTTTCGTCTTGGGACGTCGTAACGTAATTCTGCGCCCGATGTTTGGAGTGTTCCTCGTCTGGTATATGGGACAAATCAAGTATGGGAAGGCGAGTCTGGTTAAATTTGTGACCATTCTCGGAACCATGGCAATGGCGGCAGTCAGTTTGTTCATCTTTGTAGAACTGGTGCGCGAAGGGCTTCTTTCGGGTGGGGGACAATTAGATGATATGATTACCAGACTACTCGGTTATTTTGTTGCCCCCTACAATCTTCAGGCAGCCATGATGGATGGGGCGCTCGATTGGCCTGGTAGCGGAAAAGGATATTACTGGAACGCCTGGTTCTGGAACTTTCCTATCCTCAAGAACTTCTTTGTGGCTCAGGATTTCCTCGGAACATTGCCTCCTTACGGAGTTGAGGATCGTTGTAACGCTCTGGAAAATGATGGTTTCGTGCGGCACTTTACCGCCTTACCCATTTTTGCGAATTCCTACGTCGATTTCGGCTGGTTCGGAATGTTGCCGTTTATTCCGTACGGCTTTATTGGGGCATTGACCTGGAAGCGGTTCCGCGAAGGAACCCTCGACGGCGTTCTCTTCTACACCATGTTTGCCTATTCCGTATTGGAATGGCGGGCCAACATCTTTTTCCCGGCACCGTTCATGGGGCTGGCCATCGTCTTCCTGGGAATTCTGGCAATCGGTCGCTGGTTGTTTCAATCTGCCCGCTATCGGCAAGGGGGGATTGAAGAGGCCCGGCACGTTTAAACAGAGTGCCTGGAAGCCTCTGATCGGAAACCTTGCCCTTGGTTTGCAGTTTAGGTCTGATCTGATTCGCTACGCGCAAGGGTGATCAACATCACGTCGGGAAGCGATTTCACTCCGAGCTGTCTCAGCATGTTGATTGACTGAGCTGTCGTGTACTGTGCATGAGTGCAAACATGGAGCAGTACGTCGGCACGGGAAGTGCCGAACGACTGCCCGGTGCGGGAATTCACTTTGTGTACCTGTTCGTCCAGCGAATTCTCTGCAAGGTCCACGAGATACGCCTGCCACCGCTGGTCAAGTTCCTGCCAGCGATTCTCCAACTCATTGAAGTCGGCTACCGCCCCTTCTCTCAATTGATTTCCGGGAAGTTTGCCTACTTCGTCGCCGGGGAACAGCGGGCAGGTATCGCCGAGAAGCGTTTCCAGCCAGACATATTCTGCTGCCTGCAGGTGAACCAGAGTTTTCCAGACCGACCCCTGCCCAATAGTCAGGGGTCGCTGGAGTTGTTCCCAAGAGAGTTTCGACGAGGTCTCCAGCAGCCTGCTGTTGGCCCACATGCGGTGCTGGTGTAGTCGACGGAACAGTTCGATACTGTTCATGATCCCCTCGTTTTCCGGACTTGCCGACAGAAAGGGTCTTATACTTCAGCAGAGCCGAGTCGGTCAAAGATTCGGTTGATTAATTGCGGCAGCCCTTTTCCCGTCACGGCGGAGATCAACAGAATCTCTTTGCCGGGTAGAGTGTCCTGCAATAGTTCTCGAGCCGCTTCCGCGTCAGGAAGTTCGCATTTGGTGATCACAATGATCTCCGGTCGATCTTCCAAGTCGTGGCCGTATAGTTTGAGTTCATTCCGAATCTGGTGATAATTCTCCACCGGATTAGTGCCGTCCATCGGGCTTGGTTCCACCAGATGGACAAGAAGTCGGGTTCGCTCGACATGGCGTAGAAACTCATGCCCTAACCCTACGCCCGCATGGGCTCCCTCAATCAGTCCGGGGATGTCGGCCACAACGAATTCTCGGTCATAGTCGATGCGGACAAGCCCGAGGTTCGGGAACTTTGTGGTGAAAGGGTAATCGGCAATTTCTGGTTCGGCTTGCGAAATTCGGCTGAGCAAGGTCGATTTGCCTGCATTGGGTTTACCCAGCAGACCTACGTCGGCGATCAGTTTGAGTTCCAGCAGGATGTGTCGCTCTTCGCCGGGTGCACCCGGTTCGAATTCACGTGGTACCCGGTTCTGGGCGGTCGCGAACCGTTTATTCCCTTTGCCCCCTTTGCCTCCTCGGGCGACCACAATCGAATCGCCATCGCTCGCGAGATCTTTCAGCACATGCCCTCGTTTAAAATCGCGGACGAGAGTACCTGGTGGAACCAGAATTTTGGTAGGTTGGCCCCGTTTACCAGTACGTAGCGAACCCTCTCCGTGGTTGCCCGCTTCTCCATTCCAGTGTTTGTGTCCGGCGATATTCGCCAGGTTTCCGACATTCGCAACTGCCATGACGATGATGTCTCCGCCGTTACCGCCATCCCCACCGTTGGGGCCACCTCGTGGTACGAAGGGTTCTTTGCGAAAACTGAGGCACCCGTTGCCACCATCTCCGGCCTTACAATAAATATCAACTCGGTCGACAAACATCAGTTTCGATTCAGTACGCTAATTGACAATGAAAATTGGTGACGGCAGGAATCACAAACAGTCTCCGCCGCCGGGTCGGTGATTATATACCAGAGACTCGACCAAAAGAGAGCCCCGCCCCTACTGGAAGCGAGAAAAGCTGACGATCAGGCCTGCTGAACCCTATTTTCCGGCTTCCTGAATGCGGTCGTTGATGATCGTCAGCATCGCCGGGTGCAATCCAAGCGGCGGACAGACTGTGAATGACGTCTGTGGATACTTCTGACTGAATTGCTGACAGAAGTCGGAAAGATCGTCCGCCACATGGCGTCCGGCGGAAAGAAACCAGGGCATCATCAGCACATTTACGGCCCCTTGTTCCACACATGCCGCCGCTCCCTCAGGAATAGAGGGATTCGCCAACTCCAGAAATGCGTGTTCTACAATGGGGTAGGTCTTCTGATCCCGAAATTGACCTGCAAGCGTTACTAAATCGTCATTCGCCTCCTGTCGACGGGAGCCATGGGCAATCAGCAGAACTGCGGTCGGGTTGGTGAATGGGTCGGGCATTTCGTCAACTCTTCTGGTAAACTGATACGGGTCCGGGAGGATTGCCTCTGCGATAACTGTAGACGCTACCCCGGGTAAGAGCAAATCCCTTCGGCCCGAAAAACTGTTCAAAGCGTCCGGGATCGTGAGGGGAAACGGTGTTCGTCTCGACCACAAATCATCCATACTGCTAAAGATTTGCTGCGATTATGGAACTGGAAAAAGTCGGCCCCTATCTCATTGAAGGTAAACTCGGTTCGGGCGGTATGGGAACCGTCTATAAAGGGCAGCACGAAGAAACGGGCGTGCACGCCGCCGTTAAGGTTCTCGCCCCAAGTCTGTCACGAGAGGAAGGATTCGTCGCTCGCTTTTCCCGTGAAGTCGAATCGCTCCGCAAGCTGTCCAATCCTTATGTCGTCGAATTCTTTGAAAGCGACGTCGATGGAGATTTGTACTACTTTGCGATGGAGTACGTCGATGGAGAAACTTTGACGCAGCGACTTCGACGGGAGAAACGAATCCCTTGGCGGGAAGTCGTCGAGATATCCACACAAATTTGCATCGCTCTCAAATCAGCGCATGACGCCGGTGTCATTCATCGAGACTTAAAACCTTCGAATCTGATGCTGACTCAGGACGGCAAAGTCAAACTGACCGACTTCGGTGTGGCGCAGGTCTTTGCATCAGCCAAGCTGACGGTCACCGGGGGCATCATCGGAACGGCCGAATATATGTCTCCCGAACAGGCCCAAGGGCGGCGAGTCACTAAAAAGAGCGACCTCTATTCGCTCGGAGCGGTCATGTATGTCATGCTGACCGGTCGGCCTCCCTTTCGCGGGAAAACGATTCTGGAAGTCATTCAAAAACACAAATATGGGCAATTCGATCATGCTCGCACGATCGTTCCGGAAATTCCTCATTGGCTTGATGAGTTGGTTTGTCAGTTATTAGAAAAAGATCCAGAGAAACGAGTTCCGGACGCTTATGTACTTTCACGTCGGTTACAGGAGATCGTCAAAAAGGTTGAACTCTCTCAATCTGAAATGACCATGTCGATTGATCCTGATTCTGACGCGGGAGCGTCGACCACGGTCGCGATCAACCCGGAGCAACAAGCCAATATACAGAAGGAGACTCAGGTCTCCTCCGCATCGAGAGCGTCAGCTCATTTTCCGCACGAATCTGGCGGAACTCTCATGCGCGAGATGATGCGGGCCGAGATTGAAGAGGCATCCAAGAAAACACCCGTGGCCCAGTTTTTTGATAATACCTGGGTCCTCATTGTGCTGCTGATCTGTGTTCTGTTTGGATTCTATCTTTGGTATACGAAACCGCCATCACCCGTAACGCCGGAAGAGGAAGTCGTCGATTCCACCGAGATCAATGAACGTCTTCGATTTGTAGATCTTGATTGGAAACGATCGCTAAAACGCCCCGAAGCGGAACGAATTTATGCTCGCGGAGTGCAGCAGTTTGAATCGGGACAAACCAAACAGGCACAGGAAACGATGACCGCCCTACTGACATTGCTGAAATCGTCTGGCGAAAATCCGCAACTGGTGGACCGAGTTCAGGAGCGATTGGATGAATTGAATGGGGCTCAAGAAGAGTTCATCAGCGAGTATGTCGAACAGGCCCAGACCCATCTCGACGGAGGCCAACTGGCTGAAGCCCAAACACTGATCTCTTCCATGAATACACTTTATGGTAATGACAGCCGTGTTCGTGGGCTGGTTGAACAATACAACCAGGCAGTCAAGACGCGACAGAACAACGGGCAGTAACGACATTTCGTTGGACTGACAGTCGCTGCAGGAGCGAGCTACTCAGCGGTTACCGATTCAGGTACGTCCAGTTGTACAAGAGCCGGGGCAGATGTCTCGCTGTGATCATGGCCATCGTACACGCCAAAATCGTTGTACCAGTACCGTTTGGCAATACGATAGATCCAGTTTTTTTCTGGAATCTGATGTGCAGGATTGTATTGCGAAGTGCGAACTTCCATCGCTTCCAGTTCCGCGAGTGCCGTTTTGCGGGCGGTGCCATCAGGGACGTTTTGCTTGTCCATTAACTGCTTGAGCAGGTCTGGTCGTTCCAATACGATACAACCTCGCGTCGTTGAACGAGCGAGTTGACGGAACTCTTTGAGATAGCTGGAGCCGAGGAACTTTTCTTTGAGCGTGGTGTTCTCGTCGTGAATATTTTCTTTCGAAAATTGCACAATGGGACAAGGTTCGATTCCACCCCAGGGACTGATATGGTGGGAGATGCCAGTAGCCGCAGGACAAACGGCCCGCCCTTCTCCGTCGTAGTAGGCGTCGATAATAATGATCGGCTTCTTGGCACGCATTTCGACCACAAATTTTCGTGCTTCAAATTGCTGATCTGCAGTCAGTGCCAACTCGGGACAACCTTCCGGTCCCATAGGTCGATAGACGTGGAACCAGGTATACATCACACCCATCTCAATCAGGCGATCAACCCAGCTTTCCTGAAGCAGGTCTTTATAATTTGTTTGACAAAGCGAAGTGCAGACGCCGGTGAAGACTTTATGATTCAGGCAGTTCTGAATCCCTTCCATCGTCTTGTTCAGTACCCCTTCGCGACCACGCCGTTGATCGCTGACTGTTTCGTTACCTTCCACCGAGATTAACGGAGTGACATTTCCGAGTTCCTTGAGTCGTTTCGCTTTTTCATCGGTGATGAATTGTCCGTTGGTGAACACCTGGAAATAGCAGTCGGGATGAGCCGCGATAATATCGAGCAGCTCCGGATGCATGAACGGTTCACCACCGACAATTCCAAAGAAGGAGTTTCCCATCTCTTTGGCTTCGCCGATCAGCTTGTTCATGGCCTCCAGATCGATGCGGGACTGTTTCGCGGCGACATCGACCCAGCATCCCTGACAGCGCAGGTTGCAACTGTTGATGATGGAGATATAGAGGAAGGGAGGAAAGACATCCCCCTTTTTCAGTCGTTTTTTGAACTTCTGAACAGAACGCATCCCTTTCCAGCCCATATTGTAACCGAGCTTCCAGAGTCCTCGTTTATCAACGCGGGTGAGAAATCGCTGTGCCATTCGCAAATACATGGTGCAGGGTCGTCCGGAGAGAAGTAGTGGGCAATCGGGTGTGAGGGTCCCGGTGGGAAGGTCTCTTCTTCCAGCTATCTTATCCCTCCGCTACCCACGGAGGCAACCACCTGTTCGTTTTCGAGGTCGAAACGGGGCAAAGCAGCCGGAAGATTTCGATTGTGACGCGACTTAGAATAGCTGGGCAATCGGAGAGCCAGACGGTACCAGAGGAGTGGGACGTCCACCAAAGTCGGTCACATGCGTTCCAAAAGGGACGCCCATCGATTTGTAAATCGTGGCCAGAAAATCGTTGGGAGTAAACGGGTTGGAGGTCACCTCGTCACCTTTGGAATTGGTCGAGCCGACGATCTGCCCCATATTCAGACCACCTCCAGAGAGCAACAGCGACATCGTTTTGCCCCAATGTTCCCGCCCAGGTTGTCCGTTGAAGTTACTCAGGCGAGGTGTATGGGACATCTCGCCCATAACGACAAACATGACTTCATCCTGTAATCCTCGTTCATAGAGATCGCTGATGGTCGCTGCACAGACCTGGTCGAGCACCGGTAATCGGTGTTTCATTTCCGTGAAGATATTCCAAACGGAAGCATGGTCGTCCCAACTGCGTGCTTTTTGCCCGGGCACATAGGGGAAGTCGATTGTGACCAGCCGTACCCCTGCTTCGACCAGTCGCCGAGCCAGCAGGCATCGCTGACCAACAGCATGACGACCGTACCAGTCACGTATTTCGTCCGTTTCTGCTTCGATGTTGAATGCTTGCTCGGCGCGACCGCTGGTCAGCATCGCCATCGCTTTTTCGTCGAACAGATCCATCGTATCCATCGACTGCCCCGTATCAATGTCGCGACGGAGTCGATCGAACTGAGATTTTAATGCCAACCTGTCTTGAGCACGACCGACGGAAATGTTTTCGAATTTGACGTTGTCGACTTTGAAGTTCTGATCATTGGGATCAGAATTCATGACAAACGGATCAAGCCCACCACCAAGGTATGCGGCACCGGGGTACCGAACGCGTGGCAGACTGACATGGGCGGGGACGCCTTCATGAACCGGCCCTTTAAAGTGAGAAATGACCGACCACATATCGGGATGGTCCGGTCGGTAAGGGGGCGTTTCGACCAGGTTGCCCGGATAACCGGTCACCAGGGTGTGTGTGCTGTTGACGTGACCCGGACTGTCGTGACTGAGGGATCGTATGATTGAATACTTGTCAGCCAGTTGTGCCAGTTTGGGAAGATGCTCCGAAATACGGATCCCGGGAACGTTCGTCTCAATTGGATAAAACTCGCCACGATATTCAATCGGCGCTTCCGGTTTGAGATCGAATGTCTCCATATGACTGGGGCCACCCCACAGCCAGAGGACGATCATCGACTTGTTCTGTGGCAATTCAACTGACGGCTCTGCATTCGCGCTCTGCATTCGTAGCAATTGAGGGAGCGTCAATCCACCCAGAGTCGAGGCACCCGCTTTGAGGAAGGACCGGCGATTTAGCGTGCCGGGACAATTCCGATCGGGGAAAGACTTATTGGTTTTTCTAGAGGATCGGAACATAGAAGATCTTGTCCAGATAAAGTGTCGCGAGTATCGGTTCTAAGAAATCTCTATAGTCAGGGTTCAGTCACAAGCAACCGGGGTAATGCGCTGACTTCGGGAACGTCGACTCATAGAATCCTTCAAATATCAACGTTTTAGCCGCAAATTGCAACGGGAGTTCTTTTTTGCACTCTAATTTGACTCGATAACTGATTCAAAACTAAAAAACCGGCTCTTGCCCGAAGACAAGAGCCGGTTCCTTGGGAACAAAAAGTTCCTCAGCTTTTTCAAATTTCCTTTTTGCCAGCACATATCTGGTTTACTGCCTAGCGAGTTTCAGTCAAATCAGCATAGGCATGATCAAGTGCTCGACGCAGGGCCCAAGCTTGCGAGGTGCTGCAATTCATTTGACGTGAATGATTCAACGCTGTTTGCATCGACTGATACGTTCGGGCTGAGAGAGCACGCGGATTCATCTTTAACACTTGTGCTGCCGTATTGTCATACAACTGAGCACAGGCCGCATGGTCTCCCTGATTATATTGAGCGGAACCCGTTGCGATGGCCTGTTCAATCATCTGATCGGCCTGCATTTTGTCTGCCGGTTTCATCGACGTCGTTTTTGCTTCGGGTGGCATGAGCACGGTATCAATCACATGAATGACTCCGTTGGAAGCGTCGATGTCGGTTGCGACAAGTCCAGCGTTATTGACCATCGCTCCGTCTGCATTCACTTTGATGTTAACAGCCGGTCCCAGAAGTGTTTCCGCTTCTCCCAGTTTCACCGCTTGAGCGGAATAGACTCTGCCCGAAACAACGTGATACTTTAGAATGCTGGCGAGCTTCGCCTTATTCTTCGGCTTAAGCAGAGACTCGACTGTCCCTTCTGGAAGTTTGTCAAAGGCTTCGTCCGTGGGGGCGAAGACTGTGAATGGACCGCCGGTCGCCAGTGTTTCGGCGAGTCCAGCAGCTTCAGCAGCGGCAATTAGTGTTTTAAAACTTCCCGCGTTAATTGCGGTTTCTACCAGATTGGCATCGGCAGGCAGAATGACTGAATCGATGACATGAATGATGCCGTTGGTGCATTCGATATCCGCTTTGATGACTTTGGCCCCATCGATCATCACAGACCCATCTTCAACGACAATGTCCACTTGCTGACCGTTAACAGTCGTTGCACCGGAGATTTTGGTGACCGCGGCAGCGTTCACTTTTCCGGAGACGACATGGTAGGTAAGAATGCCAGCGAGCATCTCTTTGTTTTCGGGTTTGAGCAGAGTCTCAATTGTTCCCTCGGGTAATTTTGCGAAGGCTTCATCGGTAGGGGCGAAGACAGTAAAAGGACCATCGCCCTGTAGTGTCGAGACGAGCCCGGCGGCATCGAGAGCTTTGGCCAGTGTTTTAAAGCTGCCGGCTTCCACTGCCGTCGTAACAATATCTTTCGATGCTGCGTGTAGTGTTTGAGAACAGACGAGTAGACCAGCCACGGCGAACGCAGCAATCTTGTTTACCTTGCGAAACATTTGCTTAACTCCTGAAAGCGGGTATTTTTCTTGATCCAAAATATTCAGGAAAACCGACGATTGGCCAATCTCGTTTTCATACATACATGAATTAAAGACGGTCGATTTGGTCTGACCACTCGAAATCAAAAAAGCAGGAGGATTTCACGCAAGCAGGCGCGGAAGCGGGTGGACGCACGAAAAGTTCGTCGATGAAGCGGATTGTTTGTAAACGAGAACCAGTCCTGAAACCTGGTGGTTGCTGCGCTCGGGGCGGCAATGGAAACAGAGCCTGTTTACGATTTAAAGATGGGACGTTTTCGCAGACCTGTTTTATGGCCACAGTAACTGGCCAGCACACGGAGGGCACCCATGCCGTAGTCCAGATCTTCCTTCAAGCTACGGTCGGAAGAACAACCTACGACCGGAATGTCAGTGATCCGGTATCCGAAGTGAGCAGTCTGCGCCAGAACCTGGCTATCAAATACAATCCCATCGGAGTTTCGCATGAACGGAATCTTCTTCAGAACCTGGCGGCGATACCCACGGAAGCTGGAGAAGCAGTCCGAAATATTTTGGCGAAGCAAGGCGTTGTGCATGGTCGTCATAATTCGATTGCCGGCATATTTGTGCAGCGGAATACCGACTTCTTTGGCCCCACGCCGATTTTGCAATCTGGATCCGATGACCATGTCGCACATGTCGTTTTGCAGCAGGTCAATCATGCTGGATATGAGGCGGCAGTCGTATTGTGCGTTGGGGTTCTGCACGATGACAAAGTCCCCGCCCCGTTCAAGAGCATGCATATAACACATCTTGAGATTGGCACCATACCCGCGACTTTTCGGTTGACGATAGATGCGCAGACCGAGCCCCCGGGCGATACGGACGGTTTGGTCTGTGCTTCCATCGTCAACCAAAATGATTTCGTCAATTACGCTACCGGGCAATTGATGGACTGTGCGTTCCAGAGTTGCTTCGACGTTGAAAGCAGGCAGGACGACGACTGTTCTTCTGGCATGCGCATCCGGCCTGGCGGCCTCTTGCAGAATACGTTCAATTTTCATCAACGGATGGGATTCGTCTTCTGCAACGGGCGTCTCGTCCAGTACTTCAGAGGTGATCGAAGTAATCGTTTTCGTCTGGTTACTCAGGGTATTGTTCAGGGTTATTGGTTTCATGAAACGAAGTATCCAGAACGACGAAAAAGAACGGCTGGCCCCGAATCCGGGCGGGCAGAGATGTATGCGGAAAGCGTAGGTGCTTTGGATGCGTGGGATTTCTTAACAATAAAGAGATAGCTCACAGTACCCCGACCGACACGGTTCTCTTTAATGGTAATCCCTGAATCGAGGTTCATGTCGGGCAGGAAACGTAAGGATTAACGGTTATATCGATTACGCAGCCACCAGAGACGTTGATATGTAATAGCGATGCTCCCAATTGCCAGCATTGAGAGAGTCCAACGCAGTTCACATCTCTATGAATTCTCGCCGCGGTCTGATTCCTCCTGGCAGAGTGAGCTATGTTTTGGGAACTCATGCCGGATTTCGCAGCTGGGGAACCGATAGTAACAGTGAGGTAATTCCAAACTGGCCCCAAACGCATGAGTCGAGCTGAAAACAGAAGATCATACGCATGAGCATCGCCACACGTCCCGAAACCGATTCCACTCAGTCTGAAAAACCTGACGTAAACCCTGGCCGTCTGTGGGGGGCGCTGGTGGAAAGACTGGGAGGGCTGCGTGTTGTCTCTCCCGCCTGTTGCCTGATTCTGTTGACGATTGCCTGCTTCGGTCCGGCGATTACTTATGATTTCGTCAACTGGGATGATCCCTGGTATGTCGTCGATAACGAGATGATCAAATCCTGGGCACCGGGAAACCTGTACCAGATTGCGACCGAGATCGCGATCCGGAACTATGCCCCGTTGAATTTATACTCTTATCTCGTTGACCATACTTTGTGGGGGTTATGGCCAGGAGGATATCACCTGACCAATATTCTACTGCATGCAATGAATGCAGCCTTGGTCTATGTGCTGTTGCTTCGTTTCGTTCCGAACCGAACGGTTGCCTTCGTTGCAGCGGCGTTATTTGCCGTTCATCCTGTTCATGTTGAATCCGTTGTTTGGATTTCCTCTCGTAAGGGACTGCTTTCAGCGACCTTCATGTTGGCTTCTCTGCTCTGCTGGCTACGACCCGAACGCACCACCCGACAGGAAATCTGGGGCCTGAGTTTTCTGGTTCTGGCGTTGCTGACCAAGATCATTGCCGTAATGGTTCCACCTATCGTGCTGCTGTACGACGTCTTCATAGTGAAAAAGACGAAGTCGGAGTCCGTCGCTAGACAGTTTATTCCGGGGTTATTGGCTGCCTGGTTATTGATTATTAATATGTCCGCCCAGAACAGTGAACTGGGAGGCGTGCGGGGGCATCTTGATTTATCGCGTCTGGAAATCCTGCAGATCGACGCCGTGATCCTTTGGCATTATGTGGGAATGCTGCTGTGGCCGCAAAATCTCTCTGTCTTATATGATCCAGCGACCAGCGGCCTGGGAGGGATGGTCTGGCTGGCGATCGCAGGGTGGGGATTGGTCGCCTCTGGCGCCTGGTGTTTGAGAAATCGCCTGCCTCAGTTCGGATGGGCCCTGGCGATTATGCTGCTCTGTCTATTGCCGGTGCTGAATCTGTTCCCCATTACCACATTAATGAACGACCGATACCTTTATCTGCCTTCGATTCCATTCTTTGCACTGCTGGCAGCTGCGTTGTCGCAATGCGTAGGCTGGATAGGACAGCGATTGGGGGAGGCAATAGAGTCTCGCCGAGCATTGCTGGATTCGGCACTTTCCGACCCCAACCGTGTTCGCTGGGCGTTTTTGATGACCGGTTTGTTGCTCGTGGTCACTTATACCAGCAAGACGGCGGCTTATATGCCTGTCTGGCGAAACGGAATGTCGCTCTGGACCTATACTATTGAGCAAGTTCCGCAGTTGGCGGTCGTTCAGATTCAAATGGCGAACACTTTGCACGCGGAAGGAGAAACCCAGGCGGCAATTTCTCATCTGGAATATGCCCTGGCGAACTGCTCTCCAGACCAACTTGATCGCCAACGGATCGAACAAAAACTGAGTGACTGGCAAAAAAATTAAAATTTTTGACGACTTAGTTTTCGCGCTCTAGAAATCCGCCTCTCGATGTTAGACCTGAACGGTTCTCCCTCTCGATTCGTTCGGGCTGTGCTTTCCTCGTTGCCCGATTGAGAAAACGCTGCACATCGTGCGTGACATGCGCTCGTCTGAATTGCTACAGCCGTTTCAGACTCATTAAGACTGGGCTGGCGTGGAAAAATGTAACGGCCAGAGAAATTGTTTGAAATATTTCCGTGATGACATTGGTAAACATCACGTAACTTGGCCTCACTCTTTGGTTTGCGACTGATGTGCTGTTTACCATTCGCAACAGGCCAAAATCTGATTTGGCGCGGACAAATCCAATTTGACTCTCGAGCCCCATGTAATAAGTTTGCAGTGCCAGCCAGTCAGGTAAGCAACTCCCCGGAAGAGAAACCTCTCTCCCACATACAACGGCCGTCGCCACTGACAGGAACAACCGGCTTTACAGCCGACTGATTCGCAAACTGGTCTTTCGAACTTCGAAAGTTGAGATTTGAGTTTTTCCTCATGTGTATGAGGCGAAATGGGTGCAGAGATAGTTCCTCAGGTGTACTGACGAAACGTCTCAAAAAGTTAAGTGAGTTCACCATGAACGGTGAGCAGAATTCGAAAAATTTCAGAGAGGACTCCAAATGAAAAACTTCGCCAACAGTGTAAAACAATTCCTGATTTCAGAAGACGGCCCAACTGCAGTTGAGTACGCAGTCATGTTAGCCCTGATCGTCATCGTCTGTCTGACCGCGATCTCCGCGATCGGAACGAACGCCAACGTCAAGTTCGAAGCCGTTCGTGACGCCCTGACTTAATCGATTGACCTCAAGTCAATCTGCGAAATGGTGTGAGTCGGTCGTTCAGCCGGACGCTCTGTCCGGCTGGACGACTCTTTTCACCCTGACCTGTTTCTCTTTGAGATACATTCAACAGATTCTCAATTGGAAACCACTTGTTACTCCCAATTCTCTTCTCCCTATCCTATTGGCAGTCAGCAGAAAGCAAGAAACATGCTTCCATTCGTATTTGAAATGACTGAGAACTCATTTGCAGAAATGTCCGGTCTATTCATCGCCGGTGTCGCAATCGTGTTTTCCACCTTGTGCTGTTTTCGCAGTGCCTAGCTGCTGCGCCGAATCAGTTGAGTTCTGGCGACAGGGTCGCCTCTTACTGGCCAGGCAACTCGTTCAACAATATTAAATGCAAACAACAAATACCTGCGGGCAACGATGCGATATCGTTGTCCGCGACCGGACAAGATAGACGCGATTCTCGAAACTCCAGCAGACGTCACCTTTCACAAGTGACTTTGATGTCCGAATAAATCAGGTCCGAGTTCAGAGAATTATCACCACACACCATTCTTAAAACTACGACTCACTCCCATTACGGGATACCTGAAGATAAAGGACCCATCATTATGGATTGGCATGAATTCCTGACCCAGCACTGGGATATCAAATTCGTTTCGATTGTATTGATCGTTGCAGCGTGGATTGACGGCAAGGAACTCCGCGTTCCCAACTGGATTACCTTTCCTATGGTTCTCTCCGGCATTGTCTATTGCACATGGACAGGCGGGCTGGAAGGACTGGGTTTCAGTCTCTTAGGTATGTGCGTCGGCTTGCTCTGTCTGCTTCCTTTATACGCCGTTGGCGGGATGGGGGCGGGGGACGTCAAGCTGATGGCCGGAATGGGAGCTTGGGTCGGAGCGACGATTACCTTCTATGCCTTCTGCCTTTCCACAATCGTAGGGGCCCTGATGGCAATCTGCATGGTGTTGTACCGGAAGAGTTTCCGGAAACATTATGAGAACTTCATGATGATCCTGATGGAATGGATGGCGGTCAAAGATCCGCGGCAACTTTCCGAGATTGCCGCTCGCCGGAAACCGCAGATGTTTCTGCTTCCATACGGAATTCCGATTTGCATCGGATCGATCGCTTACTTCTGCTACGCCAACCTGATCTGATTTTGTAATAAGTACAACTGCCGGACCTGCAACCGGGTCCGGCAGAATTTTGAATGAATACAGGACAAACGCCCGGGGCGCCTTCCTTCTGAAATTGCTCAGAGTGGGCAACCGGGCTTTCCTTACATCCCCTATAACGAAACCAAGTGATAAAACCGTTATAAACTGAAGCTTTTACCATCTCCCTGCCGATGTTGTTTCTAACTGGTCTCTCCGATGTTGCGCATCTTGAGAACCGGCAAAAGATGGTGACCTTCGAATAACGACAGCTTGCTTCGTTTAACTAGCTACTGTCAAAGGCGTTAAGTTTCACGAACATGGTTCCAGAAACCTGGGTGGACTGCCTCGAAGGGAACTCAAATGAAATCGAAATCGATGATGTTATGGTTAGTCGCGCTAACCTGTGGTCTGGTGGCCATGCTCGGAGTGCGACAGGTCATGGATCGCGAACCGGCTGAAGCGGCTCAAACGATTGCGTATGGGCCAGTGCTGGTTGCAATTGAAGATATTGGACCGGGTACCATGTTGAGTGAGACGAACTCCGCCTTCAAAGAATTGCCGCTCGAGGCCATTCCGATAGGGGCGGTTACGAAAAGCGAAGAATTCCAGGAGCGGGCGATTCTCACACGCGCTGTTCCCGGTGAGCCAATTATGCTCGCCAAATTAGGTGCTCGTGGAGTCTCCGGTGCCGCAACGGAAATTCCCAACGGAATGCGAGTGGTTACCGTTAAGGTAAATCAAACAACAAGTCACAGTGGATTAATGCTGCCAGGCGACCGGGTAGACGTACTCGTGACTTTCCAGTCTCGAGAAACGTCAGGCGGTCGTTCTGAGATGCGGCGGAAGACGATGACTGTACTTGAGTTCATTAAGGTCTTCGCGACAGACTCCATGCGGGACCGGGCTGCCGATTCCTCGGAAGTCCAGGCGAAGAATGTCTCGCTGCTGGTCACGCCTGAACAAGTCAATTACTTAAAGCTGGCCGAAAGCAAAGGGGATTTGACCCTCGCTCTTCGATCACCTACTGATGATACCGAAGCCCATGTTGCCATGATTGATGAGTCCATCTTCGATGATGGTAAATCGAGTTTCGGTGTTGCCGATGAAAATCCAACCGATTATCAGAACAACCTCGAAGGTGTTCAGATCGACGAAGACAACAACGATACTAACGACATTCGCAAATTCCTTGCGAACGAGGCCAAGCCGGAAAATCCTCCTGCTGACACGGTCGCTTTGGAACCAGAACCAGAACGACCTAAATGGCAAATGACGATTTTCTCTGGACAGGAAAGCGAACAAGTCGACTTCGAATACACCGAAGATGGCAAAGCAATTCGGGTTGAAGATAGTGGTTCCAAATATCAAAGGGCCAGTATCAATTCAAACGCGGCTCAGCAGACATCGCTACCTGATCCAGATAACAACGGATTTCAGTTTTAAATCGTTCGATACGAATTATTCGACATGAATCAGATGCGTTGAAGTAAAACGAAATTATGAAGTAATCAGAAAGCTCCTGCCCTGACTAAACATCAGTGGCAGGGGACGCCTGATTGATACGGACTGTCTTCTGGCCGCGTGCGGGTAGAAGGCTTTTGGACTGACTGATTTTGTCGGCAGGATCGCCGCGGTTAGCAGTACTTACAGTACATGACAGGGAAGGGACTGATTTCAATCGAATGAGTTTTACTCAATCGGCGAAGTTAGTTCGGATCAACAACTCCTTCAAAGGAGAAGGTGCAGGGATGCAAACTCGATTCTGCCATATTAATTGCCTCAGCCACGGTATTTCTGACCGGAACTCGTCCTGTTCGACTTTTCAGAAGTCAGATTGGTCACGCTCCCGCCGACTAATGTCTGCGGTGAAGAACATCATGTTCTGTTGCGTCGCTCTCTGTCTGACGGCTTCCAGTCTATGGGCCCAGGGGCCGGAGATGGTTGGTTCCGAAGCACCTACTTCGAGCGAACCTATCATCAAGCTGGATAAACCGACTGTGCGTATCAACATGATTGAGACGTTCACGAAGGTCGTCGAGCTCAAACAGCAGATCCTGCGAGTGGATGGCTTTGACCCGAACGTACTTCAAGTCACGGCGATCACCCCGAATCAAATTCGTCTGCAGGCGATGTCACAGGGAGTTACCCAGGTAACTTTGACCGACGAAAACGAGAAGGTCTATAACCTCGAAATTTATGTCGAAGGAGACGTTCGTTATCTGCAGGCCATGATCAACGACTTGTTCCCCGACTCGGCCGTGCGAGCGATTAAAGTCTCTCCCGAATCGATCGTTTTACGAGGTTTTGTCGCTAAACCCGAGCAAATCACACGTATTGTCGACGTGGCTGAGCAGTTCTTTCCTATTGTTATCAATCAGATGGACTTCGGTGGCGAACAGCAGATCAAACTGAAGATTATTGTCATGGAAGTCCAGCGGGCCAAACTAAGGAAGTTTGGTTTCAACTTCCTCCTGCTTGGAGAAAACGGTTACTTCGCCAGTACTCCGGGACAGCTGACTCCATTGGCGAGTCTGACGAGTGCCGCAGGATCCGCTCCTGCTGCTGCTGTCCGTACCAGTGCGTTGGCTGATTCGACATTAACCTTCGGTGTGGTTCGACCAGATACCATCTTCAATGGTTTCCTTGAAGCTCTGAAAAAAGAATCTCTCCTGAAGATTTATTCAAACACCGAGTTGGTAGCCTCGAATGGTCGTCCTGCCAGCCTGCTGGCGGGGGGGGAATTTCCGATTCTTGTTCCTCAGAGTCTGGGTACTGTCTCCGTTGAATACCGGCCTTTCGGAACGAGCCTCGAAGCGGTTCCCATTCTGTTGGGTAATGGTCGACTTCGGTTAGAACTGCAACCTGAAGTTTCTGAAACGGACTTCGCGAATGCGGTGACCCTCTCTGGTACTACTGTGCCGGCGATCACCACTCGTCGCGTGAATACTCAGGTTGAAATGAACTTTGGACAGACTTTGGTTATCGCCGGTCTGTTGTCGAACCGGGATAAAGCAGAAACTCATAAGGTTCCATTCCTCGGAGAGTTGCCCTACATTGGTGCCGCATTCCGACGTGAGCAATACGATGAAGGCGAAACTGAGGTCATCATCATGGTGACTCCGGAAGTCGTCGGACCACTCTCCAGCGAAGAAGTACCACCGGGGGGACCTGGACGATTTACAACTACTCCGACCGACCGCGAACTTTATATGGATGGCATGTTGGAAGTTCCCAATTATGGCGACATGTGTTCCGGCTGCGAAGCGGGATGTGTCAGCTGTCAGGCAGGTGTTTCCGGTCGAGTGATCTCTTCTGGTGGACCTGATCAGGACTACAGAGTAATTTCAGAAGGAACAGTCATCGAGCATTCTCCAATTCAGAATGGTACGGTAATGCCAGGACCAGGACCAGAACCAGTTCAGATGCTGCCTTCACGGACCTATCAACAGCCCGTTCCGAACGAGTTACCTCCGGTTGCTCCGCCAGCGGCTCCCAGAATTCCAGACCAGACAAGTCGGTCGCAAATGATGGCTCCAAGCAACTCATTGATTCAGCCTTCGTCCGGAATGATTCAACCCGTCTCAGGGACAGTGCCGCCCCGCTCGACACCTGCACCCCGCCGTCCGCGCACGGCAAACGGTTTGATCGCTCCCGGAGGGAATTGATTTGAATTATTAACCGAATAGAAAGCTGTCCGGGTTTAAATACCCGGACAGCTTTCGAAACGAAGCATACAGTTACACACACAAGAGTGCTTAAGAATTGTTTTGTAACTCGCAGGTCGTATTTAAACCGATGTCCAAGTTGTTTGCAGATAGTCAAGGGTCGTTTCGATAAACGATCCTGGCTTTAGCATCTGCCAACAGGGAAACAGTGACAACAAGTGATTAGGTGAAACAATGAGCGGTGTCGTTCGTTTAGCAATAGTAGACCCTGATGATTCCAGCCGTAGCAATTTGAAGAACATGCTGCTCGGAATCGATACTCTTTGGCTGGAAGCAGAATGCGCTCGATATGAATTCTTCATCGATGTCGCTAAGCAAACCACGCCAGAAATAGCACTTGTTTCGCTCGATACCGATCCCGAGAAAGGATTGGATCTCGTCCTGAAACTTGGACAGGAAGTCCCAAACTGCAGCGTACTCGTCGTCAGTAGTTCTCAGGAAGGACGACTGATTCTCCGAGCAATGCGAAACGGGGCGAAAGAGTTTCTCGCGCTGCCTCTCAATCTGGAAGACTTCATGACCGCCCTGGGGCGGATCAAACAGACTAAACAGACCAGTGAGCAGGGATCTCCCGCGCGATCCAGTCAGATTATCTCCGTTGTTGGAGTGTCCGGTGGAATTGGATGTACATCGCTCGCCGTTAACCTCGGTTGTGCTCTGGCGCAGGATGAACGGAATTCGGTGGCCATCATGGACCTCGACATGGCCCTGGGCGATGCCGACGTCTGGTTGGATATCATTCCCGACTACACCATTCAGGACGTCGCGGAGAATATCTCTCGCCTCGACTTCTCGTTGTTGAAACGATCTCTTACCAAACACAATTGCGGTGCCTTTCTGTTGCCCCGACCGGTGCAGATGGAAGAAAACTCCGTGTTGACCTCTGAAGAATTGAAACGAGTGATCGCGCTATTAAAGGCGACCTTCACCCACCTCATTATCGATGTCAGCAAGTCGTTCACTCCCATCGACATGATGGCGTTGTCTCAATCGAATACGGTACTGGCTTTGACACAGCTCGATCTTCCTTCACTGAGAAATATCGTGCGTGTTCTCCAATTCTTTGATCAGTACGATAACATTGCTGACAAAGTTCAGGTTGTGGTGAACCGAATTGGTCTTTCTGACAGCCAGATCAGCTTGAACAAAGCGTTGGAAACGATTGGCCGAGATATCGGTTGGCAATTCCCAAATGATTACGCCACCATGATTGAGTCCCGTAACAATGGGATTCCTCTTGTTGAGCAAGCTCCCAGAGCCAAACTGACCAAAGTCTTTCAGCAGATGGCTCAAAGCTTCAGCGGTGCGCCGGCTGAGAAGACCGAAGACGATCTGAACAAAAAAGGGAAGAGCATCTTCAGCCTCTTTAAATCGAAGTAAGTTCGCTGACTTCGTCAAAATGAATATCACTGAATAAATCAGACAGGCCTGACTTTCTCACTTGTGGAGAGTCAGGCCTGTTTTTGTTGGGTAGCTGCCCAAAGAAAGAATCGACAGGAATTACACTGATTCAAGATCAATCGAATCAGGTGCGAAAGTGCTCAAATGGGTATGGGAACAGGTGAATAATTCGTTAAGATAGAAATCATCCAGAAACTTGATGGTGGCTGTATTAAAGGCCGAAACGCCAATAGAGAAATGGACCCATCCGAGGGTTTCTGGATCGCCTGTAGAATGTCACCATCAATAAGCTCCTCTACCGGTTATTTGATCAATTCCACGAGTCAGGTGAACAATGCACCTGTTATTCAAAACGCTCTTCCTACTGGGCGGTTTTCTACTCGCTGCGATACCGGCTGCCATCGCCGATGAGCTACCGGTGCGCACTCCGGATGAGCAAAAGGGCATTGATTTTTTTGAATCTCGTATTCGTCCCGTGCTCAGCAAACATTGCTATGAATGCCACGCCGCTGATTCCGAAAAAGTACTCGGTGGCCTGCTGCTCGATTCCCGAGAAGCGATGCAAATGGGGGGGGATTCCGGCCCTGCGGTGATTCCAGGTGATACTGACGAAAGTCTGATTCTGGGCGCCCTGCGGCACGAGAATTTTGAAATGCCGCCAACGGAGAAACTTCCAGAGAACGTCATCGCCGACTTCGAAGCCTGGATTAAAATGGGAGCACCCGACCCGCGAGATGGAAAGCCCGCGACAGTACAGCCATCAATCGATTTGGAGCAGGGGCGAGAGTTCTGGTCATTCCAGCCAATCATAGAGTCAGCTGTTCCGCAGTTGGAGAACGATGACTGGGCGGAATCGAAAATCGATCTGTTTATTCTTGCCCAGTTACAGTCTGCCGATATTGAACCAGTCGGAGATGCCTCGCGAGCCAGTCTTATTCGACGAGTCAGCTATGCCTTAACAGGTCTCCCCCCCACAGCGGAAGAGGTGCTTTCTTTTTTAGAGGATCCTCGACCAACACCAGAAGCGTTGGCAGAACGGATCGATATCGGACTGGCGTCCTCCCACTTTGGAGAACGGTGGGGTCGCCACTGGTTGGATGTCGTCCGGTTTGCCGAGTCGAGTGGTGGTGGTCGCAGTTTGATGTTCAAAGAAGCGTGGCGATTTCGAGATTATGTGATTGAGTCGTTTAATAATGACAAACCCATTAATCACCTGATCCGAGAACATATTGCAGGCGACTTGTTGCCGGCAGATAATGTTGAACAGGCAGCGGATCAGTTAATTGCCACTGGCTTTATGACGCTTGGTCCAACCAATTATGAGCAACAGGATAAAACGCTGCTGCGGATGGACTTGATCGACGAACAGATCGACACTACCGGTCGTGCCTTTATGGGAATGACGTTGAACTGTGCCCGCTGTCACGATCACAAGTTTGATCCGATTCCGACAAAAGACTATTACGCCCTCGCCGGAATCTTCGGTAGCACGGAGGTCTTGACCTTCGCGAACGTCTCTGGATTCGTGACCCGTCAGTTGCCAGTCTTGCCGGAACAGCAGGTAGAAATCGATGAGTTGAAAATGCGGCGTGAGGAAACCCGCCAGCAACTGAAACAGGCAGAATCGGCACTCAAACAGGCAAAAAACGATCCTTCGTCCCAGTCAAATCTGGCAGAATTGAATGCCGAGGTGGAACGGCTGAAAAAAGTCGATCGCCAGGTAACGAACCAACTTCGTCCGATACTGGCCTATGCCATGAGTGTGAATGAAGTTGCCGAGCCTCGAGACGGTCATCTGCATATTCGCGGATCGGCACACAATGTTGGCCCGGTTGTGGAACGCGGCTTTTTGTCAGTAATTCCGAGTTCAGAAGAATACCGGGCACGTATCAATGATCAGCAGAGCGGACGTCTTGAACTGGCCGATTGGATCGTCGATGAACAGAACCCGCTAACCGCGCGAGTGTATGTGAATCGCATCTGGCAGCATCTGTTGGGCGAAGGGCTTGTCCGTACGCCGGATAACTTCGGACTGACGGGACAGATTCCCTCTCATCCTGAATTACTCGATTATCTAGCGTCCCGCTTTATGCAGGAAGGGTGGTCCACCAAACAGCTTGTTCGCGAGATCATGTTGTCACACGTTTATCGAATCGCGACAGAGCACGATCCTCATCCCGCACAAGTGGATAGCGAGAACCGACTGCTCTGGCGGGCGCATAAAAAACGACTCGATGCAGAAGCGATTCGCGATACGTTGCTCTTTCTTTCGGGAGAGCTGGATCTGAAACCGGGTGGTTTTACGATCCGCCATTTTACGACCTACGATTACGGTTACGAGTTCGACACCGTCCGCCGCTCAGTTTACGTGCCTGTCTTTCGGAATGCGATGCTCGACCTGTTTGAAGCGTTCGATGTGGCCAATCCTAACTTGGTAGTGGGTCGTCGTTCTTCAAGCACTTTACCGACGCAGTCCCTTTATCTGATGAACAGTCCATTCATGCGGGAACAAGCGGAACTGACGGCCAAACGACTTTTGTCTCAAGAACTTCCCAATGATGAAACTCGCTTGGAAGATATCTACTTGCAGGCACTCGGGCGGATGCCGACAGAGAATGAAAGACAATTGGCACTTGAATATCTGCGACAGTTTCAGGGTACGGAAGAGAACATAGATGACGACGTCGAAGGATGGACTTCGCTATGTCACTCTCTCTTTTGCTCTCTCGATTTCCTGTTTCTGAATTGATTGTTTTCCAATATCCGGTTTCCAGTTTAGGGTTAATAGCGATCTAACGACTTTGGCGTAATTTGCTCTGGTGAAATATAATGTCTCAATCCGAATACAAAAACACTCGCCGAGAATGGCTTTCGCAGGCAGCCTGCGGATTCGGTAGTCTTGCGCTAAGTAGTTTGCTGCATAGCCAGACCGCTTGCGCGAGTGAGAATCCGCTCTCGGCACGGCAACCAATGTTTCCGCCCCGTGCGAAACGAGTGATCTTCCTGTTTATGGGGGGAGGTCCGAGTCATGTTGATACCTTCGACTACAAACCGGAATTATTCAAACATAACGGACAGGATATCGACTTTACGGGCGTGCGGTTTGATACGTTTGGAAAGAAAAGCAAACGTAAACTGATGCAACCGCTCTGGAAGTTCCAGCAGCATGGCGAATGTGGCCAGCAGGTGTCGGAACTCTTTCCCGAAATGGCGAAACATGTCGACAAGCTTTGCATGATCCATTCGATGCAAACTGAGGGAGTGGCTCACGGTCCTTCCACGTTGTTTCTGCACACGGGTGCAACCAGTCTGGTGCGGCCTTCGATGGGGAGTTGGGTGACTTATGGCCTCGGAAGTCTCAACAAGAACGTACCCGGGTTCGTGACGTTAAATCCGTCTCCGAATCAGGGAGGGCCGCGTAACTATGCCAACGCCTTCCTGCCTACGATCTATCAGGGGACGGCCATTGGCCGGTCTGGAATGAAGGCGGTCGATTCAAAAATCCGCAATATCGAAAATCATCACACAAGTCCTCTGCTTCAAGAAAAACAGTTTGATTTTCTACAAGCGCTCAATCGTGCTCAGCAAAAAAATGATTTAAACAACGACCGGCTGGAAGCGACGATTGATTCATTTGAGCTGGCTTATCGAATGCAATTGCACGCGCCGGAGATCATGAATCTTTCCACGGAAACAGCGGCAACATTCGAAGCCTATGGAATTAATAACAAAGAGACCGAAGACTTTGGACGGCAATGCTTGATGGCTCGCCGATTGGCGGAAGCCGATGTCCGTTACATCCAGGTCTGTTATTCGGATGCCTCGGGAAATCCAAAATGGGACCAGCATTCCGATATGCCCAAACATGCTCAACACGCGAAAGCGATCGATCAACCTGTCGCCGCGTTACTGGAGGATCTCGAACAACGAGGTATGCTGGAGGATACTCTCATCTGGTGGGGAGGAGAGTTCGGTCGAACTCCCTTCTCTCAAAGTAATAACGGTCGCGACCACAATCCTCGCGGTTTCACAGTCTGGTTGGCGGGAGGAGGAACTCGTCCCGGTTTTGCCTACGGAGCGACCGATGAAATTGGTCATGTCGCCGTTGATAATAAAGTCCATATGCATGACCTGCATGCGACGATTCTGCATCTCCTCGGGCTCGATCACGAAAAACTGACCTATCGCCACGCCGGGCGCGACTTCCGTCTTACTGATGTGGCGGGGCGTGTAGTGCATGACCTTCTGGCTTAAGAGAGAACCCAAAACCTGGTTGTTGCCTTTTCTTTATACCGGATCCGGAGTTCTTTCGTGTCTGTAGCAGATTGAATTGGCTTATGGTGGTTTAGAACTGCTAAATTTGAGTGACCGGTACTCACACTTCAGTAATGCAAGTTCCATATTTCCAGTTCAGTTCTCACTGAATGGGGAAAGGCTCATCACCGATGCGATTCTATCTGACCAGCATACTCGCTCTTCTCATGATTCACTCCGTACTGGCTGACGATGACATCAAAGTCGAAAAAGTCATCGGACTCGAAGCGCCCGCAGGTTATAAACATCCGGCAACAATTACGGAACTTCGCAACGGCGATCTTTATATTGCCTACTACGGTGGCGATGGCGAGTACGACGGTGACACGAAGGTCTATGGCCTGCGGAAGAAGAAGGACAGCGATCAGTGGACGAATCTGGAAGTGATCGCCGACACACCGAATCGCTCGGAAGGGAACGCCGCCGTCTGGCAGGCACCCGATGGCATGGTCTGGTTGTTTTACATTACCAACTATGGACCCACATGGTCGTCGGCTCGCATCAAGTACAAAGTCTCTCGTGACGGGGCTTATACGTGGTCGGATCCTTATATGCTCAAGTTCGAACAGGGGACGATGGTTCGCACTGCTCCCATTGTGTTGAACAATGGCGATTACCTTCTGCCCGTCTATCACGAAACAGGTGAAGACCGGGATGGAACAGCAGAGGACACGAGCAGCTACTTCATGCGGTACAACCCAAAGACGCAAGAATGGACCGACAGTAACCGAATACGCTCCAAAGGGATCGGCAATCTACAGGCGCAGCCAGTACAGATTGATGACGATTATCTCATTACCTACATTCGTCGCGGTGGCACATTCGATCCGTGGAAAGAAGGAGTTACCTTCCGGTCAGAATCTCGCGATGGAGGATATACCTGGTCGCCCGCGAAACGGACCGAGTTCAAAAATCCAAACTCGGCAGTCGACTTTATCAAGTTGAAAAACGGTCACTTGATGCTCGTCTTTAACGACAACAATGAAGGGCATCGCATGCCGTTGACGATCGCAATCTCAACCGACAACGACAAGTCGTACCCATATCGTCGCCACATCGTCAACATCCCAGGCGACAGCGCCGCTTACCCAACCGCGATTCAGACGAAGGATGGCAAGATACACATCGTCTACACGTCACGGAGAAGGACGCAGATCAATCATCTCGTCTTTGACGAGTCCGCAGTGTTGAACGACACCTACAAAGTCGCACCTTAAGCGGTTGTCGATTGTCCCCACCCTCCCCATCTATTCCTCTCACATAGTGAGTGAATAGATGACTGATTATGGGGGTAGCATTGAGTATCAGTGGGTAGGGTAGCCCGGACAATCACGAGGTGTTGTCCGGGTCGCGAAGTGAAAAGCCAGTGTGAATACGCTCTTACCCTCAAACGCTTCTCAATCAGAGGGAGAAGTGTTTCCTGCCAGTCCATTTGGGAAATCAAGCGTGAAATTCTAATGCAGCTTGAATGGCCTCGATGGTAATGTCACAGACTTCGCCCAACAGATCCAGAGGCATTGCCGGGGCTGGCATCAGGATGATGACATCGCCCAGTGGTCGGATCATGAGTCCGCGTTTTCTGGCTTCGAGAGTTACCTGATGTCCCATCCGAGCCGTTGTCGGGAAGGCCAGCATTCCTTCGCGGCTACCGACAAGTTCAATGCCAACCATGATCCCTTTCTGGCGAATCTCTCCGACGTGTGGATGCTCGGCGAGTGGCGACAGTTTCTCGGCGATTAATGCGGTCTGTTTACCAATGTGTTCCAACAGGTTCTGCTGCTCGAACAGTTCCAACGATGCGAGGGCAGCGGCACAGGCAAGTGGGTTACCGGTATAGGTGTGGCCGTGGTAAAATGTTTTTCCTTCTTGGGGTTCACCGAGGAAGGCGTTGAAGACTTTATCTGTCGTCATCGTCGCGGCGAGCGGTAAGTATCCAGCGCTGATTCCCTTGGCCAGACAGAGAAAATCAGGTTCGACTTCTTCCTGCTCACACGCGAAGAACGTACCCGTTCGACCAAATCCGACGGCGACTTCGTCGCAGATCAGGGGGATATCATATTCGCGCGTTAGTTCGCGGACTCGTTTCAGATAGCCGGTGGGGTGAATTTGCATGCCTGCGGCCCCCTGTACCAGGGGTTCAATCACAAATCCGGCGATGTCCTCATGGTTTTCCCGGATCAGTCGTTCCATCTCGGCCACGCAATGTTCGAGATAACCTACCCGCGTATAACCTTCCGGAGTGCGAAGAGCGACGGGTGTCGGAACTTGAATGGTTTCAAACAGCAGGTTTCCATAGATGCGATGGAACAGCGAGATTCCACCGACGCTGACAGACCCGACCGTGTCACCATGGTAAGCGTTACTCATGCAGACAAAACGAGTCCTTTTTTCAGGCCCTCCCGCTTTTTGCTGGTGATATTGAAAAGCCAGCTTGATGGCCACTTCAACGGCGGTTGACCCACTGTCTGAATAAAAGACTTTCGATAAATCGCCAGGAGCACGATCCACCAGCGCTTTAGCCAGTTGGATGGAAGGTGGACTCGACAGACCGAGCAAAGTTGTGTGCCCAATTTTCGCGAGTTGTTCCTTGATTGCCTCATCTACCTCGGGAACCTGATGCCCATGCACGTTGCACCAGAGCGAAGATATCCCGTCGATATAGCGATTCCCTTCAATGTCGATTAGTTCGAAGCCTTCGCCCCGTTCAATGATTGGCACTTTCTCTTCCCGGAATGCCTGCATGGGGGCAAAGGGGTGCCAGACGTGATCGTTATCCCACTTGCGTAGCAGAGTAATATCGGAGAAAGAGAGCAGGGTTGATTCAGGTTGATCAGGCGTGGGGGATTTCATGGGAGTCAAACTAGGTCTATAACTATCTGGGTTTAAAACGACATCGCGGGCGGATGTTCAAGAAAACGTGTTTATTAAGTGTTTATCTAGGAGAGAGCATTCACTCGGTGATGCAGGCGAATTCGCGGAGTGCGGCCTGAGCCACTGGTTGGGGGCACGACCAAACCAGAAAGAACATTGCCTCGCGCACCATCCGTTCTGCGGGGTGACCTTGAACGAAACCGCGTCCTTTGGTCGCCGTCAGTGCTGCCTGGGTTGAACGCAGGGCAAGCGAGTTGGCCTGTTGACGAATGACACCACTGCTGTAATCCGGATCGTCCGGGTCAACTTGCCCAGAATTTGACAACCACATCTTTTCCGTCAAGGAGCGTCGCGTTCCATCCAGCGAATGCAAAATTTCTTCCAAATCGGGGCGTCTTTCGGCTTCTATACGAATTAAATCTAACGCAGTACGAGATAAGCCCACAGCGAGTGCCGACGTGGTGAGTGAACCTGTTCCGCCGCCGATTCCCAGCTTCATCACTTCATGAACTGGTCCAGCGATGACATCTTCTTCGGGGAGTTCGACGTCTTTTAATTGAACGAGACCAGTTTGCGAAGCCGTGAGCGAGAGTAGTTGTTCAGGAGCATCGCATTGGACGCCGGGCAGCTTCGTATTCAGTGCCAATAATAGCTGGCGGCCATCTTCGCAGGTTGCCCCAGTGACGATGTAATCCGCCGCAACGGCACCTGTAACCCAGGGGATGGTTCCGTTCAGTCGATAACCCGATCCACATGGTTCGGCAGAGACGGCTGGCTTTTTCAGATGTTGTCGCGACGTCGTGAGATGTGAGATTCCGACAGTGGCGTAAAGTTTTCCTGAGCAGAGATCGCGAAGCAGACGCTGTTTAAGCCCTTCATTGTCGCAACCAGCAATCCGTTGGCAGGCCCCGTTCCGTTGAGTCAGTACGAACGTAGTGCATAAACAGGCGGACGCCAGTTGTTCGTACCCCAGATTGAGTTCCGCTGAAGAGAGTGCGGAACCGTCATATTCTTCCGGAATGACCCATCCCAGTACATCAGCTTCGCCCAGCCATGCGAATTGTTGTTCAGGCCAGGAAATCGTCCCGCTGTTCAATTCACCTGTCGCATCGCGCAAGCGTGTGAGCAACGACAGATAGGCGGGAGACTCAAAACTGAGTTCCGATTCGGCAAAGGAAGACGACATAGGGGAGTTTCGTGATAGTTGAGTTTCGTGACAAAGTGAGGTCGGGCATGCTGAGGCCCTGTGAGAAAGCGTGACAGGCTACTTCGCGCGCCAAACTTATAGAACAAGGGGTCCCTTAGATGAGTAGAGCTGTTCTTCATTTTAGGGGAGGTCACTGGTAGCCAACAAGAAGCGATCCGCAGAATAACCGTTCGTACAAATTAAAAATCGTTGCAACCTGAACAGGAGACGAGATCACTGCCAAAATTCTTCCTGACTGGCGTTTTTTGTCCTAGGGGTCGATTCCCTCTTGGGGCAAAGCCAAAACCGGTAATCCTGAGTTTGAATATCAGGAAGTCGCAAAAATCGATTGGATTCGATCAAGAAATCGTCGAGATGAGAATTGTTGACAGTCTATTCGGTTTTTAGAGCAAAGAAGAAAGGATTTGAAGACAAGTTCGCTTCAGAGAAAGTGCCCCTTTTTTGCCAAAAAAGGGAATAACGATTCGTCATTGCCGTCATAACTTTCGCGACCGTAACCCGGTTATGGATAGGTAAGTTATGCCGTTTGTCCTCGGGAGCTTCAAGTCACGAAATGCGGTATTCCGATGGTGGAGTGTGCGGAGAACAGATGGAGCGATCTCCGGTCGGCTTTAGAACCAGCCCACGGATGTCTTGCTACATCACCAATCCACATCGACAAAAGAATAGCGACTACTTATGACGACCAAGTGCCAAACTTTGATCGCGTTCTGTATCGGCATGGTTTTGTTCGTGATTGCTGCTCCCCTGATGGCAGAGGAAACGGATCCTCGTATGACGCCATTAGTGAGAGCTGTGCAACGCGTGCAAACCTCCGTTGTCAATATCCATACAGAAAAAACAACCTATCCGGACGAAGCACTTTTTGCGGGCGACAAACCGCGTAAAGTCAGCGGAATGGGAAGTGGGATTATTATTGATCCCCGCGGCTATTTAGTGACAAACCATCATGTCATCAACGGAGTAGACCTCGACTCTTTGCAGGTCACTTTGCACGATGGCAGTATGTACCACGCTGAGATCGTATCTTACGACAGCAAACATGACCTGGCAGTATTAAAGATCTCTGCCTCTAATTCCCTGGAAGTCATGCCGCTCGGAACATCTTCCGATCTGCGACTGGGGGAGTCTGTCATTGCTTTAGGGAATCCGTATGGCTACAAGCATACGGTTACAGCAGGGATCGTTAGTTCCCTCTCCCGAGATGTCGAAGTCAACGAGCATCAGACTTATGAAAACCTGATTCAGACCGACACCAGCATCAACCCGGGAAACAGTGGCGGACCGCTCGTCAATATGCTCGGGGAAGTGATCGGAATCAATGTGGCGATCCGGGCTGGTGCCCAGCGTATCGGTTTCGCCATTCCCATCGACGACGCCCGCGTGGTTATCCGTAAGTTACTCAGCATCGAGAGACTGGATCATCATGCTCACGGTTTGATCAGTCGTGATCACAAAACCGGAAAACAAAAAGAGATGATCGTCGAAGCCTCCCGCGGCCCTGCTCTGAAAGCGGGTCTACAAACGGGCGACGTGATCGTGGCCGTTAACAATCAGACCGTTCTTGATGCGGCTGACTTTGAACGACTGCTTCTGGGTAAATCGATCGAAGAGGCGTTTACTGTTGTTGTTCGACGTAACAATGAGAAACAGGAACTGAAATTGCACCTGGCAGACTCGTCGAGTCGAAAGGAAGATTCTGGTCATCAATCTGCTGATCATAATGTCGTCTTCCAGACACCCGCCGTCGATGACGATCCGATCTGGATGACGCTTGGACTCCGGTTGATTCCAACCGCTGTGACTTCTGATCGTTACCGTGGTGGTATGAAAGTCCTCGATGTGCGAAAAGACAGCACCGCCAGCCGGAATGGTATTCGGTCGGGTGACGTACTGGTCGGATTGCACAAATGGGAAACGGTCAACTATGACAACATCTCTTATGTCCTGGAGCATCCGCAATTGCAGAGCTTTGCTCCGCTGAGATTCTTTATTCTCCGTGGACAAGAGACTCGATATGGAAACCTGCAACTTTCTCCGGCCAGCCCGGGAGCGAATGTTTCCGCCCATGTGGCAACTCAGACGAATATTCGTTAGAGGTTTGAATTGGACTGTTCCCAAGGGGAAGGTCGTCAATTCCCCTTATTCGATGTGGGTGACTTAAGCTGCTTTTGGTGTTTTAAAGAGTGAAACGTTTTCCTGCTCTTTAGGAAAGCGAGTGGAATAAAAAAGGACCCGAATCCCCCTTGGATTTGGGTCCTTTTTATTTGTATTGCTTAAATGGTTATAGCCTTTCAAACTCTGTTCAAGGGCATCATTAACTGGCCATCGCTTTTTCAGCGTAGGCTTCCAGATCTTCGGCTCCCTTACGGTTACAGAAGTCACCGAAGCTTTCCGCACCGGTTCGATCCTTAGCGTAATATTCGAACAAAGGTACGCAGAGAGGGACGATCTCTTCGAGAGGTACCATGTCTTTGTAGATGAAAGCCAACCGGGTTCCGATCACATTCCCGCCAAGAAACAGAGTGTATTTCCCTTTCGCTTTACCTACCAAACCGATGTCCGGATGGTAAGGTCGGGCACAACCGTTCGGGCAACCGGTCATGTGGAGTGCAATTTTCTCATCGGCAAGTCCAACCCGTTCCAGTTCGGCTTCAAGGGAATCGATCAGAGCAGGCAGAATTCGTTCCGACTCGGTCACAGCCAAACCACACGTTGGTAGAGCAGGGCAGGCGATCGAATATCGTCGCAGCAGCGAAAGCTCTTCAGCCATTTTAATGCCATGATCGCGCAATGTCTGTTCGATGTCGGCTTTGTCCTGTTCTTCGATGTTACAGAGCAGAACGGCTTGCAACGCCGTCAATCGGACATCCATCCTATACTTTTCGAGGATAGTTCGCAGACCTGTTTTAATTCGTAAATCGCCTTCGTCCTGGATACGACCGTTTTCGATATTCACACCGAGGAACCATTTACCGTCCCCCTGTTCGTACCAACCGATATGGTCATCTGCGTCAGTGACGAAAACATCCAGAGGTAGCGTGAGCTCTTTACCGTAGTATTCACCTACTTTTTCCCGGAACTTTTCAATACCCCAGTCTGCGATGACATACTTCATGCGGGCGATCTTACGATCTTCCCGGTTTCCGAAGTCGCGTTGGACTTTGACGACGGCTTCGGCCACAGCGATCGTTTCATCGACTGTTGCGTAGCAGAGGGGGACAGCCAGTGCTGGAAAGGTTTTGCCTTTCAGCGAGGGGGTCGTGCCCATTCCGCCACCTGCGAGTAAGTTGTAGCCGACGATCTTTTCGTCTTCTACAATCGCCAGGAAACCAAGATCGTTGGCGTGCAGGTCGATACAGTTATCGTCCGGAAGAGCGACTCCCATCTTGAATTTACGGGGGAGGTAGCGTTCGCCGTAGATCGGCTCTTCGACCGGTTTGAACTCTTCGATTTTTGTTTTTCCACCTTCGTCATCTTCGAGCCAGATTTCGCAATAGGCTGTCGAGTGAGGGCGGAAATGGTCGGCCAGTTGATCGGCCATCTTCTGCATGTCGTCGAAGAGTGAGTTGTTTTTGAATGGAGCAGGACAAGCGATGACGTTTCTGTTTACGTCACCACAGGCGGAGATGGTGGACAACTCCGAATCGTTAATGGCCCGGACGACGGTCTTCATATGTTTCTTGGGAATCTCATGAAGCTGAAACGCCTGGCGAGTCGTCACTCGTAATGTACCGTTTCCGTATTGATCACAGAGGTCAAGTTCGGTCAGGAATTGCTTCGCCGTGACCTTCCCACCCGGCATACGGGTGCGAAGCATCATGCTGTAAACCTTCCCTTGCTTGGTACCATCGGGCAGCTTTTTATTTCGCTCGTCTCGGTTGTCCTGTTGATAGCTTCCGTGATGCTTGAGCAACTGAGATGCATCCGCAGAAAAGGCGAGCTCATCGTTGGCCAACTCTTCAGCAATCGTTCCACGAAGTTGACGGCTATCCAACTTCAGTTGTTCTAGTTTACTTAGCTTCACTTCTTCCGACATTAAAAGACCTCTTTTATGAGCAAAATCGATAAATGGTTGCTGGTGTTTCAGTTCGCCTGGTTCGAAGAGAAGACGGTTTTCGCTCCATCAGCGCCGGGAGAACGGATGGAAGACGGGTGAGACGGCGGACATTCGAACAGCGGAGGTCTTCCCTAAAGATGGCAAAACCCTAGACTGTTAAATTTATTGAAAAACAGGTATCTGAGTCCAGCCCGACATGCGGCTCTAGACCACTTGGGAGGGCTGCTTTTCCCAAATCATATAGGTAATGGGACGAAATTCGGTCATTTGAGTTCATTTCGAATGAAGAATTCCCTATTTTGACAAATCTGTTCCCACAAAAAAGAGGAGCATGGATGCCCGCTACCCTCTCAACCTCAGGTTCAGGGGCTTAGTATTGGCGGGGTTATCTGTACAAACATGACCGCAATTCCGGATCACGATGTTTATGAGCGGCTCTCCATTAAACCCTCCGCCACTTCTCTGGAGTGACAAACTGGTCCTCTGGTTCGGACGAGGATTCGGTTCCGGCCAAGTCTGGGTTGCTCCCGGCACCTTTGGAACGCTTGCCGCGTTCCCGCTGATCTGGCTGCTCAAACTGGCTGTGGGCGAGGGAAGCTATTCGCTTTCGATCTATTACGCGGTGGCCACTTTCTACTTTCTCATAGGGATCCCAATCTGCCGCCGCTGCGAGCAACTTCTGGGCAAAGAAGACCCTGGCGAAATCGTCATCGATGAAATTGCCGCTATGCTGCTGCTATTCGGTCCTCTTGATCTGGACCGGTTGAACATCGTGACCGGTTTTGTTTTCTTTCGTTTGTTCGACGTCAAAAAACCGTGGCCCGTCTCCTGGGCCGACCGACGTAAGGACCCCTTCGGAATTATGCTGGATGATGTTCTGGCTGCATTGTATACGGCTGGGTGTATCTGGCTGACACAGCGATTTATTGGTCCGGAGATTTTTGATCGCTTTTCGCACTTTTGATATCGAAGCCCAACAGGCCCCATGCAGAGTCTATCAAAATTGATTAAAATCGAATCTCGATACTTATGGTGAGTTCCACGCAATACGACAAAGTCAGGAATCGATTCAGTGACGGCACAAATCATCGACGGTAAAAAGATCGCAGCGGAAACGAGAGAACTACTGGCTAAAGAAGTGGCCCTGTTCCATAACGAGACCGGCATTACGCCGCACCTCGCCGCCATTCTTGTTGGTGAAGACCCGGCCAGCGCTGTGTATGTTCGTAATAAAGAGCGTGCCTGCGCGAAAGCCGGTATGAAAAGTACCCTCCACAAACTGCCTTCCGAAACGACAGAGGCGGAACTGCTGGAGATGATCGAACAATTCAACGACGATTCTTCGGTACACGGTATCCTTGTGCAATTACCGTTACCGGGCCACATTGAGGAACAAAGAGTTTTGGACGCGGTCACACCGCTCAAAGATGTTGATTGTTTTCATCCGGAAAATGTGGGATTACTTGCTCAGGGACGCCCTCGCTTTCAACCCTGTACTCCTCGAGGCGTGCAGGTCCTGCTGGAGAAGTCGGGAATCGATGTCTCTGGTAAACATGCGGTGGTGCTGGGACGGAGTGAAATCGTCGGAAAGCCCATGGCGATGCTACTCGTTCAGAAAGGACCCGTGGCGAATGCGACGGTCACGATCTGTCACAGTCGCACGGCCAACCTGAAGGAAGTCACTCGGCAGGCAGACATTCTTGTTGCCGCGATTGGCAAACCGAACTTTGTGACGGCGGAGATGGTTAAACCGGGAGCCGTCGTAATGGATGTCGGAATTAACAGCGTCGATGGCAAATTAGTCGGCGATGTTGATTTCGATCAGGTCGCCCCCATCGCTTCATCAATCACTCCCGTACCGGGTGGCGTTGGTCCAATGACGATCGCCATGCTTCTGGACAATACGCTAACTGCTGCCCGAATCGCGGCCAAAGGCTGAAAAAAGCAGCTTTCCGGTTCACGTACGAAAATGATGCATAACCGGTCTGGTGATTGTCTTGAGTTGTGAGACTGGGTATCGTGGAATGAGCCCGTTCTGTCCAGAACGATTATTTTGTCCGGCGCTCAATCCATCCAACCATTCGCCCGGAGGTGCTGCATGTCCCGCCCAGGTTCTCTGGCTCTCGCTCTCATTTTCCCAATTCTGTTCACCGCGTCTTCTCAGGCAGAAGACTGGGCGCAGTTCCGTGGCCATAACGCTTCTGGTGTCTCGACGGAAAGTACCGACCTGCCGGTTGAATTTTCTATTGACGATAAAGTTCTCTGGTCTGCAGAAGTGGGAGAAGGGATCGCCTGCCCAATCATCGTGAACAATCTGGCGTACACGACGGCGATGACGGACGAAGAAATCTTCAGCGTATTCTGTTTCGACGCGACTACTGGTGCTGAAATCTGGCGACGCGATTTTGAAACAGGCGAATTGCCTCCCATCATGGCACCGAATAAACCGGCCTCTTCCACCCCTGTTTGTGATGGTGAACGCGTCTATGTCTATTTCAGTACGCTTGGCATGTTCGCGCTGAATGCTGATAGTGGGGAAGATTCCTGGCAGCTTCCAATTCAAATGCCTTATTACCTGATGGGTTGGGGAGCAGCCCATTCCCCCATCGTTCATGGTGACTTGGTGATCTTCAATCAGGATGACGACTTAGCTCCCTTCCTGATGGCGGTTGATAAAAACACGGGTTCGCCAGTCTGGAGGACCGAACGCCCCGAGATGCTAGGTGGTTATTCCGTACCCGTCATTTGCGAAACCAACGGTCGTACGGAAGTTATTGTTGCCGGTTCAGGAAAACTCAAAGGGTATGACATCACCGATGGCAAAGAGCTATGGACTTGTAACTCACTTCTGCGAACCATCATGACGACACCGGTGGTTAAGGACGAGCATGTCTATGTCTCTGTGCAAAGTTATGGCGATACAAATCGAGTCCTGAAGTATGCCTTGTTGCAGTGGAAAGATACGAACCAGGATGAGAAACTCGAAAAATCAGAACTCGAAGAAGCCTTCTGGGAAAAGTTCGATAAAGGAGATAAGGATAAGGATGGATTTCTTGTCGACGACGAAATCGATGACGCTTTTCAAGCTGCGGAAAATAGGGTCGGTGGGGGTAATATCATTCAGAAAATTAAAGTGGGTGGTGAGGGGAATGTTACGGATACGCATCTCATCTGGAACCTGGACGATAGCTCTCCTTCCAACATCGCTTCACCGCTGGTGATTGAGGACATGATCTTCCTGGTGAAAAAAGGAGGCATCGCCGCGTCGTTCGAGATTGAAAAAGGCGAGCCCGTCTGGAAGCGAATGCGACTCCGCAACTTCGGTAACTATTACGCCTCCCCCATCGCAGGGGACGGCAAAATTTATGTGCAGGGTGAAAATGGATATCTGGTCGTGATTGATCAGGACAGCAAAAAAGGAAAGGTTCTCGCCAAAAACTTCATGGGAGAAAGCTGTATCTCTACCCCCGCCATCGCGAACAATCGTATCTACGTTCGCACGCTGACTAAACTCTACTGCTTCTCCAACGAGGCTGCGAAATAGAGTTCGTTAGAGTTTTCTTCCCAGTCTTTCTCAAAGACCAACAGCATCGACCTACAATATCAGGATCGCACGATGACCCTTCTTTCTCGCCGTTTTGTTGCCATGTTGCTGGTACTTCTGATTCCGGGATCGCTCTATGCTGTAGAAAAAGGGGCGACCGAAAAGGTAACCGTCCATCTGGTGACTGGCACCGAAGCGACGAAACCGATGGAAAAAATGGCCGCGATGGAATTGGAATCGCAACTCAAGGAACTCTTCAACGTCGAAGTCACACAGGAAGAGGTACTCAGTAGTGATACAGAACCGTTCATTATTTTGGGATCTGCAACGAATAAGTCGCTGTTTGGAACGGACTCCGATTATTCTCTGCCCAAACTAAGTCCTCAAGGGCATGCCTTGAAAAGTCTCGAACAAGATAGCAACACAGGTTTGACGATTGCCGGTGGCAGTCCTGTGGCGACATTGTGGGCCGTATATGAATTCGGATATCAGAATGGTATTCGTTACTTAATGCAGTCCGACGTCTATCCGGCGACGCCCAGAGAACTCAAACTGAGCGGGTATGATATCACCCTTGAACCGAATCTGAAGAAAAGAACATTTCGGTTAGTCGATCAATTTCCGAACAGCTTTGAATCCTGGAACGCCGCAGAATGTGACCTGCTGATCAAACAACTTGGGAAACTGAAGTTTAATCACATCGATCTGAATGTGTCTCCCTGGCACCCTTTTATTCACTATGAACTGGATGGGGTCGCTAAAGAGACCGGGGTCATGCACTACGGTAAGCAATTCCTCATCAATCCCGACTATCCCGGAAGTACTGCTTTCGGTGGTCAGGATCAGTTCGAGAACTCCGATTTCGCCGGAATGGAAACTTACAAAGAGCGTAACGAGGCAGGAAAACGATATATTCAATCGATTTTAAAGTCGGCACACGATCAGGGAATGACCGTCGGCGTCAGCCTCGATCCTCTCGCGTTCACGCCCGAATTCAAACAGGTATTGCCTTCCAGTTTTGTGCGGACGGACCACCACAATTTGCATCTTGGTGCCAACAATCCATACAGCGGTCCTAAATTTGAACAACTGGCAAAAACTCAGATTGAAGCATGGTTGGATACCTATCCTGAACTGGATGAAATGAGCATCTCGCTTTTCCAAGGTTCGGCAACTGATGAAGAAGTCGAAGAAGGCTTTGCTCAGTTGCAGTCTTATTCATCCAAGTTAAAGGAATCAACATTAGAAGATGTCCTCGAAAAATCGAAAAGCAATTCCATCTCCGCTTTAAGAGATTCAGGGCAGACGGCCGCCAGCCGATGCATTGCGTCACTCGCTTTCTACAACCGATTGTTTCGTAGTGGTGCCCTGGCCGAAAGAAAAGAACTGCCCCAGCTTCAGTTCAGCGACGTCACTCCCGTGCTTTACCCTTACCTACCAGAAATTCTTCCCGGTGAAAATTCTTCCCTGGCTGTCAGTGTCACGGCGGGGCACGGCGTTCACCAGTTTGATCAGGTTCCGGCACAACTGGTTCCCGCTGTTCTCGATTGTTACTTGCACAATCAAAATCTCAGCGTCATGGCTCAATCGACAACCCAGTGGTTGGCGGAGCGGATTCAACAACTACAGACGAACGAATGGGAGGGGGTCTCGGTTCACTTCTGGACACCGGCCGAACAGGATCCGACACTCCATTTTCTTTCCCGTGTCACCTTCAACAGTTCTATCACTCCCCGGCAGGCCCACGATCAATACTTCGAGACGATCACCCGGGACGAGTCTGCCACTGGTCGTATGTGGCTCGCTTTCGAGAATATGGAAGCGGGGTCTCGCATGCTGGACGATGCTGATATTCATTTTGTCTCTCCGTATGAAGGAGATAAAATGTTAATGAAGCATTACAACGCTGAAAAACCTCTCCCCGAGAACTGGGAAGAGATCAAAGAACATTTCACTCAGAACATGATCGAGCTTTACCGTAGCCATGACGCCGTCAAAACTGCGGGCCGCAAGGAACTTTATTATTACGCGAAGCGGAGCGAAGCTGTTCTGACGTATCTGACCGCCGTTGAAGAACTGCACGCAGCGGCTGCCGCCAGAGAAGAAGACGATCTCGAAACCGCTTCCGAGCATCTTTACACTGCACTGGAGTCACTCTACGACGCGATCGACACGCTGAATGATGTCGCCCGCAACCCCAGTGATCTGGGGACAATCGTTCTGCTCAACGAATACGGTTACGGTCCATTGCTAAAAGAAGTGGGAACCGTGGATGCTCAGTTGGACGCAGCAGAATAATTGAAGCCGAGCTAAGCTCAGAATTCTTCGTACGCGAACTAGACAAGCCCCCGTTGTACAGTTTTGGGGGTTAAAATCGTCGCAATCGTTACAGTCACCCTTGGCTTTCGCTGTCTCTGCAAATCACCTTGTTTACGTAACAGTAAATCTTACGCCTTGTCGAATAACAATGACATCAACACATTGCACGAAGCCATGTGTCTATACGTGACGTCACGCACGTGACCGCCATGATTGAAATTTACAAGATCTAAAAGATTCTCGAAAACGTTTTCAGGAGATTACTAAAATGCGTTGGATTACTTTGACCGCTGCGTTGGCCCTTTGTAGCTTGAGCACTCAGGCAGAAGCTGGCCTGTTCAACTTGTTCGGACACAACAACAATAGCTGTTGTGCTTCAGTTGAACCTTCTTGCTGTGCTCCAGAGCCAAGCTGCTGTGCACCAGCTCCTTCTTGCTGTGCACCTGAACCAGTTTGCTGTGCACCAGCTCCTTCTTGCTGTGCTCCTGAGCCCACCTGCTGTGCTCCAGTTTCTTGCTGCAAAGCCAAAAAATCTTGCATGTTCGACAAACTGTTCAGCTGCTTCAAAAAGAAAAACCGTTGCTGCTCACCTGAGCCAACTTGCTGTGCTCCCGAGCCAAGCTGCTGTGCTCCTGAGCCCTGCTGTGCTCCTGCTGCACCTTCTTGCTGTGCTCCTGAGCCCAGCTGCTGTGCACCAGCTTCTTCTTGTGGCTGCGGATCATGCGGACACAAATCTTCCTTCTTCGGTCGTATGTTTCACTAAAACACGACTGATTTAGGTTCTCGCTGTTCATAATGGTTGATCAGATTACGGAACAGATTCACTACCGACATCCTTGAATGCTCAACTGTGCTATTCGAGTCTTCCGTAATCTGGCCTTTTAAACCGGCAATGATTGACTACCTGACTGACGGGCCATTGATCGTAATAGCAGATCGACGATACTTAATCGCTTCCGCTTACTTGAAATACAGTTCATTTCAAGAACAGGAAAATGAACCGTCTGCTCACGAGAGAATGATCGCCGCATAAGAACAACGAGTCGACTTACATTAATCAGGGTGATGTTCCCGTTCCAAGGGAGGCATCACCCTGATTTTTTTTGTGTCTATCGAAACGTCATCTAAGGGAAGACAGGGCGACCACTACTTCGATATTCGATAGAGGTGACTATTGGTTCGTATGATCAAGCCACCCGGAATGGGGGCAGGCGTCGCTTTGATAATGCCATCCAGCGAATTGGTTCGAACGATGTTCAGTTCATCGGCGGGAGCGACCACGAGAGTTTTGCCTTCATGATTGTTGAACAGAAGGTGGCTGTTTACGTATATCGGTGAAGAGGAGAAATTGCCTCCCAACCGATCCTGCCAGATTGCTTCTCCCGTACTTGCATCGATACAGCATCCAACGCCTTTGTCACTGCAGAAATACAATCGACCATCGACCAGAATCGGCGAACTGATCTGCGGTACCTGTCGTTTGAATTTCCAGCGCACATGGGATTCGGTTACATCCCCTTCTCCCGTTAGATCGATCGCCCAGAGTTCCGACTTCGTAAATCCGGTGCAGACGTAAGCCGTAGTGCCATCGACGAGGACCAGAGGAACGTTCGAAAAACCGTTGTATATTACCCGCCAGATTTCTTCGCCGGTGTAGGCGTCATACGCTTCAATCTGATCGGCCCCCGTGCTGATCACCTGCCAGCGATCGTTTACCTGATGCACCGTCGGAGTGGAGTAGGCTTTTTTAAAGTCGGGACGATCTCGAAACGGACCGGATCGTTCTGTCTTCCAGACAATATCGCCCGTCTGTTTATCGAGGGCCACGACGTATTGCACGTCCATGCCATCGCAATTAATCAACAGCAGATTATCAAACAAGACCGGCGAGCTACCCGGGCCTTCCTTGTGTTCCAATTTCAGTTTCTCATGCTTCCAGACAATCTCTCCGTTGTCGCTGTTCACACAGGCCGTTCCCATTGTACCGAAGTGAACGTAAACAAATCCGGGTTCCACGACAGGCGTGGGAGAGGCGTGGCTGTTCTGGTCATTCACGGTGACAGGTTCTTCAGGGCGAAAAACGTCAATCTCCTGGAGCAAATCGCCCGATTCCACGTCGAACGAGTACGCTTTCAGGACCTGTCCCTCTTCGACGGCGCTCGTCAACCAGATTTTACCATCCGAGAGCACAGGCGAAGACCACCCCAGACCTGGTACAGGAACTTTCCAGGCGACGTTTTCCGTTTCGCTCCATTCGAGAGGAACATTCGACTCCTGCGTCGGGTGTCCCTGTCCATTCGGACCGCGAAGTTGGTTCCATTCGGTTGCGATCAATTCCGCACCGGGAAGGGCGGAACTGGCGGACCAGAAAAGCAGATTCAGCAGGCAACAGGTGGTCAATGTCGAAAACGAAAGAGCGTGCATCGTGTCGATAGACTCAACGTTGAAAAGCGGTAGGAAACAGGGATGTCACTGATTGAGTGTTTCTCAGATCAGGAAGTGCCTTATGGCGGGATTACTTCATCGAGAGATTCTATAGCGTACCCGAAGAAAGAACGTCTCACAATCATCTGTTGAAGATCTGCCATGGAGATCCTATTGAGCGGATTTCAGGACAAAATCTAGTCCTCGGCGACAGCGCGCCAGGCATCGAGTGAATCTACAGTCGCCCGGACGTCATGAACACGCAAGATGTCGACTCCCAATTGGGCGAGTCCGATGGAAATACCCACGGTTCCCCATATCCGTTCGTTCACCTGACGTTCCAGTAATTTGCCAATAAAGCGTTTCCGGGAATGGCCGATCAGCACGGGGCGTCCAGCCTGCTGTAGAACAGAGACCCCTTTCAGGATTTCCAGGTTATGGGCTGCCGACTTTCCAAATCCGATACCGGGATCAAGTACGATCCGCTCCGGTGCAATTCCAGCCGAATTTAACGTTGCCACGCGTTCCTTGAAAAAGTCACAGATTTCCTGAACTACATTTTCGTAGTGGGGATTCTCTTGCATCGTTCGTGGTGTTCCCTGCATATGCATGCAAATGACACCGACCTCCTGATGCGCTGCGCACAATGGAATCATTTCCGGATCAAGCCGTAGACCGGAGATATCGTTGACAATAATGGCCCCCGCTTGAATTGCCTGACGCGCCACTTCTGCTTTGGTCGTGTCGATAGAAATGGGAACGTTCGTTTTATCGGACAAGGCTTCAATGACCGGTATGACCCGTGCCAGTTCCTCTTCCAAAGTGACTTCGGCTGCTTTAGGACGAGTCGACTCTCCACCGATGTCGAGAATGTCGGCACCTTCTTCGACAAGTTGAAGCGCATGAGCAATCGCAGACTCGCTCGTCGCATACTCGCCCCCGTCGGAAAAACTGTCCGGTGTCACATTGACGATCCCCATCACCAGCGTAAATCGCCCTAGCGTATGAGTGTGTCCGCCAAAACTCCACAAGCGAGTTTTAGGGTGGGTTTCAGAATCGGGGGTCGGTTTCATTACCATGGCAAGTCAATTCATCCAGTAGAACAGCTTGAACTTTCGTCTTCGTCTGCCTCTTGCACGCAGCACCGTGACAGGGCTGTAGCAGGGCGTTATTATCACATAAATCAGCTCGGCCTGCATGCCCCACGATAAAAATCTCACGACAGAGATCGAATGGCTCATGCAGGCACGGCCCTCCTATCATAAGATCTCTCCCCTACGAAAGCGATCCTTTGGAACCCGTTGCCCTCATCACTGGTATCACTGGCCAGGACGGACAGTATCTAGCTCGTCTTCTACTGGAGAAGGGCTATCACGTTCATGGGTTCACGCAGGCCGCGACGAATTTTCCACATGAGCAAGTTTTCCTGCATCGGGTTGACCTGAAGGTAACCGAAAATCTGCACGACCTGTTGAAGCAAATTCAGCCTTGTGAAGTCTATCATATGGCAGCGCAGAGCCATGTCCCTCTCTCTTACCAGCAACCACTGGAAACCGCCGAAATCACTGGGATGGGAGCCCTTCGTATGCTTGAAGCGGTTCGCCAGTATGAGATAGAGTGCTCCCGTCAGGTCCGTTTCTTTCAAGCTTCCTCTTCTGCCATCTTAGATGACCAGGCCGGACCTGTATTAAACGAGCAATCTCCCATCCATCCTCGCAGTCCCTACGCCTGTGCAAAAGCGTATGCTCATCTTCAAGTGCAAAACTACCGCGAAGCCCATGGTATGTTTGCGTGTAATGGGATTCTGTTTAATCACGAGTCCCCTCTGCGGGATGAAAGTTTCGTCACTCGCAAAATCACGCGTGCGGCGACTCGAATCAAACTCGGTTTACAGCAGAAGTTAATTCTCGGCAATCTCGATGCGGAGCGAAGCTGGGGTTATGCGGGAGACTTCGTTCAAGCGATGTGGTTGATGCTGCAACTGGATGAACCAGACGACTTCGTAATCTCGACAACAAAAACGCACTCCGTTCGAGAATTCGTCGATGTCGTTTTCCAGTGCCTTGATCTCGACTATCAACAGTATGTCGAGATCGATCCGGAGTTCTTTCGTCCTCACGACGCCCCCGTTCTCTGCGGGGACATCACCAGAGCCCAGACGCAGCTCGGTTGGCAGCCCCAGGTGAGCTTTACCGAACTGGCACATCAGATGACGCAGCACGATTTAGAGTTGGCCGAAATCGAATCGCGAACTAATCACTCTGGTTGAAACTTAACATCAACGACGGTGATACCTCTGCCGGGTACGCGGATCGAAAACCGATTCTCTTTAGGCTTGATGGTGATCGAGGGAAAACTAGAGAGAACTTCGGCAGAGGCGACGGGCCGCCCCATGTCAATTAATGGTCGGGCATAAGCGTATGTCCGGTTCTTGATCGCGATCCGAATAGTTCCGTCTTGTAGAGTCACAGGCATTATCGCCACCGACTCCGCTTCTTCGACCACTTTAATCGGTGTCGCAATTTGTTGAATGACTTTGGCGCACACATCTATAAAACCATCGGAAACATGTCGGTACGGAAGGTGGTTCCAATATCCTTTGGGGAGTTCCTGTTTCAGAATCTCCGCGACAGGGGGTTCGTCTTCCCCTTTCTCAAACGGAATAACTTGCGGGCTGGCATGAAATACACCGCACCACATTTCTAACGGACTGTAATGATCCTTGAATTGAGCACCGGGAATCGAAATGAGCTTGAGGATGTTTTCAGGAGGACGTCCAATGAGAACCAGAGGGCCATTCTTGTAACCTCCGAGGCGTTCCAGTTCCGACCGCGGCATCAGGTGGGCATTCGGAACAATCAACGTCCCTGTGGCTTGGACGATATCGTCCACGTGAATAGTCGATTGAATCGTGACACCTGCCTGCATGAGGTGAAAGAGAATGCGATGCGTGTTCCATGTGCGATTTTTAATATAGTCTTCGAGTTCGGCTCGAAAGACGGAGTCCGACCAGACAACCGTCGCGCCTCCAGTGCTTTGGGGCGGCTCTTGAAAGGCGAGTTGCCATCGTTCTTCCAACCAGTTCCACTCATTCTTTTTGAGACCATCACCCAGGCAGACTAAAAAACCATCGGCGCTGGGAGCCAAACTTCCATCAGATCGGTTGTGGAATACATTCGCCAGCGAGTAGATTTCCCGTTCCAAAACCATTGGTGCGTGATGAATCGCGTCCCACTCCTCGACAACATCGTGAACGCCATGCAGGAAGATGAGTTTGGTTTCCGGTAGACAGGCCCGCATTAACATCAGCATCGCCAGGAAATCATCGTGCCGATCCGAATCCACCGTACGTGGATCGGTCGCCAGCCCGACGGCGACCGTCTCGACGATGATGGCATCCACACCCGTGGCGGCTATTTTCTGATAATCGATTCCATATCGATAAAGCGCTTCAAACGGGGCCCGTCCCCATGCCGAGTTGATTGCGGCCTTCTTGTCAGTGGCGTGTAAGGCTGTGACGACTTTCCCCCAGAACGTCGTCCAGCGGTCGGCGTAAAATTCACTCCATTCTGCTCGTCGATTTTTAAGAATCCATTCGGCACGGGCTATCAGTTTGGAAACATCATAGACGCACTCCTGAGTAACCACCTGGGGAAGATTGTACTCTGAGTATTCAGCGAATTGAGCAATCATGTCGTCTGAAAAAGAGACTTCATGAATCGGACCGGACAAAGGGCCCCAACCATCTGCTCCATGCCAGCCATCAAAGCCGTAGTCATTGAGCGTTTCGACCAACTTCTTAATAAAGTAATCTTCGAAATAAGAGCCGTCGTCCAGACGTGCCAGGCAGTTGAGAGCCCACGCGTATCCACTCTTTTGGCGAACATGCAGGACTTCGTGATGGTCGGCGATCCATTCCCGATGTTCCCGAGTGCGGTAGTACTTCGCGAAAACACTGAGATAGACTTCAATCTTTCGTTCATGAAGTTGTTCGATGAGGAACCGGAGTTGATAGTTCGTCCAGTCCTGCCGTTGCCGCTCTGGATTGAAGTCGTGCCCGTCTCTCGAAGTATATTCTTTCGCCAGTTGCTCTTCCGTTTCCATTCCCCCATGAGACAGGATGATATCGGGCGAGCTGATCATCAGGCAGATTACTTTCGGAGCGAATCCCGTCTTTTCCAGATACTCCCCCACTCCTGAATCAGGTTGTTGATTGTCGAACGCAATCAACTCGGTCCAGATCCATCGTTCATGTGGCCTTAATGCTGTTTCTTCCTGTGCGTAAAGATCGACGCTCAGAATGGATGTTAGTAAGACAACGAGAGAGGAAATAGAATAGAAAAGTGAACGTCGCGACATGGAAAAATCAATTCGTTTTTTCGAGTACAGGTCGAACGAGGATCGTGAACGATCGCGAGTTGGATATCCCTTAAGGATACCTGCCCGTTTAATTCCAGGTCAACTACATCCCGGCTTTGTTGCTGCGATCTTATCACCCACCTTCGTTGCATCACGTCACTTCTCTCTGTAGGGTGAATAGTCCGTTTCAATTTATAATGATTTCTACAGGCAGGGGGCTTCATGCGATCACATGCTCATTCTCGTCGTGAATTTCTGGTAACTTCAGCGGGTATCTTGCTGCGAAGCACATCCTTGTCGCAGTCATTGGCCGAATCGGGTAAGGGGGGTAAGCCGTTGCTTATACCGAAACACGACGAAGTCATCTGCCTCTGGACACCGCGCCATCCCAGACACGATCATCAACTTATTTTCCCACTGAGCGATGCAGAACTAATGTTGGTCTGGTGCGAGTATTACACCAAGGGAGAACCCAAATCAAAGAAGAAGGGGCAGGGGGGCATCGGCGACGAAGTGTCGTGCCAGATCACTTCGATGACGTCCACCGATGTCGGTTGTACCTGGGGAAATCGTAAGGTCATTCAGGAGAATATCTGGAAGCACAATGTCAAACATCCCAACCTGATTCGGATCTCCCCTGAAGAAATACTCTTCACTTACGTCGGCTGGGATTCTCCTGAAAATCGAAACGTCTATATGCGACGGTCAACCGATAATTGCCAATCGTTTGGAGAGCAGCAGCAGATCTCTGAACCGGGCTGGTACTGCAACAACGCGGACCGAGCGATCCGACTTAGTACGGGCCGCGTCATTCTTCCGGCGCATGGTCCATTCGATGAAAAATACATCGGCGGTACTCCTTATAAGGGAGGCGATCTGCATTCCTTTGTTTGGTATTCCGACGATGGCGGCCATCAATGGAAACGAAGCAGTGACAGCATGACGGCAAAAGGACGAGGTTGCCACGAACCGACCATCGTGGAATTGAATGATGGACGCCTCCATTGCCTGCTGCGAAATACGAATCAGAAACAATACTTCAGTATTTCCGAGGATGGTGGCGATCACTGGTCGAAGCCGGAACCCACAGCGTTGGTCTCGCCCGAATCGCCCGCCATAGTGAAACGGATTCCCACAACGGGTGATCTCCTTGTTCTCTGGAACCAGGTCGCCTCTAAAAGTAACTGGCCCCGCACGCCATTAACTGCGGCGATCTCTCGAGATGAAGGACAGACCTGGTCGAACTTCTGCGATATCGACAATCGCTCTGACTTCGATGCCGCATATCCTTCTGTCACCTTTCATGGGAATGAGGCGCTGGTCACTTATTACACCCGTTCCACAAAATGGAAGCGAGACAGCGAGGTGACTTTGCGGATCTTCGATGTCGATCAGTTTTATCGTTAAGAGCGATGACATCCAAATTCCATTGGAGCAAGATGGTCGAATTCTAATTCCGCTTCTAAAAATCGACCTGGCCTCGTATAGCGATGATGTCGGCGTCGGAATCTTTGACGATTGGGCCATAGGTGGCTGAACTGGAATTTAGAAAAGCGTGGATGTAATTGAATTGGACTTTAGTGAACTTGTTAAGATACCAGTTAAGTCCCAGAGTGGTGTCGTTTAGTCTCCCTCCCTGGATGTCTTCATCGTTCAGGTCGATGTAAGACCAGCGAGCCGCCACTTCCCATGCTCCGATGCCACTTCGTCCGAAAGGGTTATCAGGAACAACGCGTCCAAAAACACCCGCTTTGCGGTTGTACGCTCGACTTTCGCCTGTGAGCACGTACCCTGCTTGGGCATAGGCACCGTTGAAGGTGACGGAAGAGCCATTCAGTCGACTGAGCATCGAGTAAAAAACTTCTGCCTGGGTATGCAGTGGACCGGCCGAGGCTCCGAATTCCGCATTGATCAAATTGACATGCTCAGTTGGCATTGCGCCCGTATCGACAAATGGGGGAACATTATTAGGTACGCCTTGAGGAACAAGCCCTGATCCGCCTGTTTCGGAAACAAAGAATTCGGGTTGATTCTGGTACTGAACGAAGTCGTTAGCTGGATCGATATAAACATAACCGGCTCCAACATGCACAACGCCATCGTCCCCATGGTCAATCAGAAGTCGGGTAAGGCGAGCAGCACCACCATATCCACCACTATCTCCGATGTTTCCGCCGAAAGGATCGGTGGGGAAACGGAAGCCGGAGACCGCCCAGGTCGTATCTTCAACTTCGCTATTGCCGTAGTACATCATGCCGATCTGACGAAAAGGAAGAAAGGCAAATGGAAGTCCCCGTTCGAGGAAGGATATATCTTTTATGCTGGTCTGGCCATCCATTCCAAATGGTTGTCGAAACTGTCCGATGCGTACATTACCCGCTTCGTCGTTTTTGATTTCAAACCAGACATCCATAAAACTGGGACGACCGCCCGCAGCAAAATCCATTTCCAGCATGTATCCAACATTTTCCCACACCTCACCAACAGCAGCCAGCCGCGCACGCCGGAAGTCGGCTCCGTTCTGAATGTCACCTAGTACCGCCTTATTCGCATCATCCTGTTCGAACCAACCCGTGTCGATTTGCATAAAACCAGTAAGTTGGGCAGTCGGGAAATCAGGATTCTTTGCCGGAGGGCAAGGTGGAAAAACGGTGTTTAATTGGGGAGGCGTGTAGAGTATCTCTCCATTGGTTTGCTGGATGGAATTACCAGTAGGTTCACCAAGTGTGCCGTAGGAAGCCTTAAGCTGATCGATTTGCTGTTGGAGATCATCAATCTGGCTGTTCACATCCGAGGTCGGAGGTGCGGTCCACGCGGGGCTTGTCGAGAGTGCTAGAACGAGCATCATGGCGATGCTTACGGTTTTCCAACCAGAGTGAGTTGCGCCAGATTCCTGAGACTGATTTCGAACCAATTTGACTGTTTTGTATAGGCAAAAAATGAGAAGCATTGGATTTCATATTTAATAATACAGAGGATGGGGGGATTGCGTTTATTTGGCCCACTTTGCCGAACAGTCAGGCTCTGTTTGTTCAATCGGCGTTATAATCGGAATCAGACCATTTTATTTTCGACGGTTCTCAAGTTTTCCCTGGTTTCGACTCAAGAAACAATGCAGCTGCTTGCAGAGAACGAATGCAATTAATTGCATTTACGCGAGAGGCAAGGTTGAGCTGGCACTACGTATGCCGAGAGCGTATTCTGCTTGAAGGAGTTGTTCCCAGAAATATTACCGACAGGTCTAAAAAGAACGACAGCCATGACGGAAGAGAAAAACCTGCTGGAAACACTGATCAATGAAGAAGTCGTGATCGATGCGCGAAGTGAATATGTATTCATTGGACGGATGATGGCTTACGACGAGCATTATCTCGTTTTGAAGCAGGCCGACGTCCATGACATGCGCGACTCATCGACGACGCGTGAGATGTACGTGCTGGAAGCCAAAAGGCACGGTTACCCCTGGAATCGGGAACGCGTATTCATCCGCCGGGAAGAGGCGATCAGTATTTCGAAATTAGACGATGTGCGCGAATAGAACAGACCGATCGTGCCTGTTTAGGCAGCAATAGATTCTAACTGGTCTTCTTCAGTCGTTCTTTGCCAGATTGCTGTTGCGGCGCACTTTCAGTCGGATGGGCAAGGTCGTCAGGCCATCATCAGCATCGGCTTTCAGGTGAAAGAGTCGATCCTGCTCGGGTAGCCATTTCGATGCTGCCAAAGTGAAGATCTGCTCGGTCTCTCCTTCGGGTATCATCAGACCATTCAGTCCAATGTTATCCACAATCACTCCGTGGGGAAGATTTCGCCCGCAGTCGTCTGAACCGAAACGAACGCGATCTTCGTGTTCGTTTCTCGTAATACGGACATACGCCGAAACCATTTCCCCTGGATGAATCGTTAACTCCAGTAATCCGTCTTCCGGATTGATGGCAGATTCGCCCGCGTGGGGAATGATCTCCATCGTTACTTTGGGTGTTGCCTCATCAAGTTTGATTTCACCGATCGAATTCACTTCATGCTTAACCGACTCTCCATTAATGAGGGCGGTTGCCGTTACCTTGGCCAGTTTGGCGTTTTCAGGAGTCGGTGCCACCACATCCGCAGGAGCGTAGATGGTCCCCAACGCTTGCAACTGCCCTTCCTGAATGACAATGGGGCTCGACGAGATAAATCCGGGAGGCAGATCGGTGATCTGGATCTCGATCGGTCCTTCGAAGTTGTCCTCTCGATCAACAGAGAAGACAAGTTCCCTGCCGGTGCCTCGCTTGAGCGTCGGGTTTTCGCCCTTCAAGGTAACCTTGAAATCGGGTTCAGGTTGCCGGACGGTCAGTTCATATTTGAAGTCGCTACCCTGAAACTGCCGCACGTCACTGACGCGGACGAGATAGTCTCCATCCGCAGGGGCAGTGAATGTTAGTTTGGAATCCGACCCCCACTGACGACGGCTTTCATCGTCGTTCTCATAGTAGAGTTTGAAAATTGGTAAACCATTCGGGACAACTTCTACATCGGCCGGGTAAGGTTCGACGACATAACATGGCTCTTGCAATGCATGGGCGAGGGGAGTGGTGTCGAAATATCCAAACCGGTTACCATCACCTGGATAGACCCGGAACCCGGAGTCGGGGCCGCGTGGATATAACCACAGTTTGACAATTTCGCCATTCGCATACAGGTATTCGTTCAGCTCCATCTCTTCCCAGTTTTGAATTCGGAAGTCATTACTGGTAAAAGAATCTTTCCCACGAAAAGTAAACCACGAGTCGCGTACCGCTTTTAATTGAGTGCGAACAATTGGTTTTCCTTCGCTGTCGAGGACTTCAACTTTAGAGTCGAGCGGTGACTCCTCCCGAGAAGCTTTGATTTCCGTAATCCATTGTTCTCCCTTTTTCGCCGTAAAGCGATACAGGTCGAAATCGACTTCGTCGGTTGTGCCCTCATGATAGATCGTTCCGGCGATCTTAGCAGGTAATTCAATGGTGGCTGCCTGATCGGGGGTATCGTTGGGTTCAAGATCCGTTAATTCGTGCATCTCCCCCACTTCTCTGCGGACAAGGCTCTCTATGTCTTTTGCTGTACCCTCTGCTTGGGAGTCCTTAACCTGCTGGAGCGAATACTGCTGGAAGGTACCGTCGATTCTTCCGACAATAAAGGTCTGGCTATCGGGCGAAATGGTGACCGTCGTACAGATAGAAGGTTGTTGTTCAAACGCCTGAATCTGGTCGAGCGTCTTTGCGTTCCACTGTTTGATAGAGAGGTCTTCGCTGATCGTCACCAGTGATGTCTGATCGGGTGTGTAGGCTAACGAAAGAATCGGTCCAAGGTGGGCGAAGCGAGCATGCAGCAGCGGGTTGATGGCCACTTTGTCTTTCGAGACTAGTTCCCAGATACGAATGCGGTTGTCGACTCCAGCGGCGAGTACGGTTTTTCCATCGGGGCTGAACAGGACCGAGTAAACCTCTTTCAGAGGTTGACCCAATGTGTCGAATCGCTCTCCCGTCGCGACGTTCCAGACTTTCGCAGTCGTGTCGCCACTGGCTGTCACCAGCAGGGAACCATCAGGACTGAATTCGAGATCATATATCGCATCGTTATGACCTGACAGGGTGCGGAGTTGTTCGCCCGTCTTCACATCCCAGAGGATAACCTGACGGTCATAACTTCCCGTGGCCAGAAGATCGCCCGTCGGATTCAATCGTGCTGTGTAGATAATGTCCTGATGCCCAGTGAAACTCTGAACCTGCTCGCCGGTCGCAATATCCCAAAGGGCAGCTTCTCCCTGTAAACCGGTGATTCCTGAACCGGTAACCAGGAAGCGGTTGTCGTTGGAGAATGAAACGGAGTTCACTTTTCCTGGGAAATCGGACAGGCTTTTCACTGGTTTCAGGCTGGACGCGTCGAGCAGATCGACATGCTGATACGAAGAGACGGCGACCCATTTTCCATCATCGGACCAATCGAGTGATGTGATCGGGTCATCATAACTATGAGTTGGTTGGATCTGGGGAACGTTCAACATGATTGTTTCCGTACCGGGCGCAGGACCTTTAGCTCCCGCGTCAATCCAGGCGGTTAAGAGCGCGATCTCTTTTTCGGTCGGCGCTTCACTCCCTTCTGGAGGCATGACAGAATCGGCGTTGCCAGTCAAAACCTGGACGAGCAAAGACTCGTTCCCTTTGCCAGCGACAAGCACCGGACCGTTGGTTCCTCCCTTTTGCATCGCGGCGAACGTATGCAGCTCCAGGTCCCCTTCCATGTCCTCGGCGTTGTGGCAACCGACACAGTACTTCTGCAGGATAGGGGCAACCTGTTTCTGGTAATCAATCTCCGCAGCAGTCAGATTAACGGGAAGAATGAATAACAGCGATGTGAGACAGAATAGAAATCGTTGCATGGATCACATACCTGAAATCAGCAGTACGAGGACCGCATTCAGAAAAATGAGTTGGACTAAAATCGATGAACAATAAATGTCGGCGTTTATTAATGGTTGAACAGGAACTCTCGGCTCGTCATCAGGCTCCAGTGTAAATCTTCGAGCGCCAGGCGACGTTGATCTCCGGTTGCTTCTGCCAGATACGACGCCAGTTTTTGCTGCTCCTCCTCTGTAGGGTATCGGCAAAGAGTTTTCAGGAATGCCTGTTCAATAATCTCTTCATTGGACATTTCCGCTTGCAGCAACAGCTGAATGATACTCTTGTCACTCTGCAACTTTTTGTTGATCGTATCTCCATTGGATAGGTGCAGAACCTGTACCATCGTGGGTTCATCCGATCGTTCACATTCGCAGGTAATCAATCGCTGGTTCCGACCAAAAGTTTTCAGGAAGTAGGATTTAACGGCAGAGTCATAAAGCTGAATCGCCCGGGTGCCATCGGGATAGAAATCGGTATCCATCATGTCGGCGCCCGGGAATTCGATTTCATTAAACTGGTCCGTGACATTCGTGACTTGCGAAATCGCATCCAGCAACACCTCGGCCATCATTCGGCGGGGATAATAGCGTGAGTAGAACCGGGTTTCTTCTTCGTTGCCCGGCAAAGGCTCGCTGCTTCGTTGATAAGCTTCGGACTGCAGGACTACACGAATCAGTTCTTTAACGTTGAACTCGTTCGCGACGAGATGGTCGGACAACTTAGAGAGAAGTTCTTCATTACTGGCCGGATTCGTCACCCGCATGTCATCAATTTGTTCGACCAGTCCAACCCCCATAAAGTTCGCCCAGACACGATTCGTAATCGAGCGAGCGAAGTAAGGATTCTCAGGGGCGGTTAACCACTTGGCGAGATGAATACGCCGATCGCTCGGATCATCAAACTCAAGTGCTTCTCCATCCAGTGGTGAAGGAGGTTGGGGTTCGCCAGTTAAGGGTTGAATCAAGTCTCCCTTAGTCGAGACATAGAGTGTTCGGAGTCCATCGCCATTTCGACCTTCCCCACCCCAGCCTTTTGCCCGCACGCGGGCGAACATGTTTGCCATCGCGTAGTATTGATCGTTGGTCCATTTTTCGAGCGGATGGTTATGGCATTTGGCGCAACCGATGGAGAGTCCCAGAAACGCCTGACTGGCGTTTTCGGCCATCAACTCGGGTTCCTGATGCAGGGCGTAGAAGTTCGTTGCCCCGTTTTCCACGCTGCTTCCCTGGGCGACCAGAATCTCGCGAACCAATTCGTCCCACGGAGTATTCTGTTCGACATGATCTCTTAACCAGGTGTAATATGTTTTAAGTGCTTTCGGTCGCAGCTTGGTTCCGTTTAGCAGCAAAATATCGGCCCACTTGTACGTCCAGTAGTCAATGAACTCCGGACGAGAGAGCAAAGAATCAACAGCTCGCACTCGTTTATCGGGAGCCGGGTCGTTGAGAAAGACGACCACTTCTTCCTGCGTCGGCAAGGTTCCAATGGTGTCGACATAAACTCGTCTTAAAAAGACTTCGTCATTGGCTCTGGGTGACGGAGGGAGATTCAGCCGTTGAAGTTGTTTAAGAACGAGTTCATCAACAAAGTTCTGTCGGGGAGACTCGGCATAGATTTCTTCGGGCACTTCATTTTCATAAGGAGAAGTGACACGGGCAATGGCGGGCTGCGATCGAAACAGAGCCGTGATGGCTCCTTCGCCCGCGCCGACGACCGTCACCACTCCGTCTTCATCTACTTGGGCCACGGCATCATTCGCAGAGATGAACTTGGTCCACTGAGTGACATCATCAATCGTACCGTCAGAGTAGTAAGCTCTCACCAGTAATTGCTGAGTGGTATCGGCTTTGAGTGTCACCCGTTCCGGCAGAATCTCCAACCTGTCCATCGTCGCTTCTGTATCGCGCTTATAGGTTGCTCCCGCCGCGACCCATTCCGAGAGGATTTGATATTCACGAGAATCGGTATTAAAACGTAGCCCCCCCTTATGAGGAATTCCGCCCGATGGTTTTGCGAGGATGAGGCTTCGTCCAGGATCGGACAGCTCGACTCGCCTTCCGCGTGCCTGTTTGACAATTGTGTGAAAATCGGTCGCGGAATCGTAACCCCGTAACGACAATCGAAAGCCCCCTTTGCCTGCGAGTGCACCATGGCAGGCACCGCCGTTGCAACCTGCCTTGGTCAGCACCGACTGAACATGCCGTTCGAACATCCACGGTTCCTGTTGGTCGGCACCTGTGACGACAACTTTCATTTCTGCCGTTTGGCTTTCGTCATCGGATGAAGAAATCTGAATCACCGCCTCCCCATTGCTGACAGGTACAATCATCCCGTCCACAATTTTGGCAATCTGCTCATCCGAGATCTTAAAATCCAAGCCAGACTGAATCTGTTCATTAAGGTCGACACCCGTCCGTTTCTGCACCAGAAAGGAATGGCGTGCTTCCTGTCCATGTAAGGTCACCGTTTCGGGCAAGACGGTAATCCCCGTTTCTTCCGCTACGATGTTTTTCGTAGTGAACGCAACGGCCAGAAGAACGAACACGCCCATGCAGAGAAGACGTCTAGTAGTCCGCGCTCGTTGGGTGGATTGGTATTGATGATGTTGAACAAGCCGAATAATCATTCGACGTTCCCCTTATGATATTTAATATGCAGTAATCGTCGTTAGTGAAAAGCGGTCGGTCGCCAGCCCGTTGGTTCGAGGTCAGGCAAACAGTTCGTGAATCTCACGTTTACCCGGATCGACCAGCATGAAGGGACGTCCCGCTGGACCAGGAAGTTCTGTTTCCAAATTCAGTCCCAGACTATGGAAGATCGTGGCGGCAATCTGTCCCGGATCGACTGGACGTTCTGCGGGAACGGCCCCAATGGGATCGCTGGCGCCAATGACGCGTCCACCCTTCACGCCTCCTCCGGCAAAATAACAGGTGAAACATTGCGGCCAGTGGTCGCGACCACCCGCCGGGTTTACTTTGGGAGTCCTTCCGAATTCAGCGACATTGCAGACCAATGTATCGTCCAGCATGCCACGCTCGGCGAGGTCTTCGATAAGGGCACTGTAAGCCTGGTCATACATGGGGGCGACATTCTTTTTCATTCCTTCGATGGAAGTAAATGGTTTTGAACCGTGAATGTCCCAGGTGATTTCGTCAAAGACTGTCAAGAACGTATTGATCGTGACAAACCGAACCCCAGCATCAACCAATCGTCGGGCGAGAAGACAACACTGGCCGAAACGGGTCATGCCGTACCGCTCACGGACGGCCCGGGGTTCTTTAGTGAGATCAAAAGCCTCGCGTGCTTGCGTACTGGTCATCAAGCGATAGGCCGATTCGAAATTACCTTCCAGTAATTTGGCGTTTTCGCTCGCTTCGAAGTCAGCAACGGTCTGGTCAATCACTTCCCGCATTTTACGACGTCGATCCAGACGAACTTCGCCAATCTCCTGGGGAGGCAGCAGGTCTGGAACCTGAAAGTTTTCCTGGGAAGGGTCAGCGGAAAGCTCAAACGGATCATATGCTTTCCCCAGAAATCCACCCGATTGCCCATTCGGCAGGTTCCCACCACCTCGGCCCATTTTTTCGGGAAGGACCACATGCGATGGTAAGTCAGTGCGACGACCGCGGAGGTAACTGACAACCGAACCGACGTGGGGCGTATTCACTCCGCCGGAAAACTGGCGACCCGTCTGCAGCATCTGCCAACCCGCATCGTGAACAGCGGCCGAGGTGTGATAGCAGGAACGGACCAATGAGAACTTATCCGCCACCTTGGCGTGCATCGGAAACATTTCCGAGATTTGAAACTCAGGTGAGGCCGTGTCGATGGGCTGAAACGGACCGCGGACTTCTTTGGGGGCATTCGGTTTCATGTCGAACGTGTCAATCTGAGACGGAGCTCCCAGATTGAAGATCATGATCGCCGACTTTTTGTCTTTGGCGGGATCAACCTGACCCTGTTCTTTCGCGTGCAGATAGTCGGAAAGCGACAGGCCGACCGCACCGAGTGCTCCGGCCTGAAGAAAGTCACGACGTGTGGTTCCGTTACAGGTCTGTGCTTTGCCTTTGCCAGTCATCATAAACATGGCGAACTGTTCCTCACTGGTAATATCGGATAGTCATCTTGCCGCGACACGCTCAATAGCTGAGCGGAGACCGGCAAGTTGATTTGAGTTGTTGCAAGGGGAGAGAACGACATAACTTGTCCGTCAACAGAAGCGAATCAGACCCGCGATGGGTGCCACTCCCGCACAAGCGGTCGAAAACAGGATGGATCAACAAGATCAATAAACAGAGATGGGACGTTCCATGCTAAACAATTCCGCCAAGGTTTGTCCACGAATTAGTTCGCCTACTATCAATAATCCGTTTCTTGACCCTGTATGCGTATATTCGAATCCATCGTGAAATTTGTATATAGCTACAGAAAATATAATAACGACTGAGATTTTGGCTTGTCAAAAACTATTAGATCTGCGGGTCGGCTTTAGTGTTCAAAAAGCTCCCTTTCGGTGGACATTTAAAACATGGCGCGGTAGGGTTTTTAATAGACTCATTTACTGAGGAGCACTTTTACACCTGCATTCGTAGGGTAAACGAACAAAAACGGCTCCTATTCTTACTCTCTCTTCACACCATTACAGGGCCATTACCAATGTCACAATCTCCCTCTCTGCGACGTATGATTCGTAAACAGTTTGCACGGTTTGTTCGACCCCTTCCCATTCGCCCGGCTTACCTGACGAAAAGTCCTTCCTATATCCAGTTTGATCTCCTGGAAAACCGTACTTTATTATCAGGCGTCACGAACCCAGTGGACCCACCCACTTATCAGGAAACTTTTAACGATAACGATGCAAGCGACTTTGATCAGAATGCTCCTGCCGATTGGTCGATCAACAACGGTGAATATGTAGTCAATCTTTCTGGTGGTAAAGGCGTAGGGACATCCACAATCGATTTTCATGGGTTCCTGCCTCAGAACTTCGAAATGGCGGCCGACATTACTTCCGTCCAGAGCAGTGGCGACTGGCATGATGGTTTCCTGATTTTCGACTATCAGGGAGAGAACGATTTTAAGTATGCTGGTTTTTTTACTGGTAAAAATGAATTCGTTATTGGTCACTACGAAGGAGGCTGGGGCGATCGCCTGGCTGAAGTCGACTGGGACGCTGAAGGTCGCACCATTGATATGGGCACATCGTACACTCTGCACTTGAAAGTTACCGGGAATGAAGTCGAGTTATCCGTCGATGGTGAAGCAATAGCCTCGGCAACTTACGAGGACAATACAAGCTTAAACGGTGGTGCCTTAGGGATGGCGGCAGTGAATTCCGTTACTAAGTTCGATAATTTCATTATCGCGGAAGAAGTTCTCGCGGGACGCTCGTTCGTGCCCTTGTTCGAAAACTTTGAAGATGGACGTGCGGATGACTTCGTGACAGGGAACGGCCCTCTCTGGACAGTAGAAAACCTTGGTCATACTTTTGTTTACGAATCCGATAGTAGTAATGGTAAAGGGATGACGACTTCGGTAGTGGATGTCTATGGAACTCTCTCAGAGAAATACATTATTTCGGTTGATATGACTCAACTGGCGGCTTCGAATAGCTGGCAGGATGGGTTTGTTATTTTCGACTATCAAAGTGATACTGATTTCAAATTTGCCGGAAGCTTTGCAGGTCAGAACCAGTGGGTCATTGGAGAGGTCGTGGGAAATATAATGATCCGGCGAACTGAAATTGACTGGGATAATTCAGGTCGAACGATCAATCCCGAGCAGAGTTATCATCTGGACTTGCTCGTCAGCGGAAACGAAGTCGATCTTTCCGTTGACGGAGAAATCATCTTGGAGACGTCCTTCCCTGAACCACTCCTGAACACAGGTAGGTCCGGCCTGATGACGAAGAACGCACTAACACGATTCGACAACTTCGAAGTCAAACCGATGCCGATGGATCCAGGAGGGGATCTTGATTCTTTATATGATATCGGACTGTTGACAAGTGGGTTCCAGACTCAAGGTTCCGTCGGTGTTGATGGTTACGGACACTATGACACTGAAGATGTCTTTCGGTTCGTGATCAATCAGGACTCTTCCGTGCGACTCAAGATGATCGGCCATAATGATTCGGTATCATTCACTCTGTTTCACGACAAGAGTGGAGACGGAATATACGACTCCAATGAAAGAGTGGAGAGCAATATCGTTAGTGGCCAGGAAACTATGGTGGAAAATGTTCCGGCAGGTGAATATTTCATCAGAATTAGTTCCGTTTATACCACACATGACCGCGACTATTCATTCGATTTATCACATACTCCGATTCCAGGTCTCGCCCCGGACCCGGGTGAAACCATAGCAGAAGCGACTGATCTGGGAGTATTGAACTCTCCTCAAGCGCTATACCAGATTATGGGCGGATCCGACATATCTGACATTTACAGATTGGACCTACAAAACCACTCTCAGCTTACCGTCAATCTGTCTGGGCATGACGAAGCTCTCTCTTTGAAACTCTATGAAGATATCAATCAAAATGGAGTGCTGGAGACCGCTGAAAGGCTCGAAAACTGGTCCTCAGATTCATCACTGGTTATGACTGAAGCACTATCATCCGGTACCTATTTCGTCGAAGTAGCACCCCGTTGGGAGTATAGTAACTCTTTATATAATATCGAATTCTCTCAAAACCCTCTTGATATTCCAGTAACCGATCCCGGAGACAATATCGCGACTGCCGTGAACTTGGGGATACTGAATTCACCACTATCTGCGAGTCATGTGCTTGGTGGAAGTGACGAAATGGAGGTCTATCGTTTTGAGATTACAAACGATGCTTCAGTAACGGTCGATATTGATGGTATTACCGAACAGGTCAATTTTTACCTCTACCAGAACTCCAACAGCAATACTCTACTTGAGAATTTTGAAGATCTGGAATATTTGACACCCTCTTCTCCCACATCAATCGTCACCGACTTGCCGAAGGGGGTGTACTACATTGTGCTAACGCCTCGATGGGATTATTCCAATACAGCATTCACATTGAACCTGTCCCAGAATCCCTTGACGGTTTCTCCTGTGGATCCGGGGAATGATATGGCTTCTGCTCGAAACCTCGGTGTGTTGAACGCTGATAAACTAATCAGAGACGTCATCGGTGGGAGAGATACTCAGGACTTATACCGATTTGAAATTCTGGCCGATGCTACAGTTGCCATTGATCTGAGCGGTATTAATGAGCAAGTCTACTTTTCTCTCTACCATAACTCGAATGGAAATAGCTTGCTTGAAAGTTTTGAAGATTTGGAACGCCTCTCCATAAGTTCGGAAACATCTTTGATAGACGACTTGCCTGCAGGGGAATATTATATTCTGGTGGAGCCTCGATGGGATTACAGTAATACCGCATACACCCTCAATTTGTCTCAAACTCCATTGTCGGTGACTCCCACCGACCCCGGAGATACCATTGCCACAGCGTATGATCTCGGTACGCTCACGTCTAACCTATCGGCCAGTCAGGTGATTGGGGCCGGCGACCCGAGCGATCTATTCCGGTTCGAAATCCTGAGTGACCTCGATGTCACCCTTAACCTCACAGGACTTCGTGAGCATTCAACGATGGAATTGTTTGCTGATAGCAACGGAAATGAAATCCTCGAAAACAGCGAAGGAATCCAGTTCAGAAATTCAACTCAAGAAATATCGATGACTGAGTCACTCACGGCTGGGGTCTATTTCATTCGTGTTGCACGTCACAATGATGATGACAGTTCGGCCTTTTCGTTAGATATCCTTGCAACGGCATCGTCTTCGGCTGCCCCCATCAGCGATAACATCTTCTCTGATGAGGACCTGCTCGAACTCGTGTGATGATCTTCTTTTAATACGAGAGTAAAATCATGAAAAACGCCGTTGAGAGCAAACGATCTCAACGGCGTTTTTTTACAAGCAATTCATAAACCCTCTAATGGGTAATTATGACTCTCTATTCGAAAGATCACGAACAACCACAACCGAGTTTTGAAATGGGCTTTAAACAGGTCGAAACCTATCCTTCCGAATCCTTCAGATTCGCAACGACGGTGTAGTCTTCTAGTGTGGTCGTGTCACCGACTTGTTCTTTGCCTGCGGCGATGTCACGGAGGAGACGTCGCATGATTTTGCCGGAGCGAGTTTTGGGTAAAGCGGCGGCGAAACGGATCTGATCGGGTGAGGCAATCGCTCCGATTTGATGGCGGACGTGGTTTTTCAGCTCCTGTTTCAGCTCGTCCGAACCGTCACCTTTCTTCAAAGTGACGAAGCAACAGATGGCTTCCCCTTTGAGTTCATGGGGGTAACCGACGACGGCGGCTTCAGCGACCGCTTCATGCGAGGCGAGTGTCGATTCGACTTCCATCGTGCTCAATCGGTGGCCGGAGACGTTAATGACGTCGTCCACGCGGCCCATAATCCAGTAGTACCCATCTTCATCGCGGCGGGCACCGTCACCGGCAAAGTAACAGCCCTCGATTTTGCTGAAGTAAGTTTCAATAAAGCGATCGTGGTCGCCATAAAGCGTGCGTAGCATGGAAGGCCAGGGTTGCGTCATGACCAACAAGCCACCCTGATTATCATCCAGGCTGTTGCCTTCTTCGGAAACGATATCCGGGACGACACCCGGCAGTGGCTTGGTGCAACTTCCTGGTTTCGTCGCCGTGACACCGGGAAGGGGGCTCATCATGATGCTGCCCGTTTCCGTTTGCCACCAGGTATCGACGATGGGACAGTTTTCGTTCCCGATCACCTTATGATACCACATCCAGGCATCCGAGTTAATCGGTTCACCGACCGAACCCAATAGACGCAGGCTGCTGAGGTCGTGTTTCTTCGGATACTCGTCGCCCCATTTAATAAACGCACGTATGGCTGTAGGGGCCGTGTAGAAGATGTTGACTTGATACTTCTCGATGATCTCCCAGAAACGACCTTCATCCGGCCAGTTGGGAGCCCCCTCATACATCAAAGTCGTCGCCCCGTTAGCAAGCGGACCGTACACAATATAACTATGGCCGGTGACCCAACCGATATCGGCGGTACACCAGTAAGTGTCTTCTTCTTTGAGGTCGAAGACCCAGCGGGACGTCATCTGCGTGCCTAGGATGTAACCGGCAGTGGTGTGCAGAACTCCCTTGGGTTTGCCTGTACTTCCAGACGTATAAAGAATGAACAGTGGATGTTCGCTTTCGAGTTCCACTGCTTCGCAGTCGGCGGATACATCTTCCATCAGCTCGTGCCACCAGTAGTCGCGATCATCAACCATCGTCACGTCGGCACCGGTACGGCGAACAACAACGACTTTCTCGACGGTAGGTGATTTTTCCAGACTGTCATCCACTGCGGATTTCAGTGGGACTTCTTTGCCACGACGCCAGCCAGCATCGGCTGTAATAACGACTTTCGCTTCTGCGTCGTTGTTACGATCAGCGACCGCATCGGCACTGAAACCACCAAAGATGATCGAATGCGTTGCGCCAATTCGGGCACAAGCAAGCATGGCGATCGCCAGTTCGGGAATCATCGGCATGTAGAGCGTGACTCGGTCACCGGTGGTGACGCCCAACTTTTTCAGCACGTTTGCGAATTTACAGACTTCGCGATGCAAGTCCTGGTAGGTCAGCACACGGGTATCGCCCGGTTCCCCTTCCCAGATGATGGCCGCTTTATTTTTCCGCCATGTCAGCAGATGCCGATCGACACAGTTGTAACAAGCGTTGATTTTGCCCCCCGAAAACCATTTCGTGTTCGGCATGTCCCCTTCGAGGACCGTATCGAACTTTTTGAACCAGTGTAGATTCTCCGCCATTTCACCCCAGAACTCAGCCGGTTGATCTTTGGCTTTGTTCCACAATTCCAGATACTGTTCTTCCGAACTGATGTTTGCCAATTCACTGAATTCAGCAGATGGTGGGAACAGGCGGGTTTCTTTCAGGACGGATTCAATATTTTCACTGGTCTCTGAGCTCATGAGACGGACTCCTCTTGCTGTGGATCGGAAGTTTCAGTTCAACATCTCTGGAAACTGTGTGCAGAATGACAGACACAGTTCAGATGTTGAGAGAGAAGGAGAGAGACCTGTCGTGGACAGATCCTCATCCGGTATCAATTAAGAATTTGAGAGAATTCGAGATAATCTTTGAAAAATCGGAAGCCCTAATCTTAGACCTGAACAGTATTGACTGTCAAACGAGTCCCCCCCAGAACTGTGGACTCAGACAGATCCTGCTGCCGCAAAGTCCACCTCACCCGCCTACCCTCACAATAAAACAGGGGTCAGGCGGGATTTAAAGCGATCAATGGCAAAACCTGCTTTGATTCAGGTTCCAGTGCTAAGGGCTTTTTCGGGATGAAGTTTCATTCAGGGCTCTGTCTCGCGGCAATCACGGCCACTCTCGCTCATGACCCCTCCACCGCGGACCCAATCCGGCGAACGCCGGGGGTTAGGGTTCGCCTTCGGCTCGGTTGGACCACCAGGGAAGTCCGACGCCCCCATCCATAGTGAGCGTGCCGCCCGTCATGTAGGAAGCATCGTCACTTATCAGGTAGGTAATCATCTTGCCAAGTTCTTCGGTGGTGCCCAGACGACCGAGAGGAAGTTTCTTGGCTCCTTCGTCAAGTTGCTCTTCGGAAAAGAATTTGCGTTCGCCCGGAGTATCCGTCCAACCCGGATGAATAATGTTGACGCGAATACCATGTTTGGCGAACTCGCAGGCAGCGGTACGGCTCATGTGATCAATCGCGGCTTTGGACATGTTGTACGCGCAGGATGTCGGAATCGCGAGGACGGCGTGAGGAGAACTGACAGTGACGATGGAACCGGGAGTTCCCTGTTTGATCAGCTGTTGAGCTGTGGCTCGCAGCGCGTAGAAAGCACCCCACATACTGACATCAATCGTGCGACGGAATCCGTCCATGTCGGCTTCGACAATGTTCTGACGGTCGCTGAATGCGGCATTGGAAACCAAACCGTCGATTTTACCAAATTCAGCAGCGGTCTTAGCAACCATCTCTTCTACCGCTTTCTGGTCGGAAACATCACCTTGCACGAGCAGGGCTTTTCCGCCTGCTTTACGAACCAGGTCAGCAACTTCTTCCGCCTCTTCCGGATGCGACCGAAAGTTGATGGCGACATTGGCCCCTTCCCGAGCCAGTTCAATGGCGCAACCGCGACCAATTCCGCGAGAGGCTCCCGTAACCAGATACGATCGATCTTTCAATTTCATATTGTTTCCAAGTCCAATTCCTGAAGGCTGTTAAATAAGGTCGTTCAAACCGAATCAGCGAGTGAAATCACGAATTCCCCGTTATCTCACTCCGGTGTGCGGTCTATAATAAAGACTGAGGCTTAACAAATCACCTCTTGGGTGTATGGTTCTTTTATGAGGTACGGGCGCAATTTCGACGAAATTCGGCATTAATGGATTATTTGTTCAGTTTTCTTGCTGTAACTTAGCGAATCCCGTTTTGCCCTGTAAAACAAAGGTTGAAAAGTCGCCTGTTCTGATAGTAAGTTGGATGTATCGGGATCATTGACGTTCACGATGCAGCGGATTTCAGTCGAAAGGACGTTTCTACAAACACTTCGACTGGGTTCCTTCATGGCAACTTGTCGAACCGAACACCCAGATTATACGAATTTCGGTGGCACGATACCTCCCGGTGCGAGTCTGTTTCGCATCGCATTTCCTTCCTGACTGATTTCCTGCCTGGTCTACTCTCCAAGAGAATCTGCAGAGGAACCATTTCTCGAGTCAGAAGAAAATCCCATCGGCCATATCTGAAACATCGCCTCGTAGAAAAGGGTATTCTACATGTCTTTCGCGCTTCGTTTAGTTCACTATTTCTCTCCAAGGCTGACTGTTTTACTAACAGTGGGAATACTGGCCGGTCTGACCCCACTCCAGGCGGAAGAGTCTCCGCCCGAAGAAGTGCGGTTCAACCGTGATATCCGCCCCATTCTGTCGGATACCTGCTTCACCTGTCATGGTCCCTCGAATAAAGATGTCGAAGCAGGTCTGCGTTTTGATAACCAGGAATCCGCCTTTTCCGAACTTGAATCGGGAAACCGCGCAATTGTTCCCGGTAACCTGGAAGAGAGCGAACTGTATCAGCGAGTCGCCAGTGACGACGAATTTATGGTGATGCCTCCCGCAGATCATCACAAGCAATTAAAACCAGAACAGATTGATCTTCTGAAACGATGGATTGAACAGGGCGCAAAGTGGGAAGACCATTGGTCGTTCATCACGCCGAAAAAACCGGAGATCCCACAGAATAAACAGGAAGGCTGGGCTCGCAACGATATCGATCATTTCGTATTGCGACGACTCGAAAAAGAAGGACTGGCACCCTCGGCGGAAGCGGACAAGGAAACCTTAATTCGCCGCGTTACTTTCGATCTCACCGGCTTACCTCCCACGTTGACAGAGGTTGACGAATTCCTTGCCGATGAGTCTCCGGACGCCTATGAAAAAGTGGTCGACCGCCTGCTCAACTCGCCCCATTATGGCGAACACCAGGGACGTTATTGGCTTGATGCCGCGCGCTATGGCGACACACACGGTTTGCATCTCGATAACCAGCGATCCATCTGGCCCTATCGCGACTGGGTGATTGATGCGTTCAATAATAATATGCCGTTCGATCAATTTACGATCGAACAGATTGGTGGCGACTTGTTGCCTGAACCAACCCTCTCTCAGAAGGTGGCTACTGGTTTTCAACGCTGTAACGTTACTACCAGTGAAGGGGGATCGATCAACGAAGAATATATCGTTCGCTATGCTGTTGACCGCGTGGAAACAATGGGAACCGTCTGGCTCGGTTTGACTCTCGGCTGCGCCGTCTGTCACGAGCACAAGTACGATCCAATTACACAGACCGAATTCTTTGAACTGTTTGCGTTCTATAACAGCCTGACCGAAAAGGCGATGGACGGAAACGCGATGCTTCCTCCTCCCGCCATTCGTGTTCCTTCTGCTGATGACGAAAAACACGTTGCCGAGTTACGAGCATTAATTGACAAAATAAATACGGAAAAAGCTCAGCTATACAAAGACGTTTCCTACACCGACCCCACTCCCGACGCCGTCGCCACTCTGCCCGAAATGCAGGAAACCGTGGTCGTCGACGATGAAGCACCTGAAGATGTTACTCTGCTCGGCGCCCCTGAAAAAGAATGGCACTTCGTCGAAGGACCAGATCACCCCGTCTACAGCGGAACCAAGTCGCTAATGCGTACAGGGAGTGGTCTGTCTCAGCAGTACTACGAAAGTGATAAAAGCCCACTTACCATTCGACAGGGAGATAAATTCTTCTTCCATGTTTACCTCGACCCGGAAAGCCCCACCGAAGAAGTCATGCTTCAGGTTCATACCACTACGAACACCTGGGGACAACGCGCCTACTGGGGAGAGAGTAAGATTGACTTTGGTAAAGAAGGAACCACCGAACGGATGCGGCTGGGTGACTTGCCTGCAAAAGGGGAGTGGGTCCGGTTGGAAGTACCAGCTGGAAAGATTGGCCTCAAAGAAGGGGACATCGTCGATGGACTCGCAATGTCTCAATACAGCGGGACCGTTTATTGGGACAAGCTGGGGCTGCTGAGCTACGGCGATTTCAAAAAAGAAGGATTCGATTCTCAGCGAGTCTGGGAGCAAGTTGAACTGGAGTTGCAGGATTCCAGCACACTTCCAGCAGACCTGCTTGCCGCGATCAAAACGTCTCCTGCAGATCGCACTCCCGAACTGGCAACGAAAATCTCACATTACTACCTCGAAAACTTCAACCCGACGACCCGGGCAGAGTTTGAAGCTGTTAAAGCAAAGATAGCCGAGAAAACGAAAGCATTAACAGACTACGAAAACAACATTCCCTCGACCCTTATTATGCAGGACATGGAAGAACCACGTCCGGCACACATTCTGATTCGTGGGGAATACGATCAGCTGGGCGACAAAGTCGAACGGGGAGTGCCCGCTGTCTTACCACCCCTTCCCGAAGGGATGCCTCGTAATCGACTGGCACTCGCCAAATGGTTGGTGGACCCCAACAATCCGCTTACCGCTCGTGTGACCGTGAACCGGTATTGGCAGCAGTACTTTGGTGTCGGTCTGGTCAAAACGACAGAAGACTTCGGCTCACAGGGGGAATGGCCTTCGCATCCGGAGTTGCTCGATTGGTTGGCAGTGAACTTCATCGAGAGTGGCTGGGATGTCAAAGCCTTCCAAAAATTGGTCGTCATGTCGGCCACTTATCAGCAGTCGTCCGAAGTCACTGCCGAATTGCATAAACGCGATCCTCAAAACCGCCTGATGGCCCGAGGACCTCGTTTCCGTCTCGATGCCGAAATGATTCGAGATAACGCCCTCCGTATCGGTGGTCTGCTTAACGAGCAAATCGGTGGATCGAGTGTCAAACCTTACCAACCGCCAGGACTGTGGAAAGTCGTCGCTTACACCTCCAGCAATACATCGAATTTTACAAAAGACGAAGGGCTCGCACTTTATCGTCGTAGCATGTATACGTTCTGGAAACGGACATCACCTCCCCCTTCCATGACGACGTTCGATGCACCATCACGGGAAACCTGTACGGTGAAACGGGAACGGACCAACACGCCGCTACAGGCACTCAACCTGTTGAACGACACCCAGTTTGTGGAAGCGGCCCGTAAATTCGCGGAACGTATTTTACTCGAAGGCGGGGACTCTACTTCCAACCGGGCCGGCTTTGGATATCGCTGGGCGACGTCGCGATTCCCTGATGAACGGGAGATTGCGATTTTATCCGAGCTATACGAAACCAACCTCGAAGAGTTCAAGAACGATCTTACCAGTGCCGAACAGCTATTAACGGTGGGAGACTCGCTGCGAGATGAAAGTCTCGATCAGGCGGAATTGGCTGCCTGGACAATCGTCGCCAATACGCTGCTCAACATGGACGAAACCATCGTCAAAGAGTAACGAACCGTATTGCACCTTCCGAGTTGTTCAGATACAGCAATTCCAATTCAATCTCTTGCGAAACGCAGGCATGAAACACAGGTACTTACCATGGAATTATTCCAGGATCACGTTTTAAACGAAACGCGGCGTCAATTCATCGGTCGATCAGCTACCGGTATTGGAACGGCCGCATTGGCCTCGCTGCTGAACCCGGAACTCTTCGCCGAGACGGACTCCTCTTCACAATCGAGCTCTTCGCAATCGGGTTTAACGGGAGTCATGCCCGGGTTTCATCATGCTCCCAAGGCAAAGCGGGTGATTTACCTGTTCATGTCCGGGGCTCCGTCGCAGTTGGACATGTGGGATTACAAACCTGACCTGCACAAAATGTTCGACAAAGACCTGCCCGATTCCATCCGGCAGGGTCAGCGAATCACTACCATGACCTCCGGGCAGTCGCGTCTGCCCATTGCTCCCTCCATGTTTAAATTTAAACAACATGGCAACGCGGGCACTTGGGTCAGCGAACTCTTACCACATACTGCGTCCGTGGTGGATGATTTGGCTCTGGTGAAAACTGTTCATACTGAAGCCATCAACCACGACCCCGCGATTACCTATATTCAAACAGGTTCTCAGCTACCTGGTCGTCCCAGCATGGGAGCGTGGCTCTCTTACGGTTTAGGGAGCATGAATCAGGATCTGCCAGAGTTCGTCGTCCTCAATTCAACCTGGAGTGCTAAACGAGACGCTCAGGCGCTGTACAATCGTTTGTGGGGAGCCGGTTTTCTGCCTTCCAAACACCAAGGGGTCTCTCTTCGTTCCACTGGCGACCCTGTTCTGTATCTGTCTAATCCCCAAGGGGTGAATAGTCAGACTCGTCGCCGTATGCTCGATTCTCTCGCCGCTTTAAACGAGAAGAAGTTCCAGGAAGTCGGCGATCCGGAAATCAATGCTCGTATCTCTCAGTACGAGATGGCGTTCCGCATGCAAAGCTCTGTTCCGGAGCTGGTCGACATCAAAGATGAACCAGCACATATTCTTGATATGTACGGACCGGACGTGCATAAACCAGGAACCTTCGCCTACAACTGTCTGCTTGCACGAAGAATGGCGGAGCGAAATGTGAGATTCACGCAGGTTTTCATTCGCGGGTGGGATCAACACGGCAGCTTGCCGCGGGACATCCGCCTGCAGTGCGGCGATATCGACCAACCTTGCGCAGCGTTAATTAACGACCTCAAGCAACGAGGCATGCTGGATGATACGCTGGTCGTCTGGGGGGGCGAATTCGGGCGAACCGTCTACTCGCAAGGCGCACTTTCCGAAACTAACTACGGACGCGACCATCATCCACGCTGTTACAGCATGTGGATGGCAGGCGCCGGAGTAAAGAGTGGAATTACGTACGGCGAAACAGACGATTTCAGTTACAACGTCGTCGAGAACCCGGTTCACATTCATGATTTGAATGCAACCATCTTAAATCTGTTAGGCATCGATCACGAACGCCTGACCTATCGGTTCCAGGGACGTGATTTTCGACTCACCGACGTTGAAGGCAACTTGGTTAACGGACTATTTTCCTGAGTACGAAAACCTTGGTCATCACCGCGGAGTACGCAGTAATGCCGGTCGTAGAAAAGTAGGAGTCCGCACGCATGGCTTCCAGATCATCCGCTTGATTGACGATATGAATACATCGCGCCATTACAAGCCGAGGGTCTTGAGTGGAGAGCCGCTACGTCAAAACGCAGGCCGTCTTTATTCGTTGAGTTGACTGGTGCCGAAGCCGTGCCTGTTGCACGGCAGGGCATGCTACAGCCCTGTTCAGCTCCATCTCTTTACGAAACAGTCAGTTCGTCGGTTCTACAGCATCATGTGGAGCGTCAGTTTCGCGCTGAATCGCTTCGTAGACTTCTTCCCGATGGACGGTGACGTCTTTGGGAGCATCAATACCTAATCGGACTTTGTCACCACGAATATCAATCACCATTAAGGTGATCTTATCACCGATGATGATTTTTTCGTCCTTTTTACGGCTGAGAACAAGCATTGGCCGGTCCTTGCACTTGCAGTTAGAGAATAGAGTTTAGTTAGATGTCAAACTCTACACCGGAATCAAGTTGGAGTGGCGCTAAACTGAAAAGAAAGCCGTATTGAGGGGGCCGGCTGTAGGGAATCTGTCTATTGATACGGTCGGGTAAATAGGCGACCAAGCTCGTCAGCGCACAGGTGTGAACGGACGGCCTCCGATTATGACAAATAAGGATGAGGTATGGATTTTTCCGAGGCAGCATTCGAACGAAACCAGCGTACTCTTCACTGAACGGGTTTCACTTCGTCGCCGACATGCAACACCTGTTTTTGATTCGAGGAGCTGGCCCTTGAAGTGCCGTCTCTCATCGAGTCCGGTGATAATTCCGATGTTAATATTGTATTCAGAGCGAGTCGGTAATAGTGGTCGAATCTCTCCTTTGCCGCCCAGTCTGGCAGGGATTGTTCCCGGCGGGTCATGAAAGTTTTCGTAAACCCCGCGATCGGTACTCCTGATTGAGGGTCGCGCGTAGGAACGATACATCGAGCACACGGATTGGCTCCTGCGAAAACAACATCGCCAATCGAAAATGGTACTGTCCCGGATGCCGAATACAGTTGATCTTCCCAGAAGGGGGGCGCGTCTTCGATCTCCAGATTCGCTCGGAACCGACGCCAGGTCTCTTCATACGGAAGGCCATCGTACCAACGACACACTTCTTCCACCGACGATTTGCTTAATAACGTGGGGCCGCCCAGTTCGAGATCGTCCGGAAATCCTGTTTCAGGATCTTCCTCTAAAGTGACTGGGTAACCAAAGTATCGGGACAGATAGTTCTCGACCTCGTTTTTGTCTCGAACAAGATCTGCTTGCAGATGACCTGTTTCGGATTGAAGGGAGACCTCCCCATGCGAAAAGTGGGTCAATCTCAGTTGGTGAACTTTGGATTCGCGTTTGCCATTCACGAATTCGCCTTGTTCATTCACAATCGCCCAGCGGCGATCATCTTCCAGAGCCCCTGACGGAAGGACCTGCACTTGATCCTTCCATACAGGATCGAGAGATTTGATGGGATAAACAGCGATCCGACGTAGTCGAGGCATCAATTCAGCCTTCAATTAGCCTGTAGATAGGGGAGCGAGACATTTAATTCCCTCGTATTAACGCGTGTCTTTTCCTTTACCGACACTGTACTCGATTTCATCGAGGTACTTTACGTTGGCGCAGGCGTCCAGTTCATCCGTCTTGCAGGGAGCGGCTTGTTCGATCAAAAAACGAAATGGACCGCCCTGTTCTTCTGAGAGCGGCTGGCCGTCCTGTTGATATTGAATGACACCGACTTCGCGGACCAGGTTCAACGGCAGGCTGGCGGAAAATCCGTCGTGCCTTGCGTGAAGTGTGAGATGGGTCACGTCGTCCGACGGTGGGAAACGCTCCAGTAACAGAGAAAGACGAATACCATCCCCATTGCGTTTGGGAAAGAGTCGGTTTAGATCGCGGATTTGTCCCTCTTCCGGGAGTCGATCCAATTCGCCAGCAGAAAGGTCGACCGCCTGCTTCAAGCTTCCGCAGATTGATAAATGCCTGGACATGATCACCTGTAGCTACGTGTTTGTCTTCATAATCAAGATACGAGGACAAATATTGTATCTACTCATTCATCAGAGCGGTATTGGGGAAAGACCCGTGTATGGAGCTGGAGGTACGCTCAGCGCATAAAATAACTCTCAAGAGGTACCACTAACTTAGATTCGGAATAGGCTGTGAAGCGTTGGGGAACTGTGCAGCAAATGGGTCAGGCTGCAATTCAGCAGGAGTCCGAATGATAAGTTAGTTAGATAATACCTCTTGAGAGTTAGGCTGGGTATCCTGACTGCACTAGGGCAGTTTTATTCGAGTTTAGTTGTTCTGATTGTGTCTCAGAACGGTTTCTTAATATGCAGGTGCCATGCCAGACTTTAATAAAACATTGTTTTTGTTGATAAAAGACGTGAATTAGGCTCGTCGACTGATTGGGCGCCGAAATTAAACCCCTTTTTAGCTGTTTCGGCGCTATCTTCGGCGCTAAGCGGCGCCCAGAAGTTGAAAAGTCAGCGCGCTGATGTATAAAATCAGTCTCGAAGTTCGACACTATCGGCGCTATTTGATTCCTAAACAACATGGCGATCTGCCCTTTGTGTGCATGTTACCTAGACTTTCAGCAGGGAATTTATGTCCCCACAAGATTCAAATCAGTCTTCAACGAGACGTGTATTAATGTCTCTCGCTGGTGGCGCTGTTTTATTGTACGTGGTCGTTGCACTCGGTTATATCGCGACGTCTCCCGATCTGCGTCTACGGTTTCTTCTTCTGGATGACGCTCATCAGGAAGGAATTCAGATTCGGGACATCCAGTTTGAATCGGATGACGCTGTTCCGGAACGTAACTCTCTTAAGTGGGGTGCCAAACCGGAAGAGGGAGACTGGCTACAGAATGTAGACGGGAACCGTATTCGAAATTTCTATGACTACGCTGATGTCATGTCAAAACTATATCATGCAGCTCCCTCGCAGAAAAAACGGTCTCACTATCCTGCGGCACTCGAATCAGAAACGAATGCGGCAGATAGCTCTAATCGACGGACGGTCGAGATTGAGATTTTTCGTGATCAGGATCGCAAAACCATTCTCAAAAGCCAAGTCCAGTTACTTTCGGTTCCGTTCGGCGAACTTCTCACGATGCTTTCATGGATTTTCGTTCAGATAGGTATCTTTGCCATCGCCGCTTTGGCCTCCTGGTATCGACCGTTCGATCGCTCGGCACATCTTTTTTACGCGATGATGATCTGCATGCTGGGGGCGTCAGTAGGGACATTTTATTGGTGGATACTATTTACACGACTCTGGCTACTGGTCCCCTTCGTTGTCTGCGCCGCATTACTGCCCGCAGTCGCATTGCATTTTTTCCTGGTATACCCCCATCCCAAACGGATTATTCGTCGATTGCCTGTCCTGGTGATGGGATGTATCTATACGGTTCCCATTGTTTCAGCCGCCGTTTTGCTTTCGCTTTGGGGATATGGCTTCTGGATTCATTATCAACCGGAAGAGATTGTCACTGCGGTCAGTGTTGTTGATGTGCTTGGAATGGTACGGACAACAATCTATACCTACATCGGAATTTCGACACTTTACTTCCTGGGAATTCTGGCCGCGCTCACTGTTAGCTTTCTGACCACGCGAAACCCTCTTGAGAAACATCAGGTACGCGTCATTCTGATGGTCTGTCTTTGTTCGACCGTCATGCTGGCCATTGCGTTGTGGTTGGCGACATTTGATCGTGAAAAATTCGCGCACGGATGGGCTAGAACACTCAGTTTTGTGGCGAGCATCTTCTTCATGGTGGCGTATTCGCTCAGTATTGTGCGGTACAAACTTAAAGTCATTAATGAAGTCATCAACCGTAGCGCACTCTATTACCTGATGAGTTTTCTACTGACGGTCGGTTTTGGATTGTTAGTCGCGATGATGGGACAGATTATTCAACTGCTCGGTATCTCGATTCGCACCGATCAGATGTTTGCTTTTACCACTGTCCTGCTAGTCCCAATTGTCGCTTCGTTATTGCTACGAGATCGTGTTCAACGGATCATCGACCGACGATTCTTCCGAGAGAAGTATCAGCTTGATAAAGCACTTCGTCGCATGAACCGGATGATGGACCGTGTTGTCGATCCGCATTCGGTGACGGAATTGATGTTAGGCTCAATCGTTGAGGTACTTAACGTCAAAGATGCTTCGCTCTACCTGCGAAACAATACAGGTAGCCCTTTCAAATTAATTGGTTCAGAAGGCACCGAGTTAAGGGCTCTGCAATTTGCACTGGATAAAGATCTGGAAGAGTCTCTCGAACGCGAAGGAAGTGCCCAGCGTATCATGGCGGGAACTCGAAGCGAGATGACGCCGGTGCAGAACCTGTTACGCGAACTGAATGCACACCTGATTCATATGGTCGATCTGGGACGGGACGGTAAGGCGATTGTCGCGTTAGGAAACAAGAAAAACACGGGTGCGTTTACCGCCGAAGACCTGACATTTATTGAAGCCCTGGCGCAGATTTCAAACATCGCACTCCATGGAGCTAAACTGCATCAGGACCTGAGCCGATTGAATGACGACCTGAAGTTAAAGGTAGAGAAGATCTCTTCCCAGGAACGCCAAATCGCAATGATGCAGGCGGAACTGGCGATTAATCGAGAAGACCACAAAATCGCCGCATTGGAAGCGCAACCGGTAGAGAGTTCGTTACAGCGAGATTCCATTATCGGGAATAGCCCTGCTACGATACAGGTACTTCAAACCGTTAAGAAAGTGGCCGACAGTAATTCGTCGGTACTGGTCCTGGGGGAAAGTGGAACTGGTAAAGAACTACTGGCCCGCGTCATTCATGACAACAGTTCTCGTCGCGAAAAACCGATGGTGAGTGTGCATTGTGCCGCCTTGTCTGCCGGTCTATTGGAGAGCGAACTCTTTGGGCATGTTAAAGGGGCCTTCACTGGGGCTCATAAAGACAAGATTGGTCGATTTGAAGCGGCCCATGGGGGGACATTGTTCCTCGACGAGATAGGTGATATTTCACTCGAGGTGCAAATTAAATTGTTACGTGTTCTTCAGGAGCGAAAATTCGAGCCTGTTGGCGGAGCACGTACCGTGGAGGTTGATGTCCGTCTGGTAACGGCAACGCATCAAAACCTTGAAAAACTGATCGAAGAAGGTAAATTCCGCGAGGACCTCTATTACCGTCTGAATGTCATCAGCATTGCGCTTCCTCCGTTGCGGGAACGGATGGAAGATATTTACGAGTTGGCTCTGCACTTCCTGGAAAAATCTCGATCCAAAACAGGCAAGGAAGTGACCGGCTTTGACGAAGCGGCGTTAGGTCAATTGGTCAATTATCCGTGGCCGGGCAACATTCGTGAACTGGAGAACGTGGTCGAACGGGCGGTGGTCATGGCGGATTCCGATAAAATCCAGCTGAAGGATCTGCCTCGTATGCTTCAGGTGCAGACTCCACGAGATGTGATTGATGTGATGCGGACGACACCAAGAAAGCTGGAATACTCTTCTGTAAACGACTCTGCGGATCAGTCCAGCGGGTCCTCGTGGCCTCAGGCCCGAGAAATGGCTGATGAGAATGAACGTGAAATGCTTCAGAATGCCCTCGCTCAAACGGGTGGAAATAAAGCGCAGGCGGCTCGCCTACTCGGTATGCCTCGCAGCACTTTCTACAGTCGGTTGAAGAAATACGAATCCTGATCGATGTGGGGCGGTTGGCCACAGAAAAGAGGGGAATGACTCGTTTCCGGCCTTTCTGCTCAATGGTCAGAAGTCATGCGCAGTAGCCGGGATGCTATCTGATCGTCATAATCGTTGTGACCGATCTATGCTTACTCGGGAGATTGTTCCGACCGAAGTGGGAGACATTGACTCACTCGAGCGGCGAGCTAGCTTTCCATAGCTAATGCTCGCAGCGATTCCACTGAAACCTCAGTTGACCTCTGGGTCAGGGGAATCAATTCGGTTAATTAATCTCTCCCAGGAAAGTGCTGCAAGTTTTCACTTGCTGCCAGGACATTCCCCTCAATGACCAGTCAAGAAACTCAAACGTCATCTGTTGCTTCCGCCGATTCTAATCAAATGGTCTCGCCGGAAATTGCGATCGACCGCACAAACGCGAATGTGGCGGTCCGTCGATCGGGGACTTCTTCTGAACTGGTGACTCTGTTTCACCTCGCCTCACTTAGCGGCGAAAATAGTGAGCAGAAAGAAAGACGTAGATTAGGGATCGGGGATGATAATAAGCCTTCTGAGGGTAATCAGGAAAATCAGGTATCGAAATCTTTGCTTAGTGTCCTCTTATCGGCACTTCGCTCTTACGATCCTTACATCTACTTGCACTCACAACGAGTTGCCCTGATCTCCACGAAAATTGCGAGCAAGTTGGGATGGAATGAAGCCCAGCAACGAGAAATGGAAGTGGCGGCTCTGTTACATGATTTCGGCAAAATCTCAGTACCTCAACATATACTCAACAAGCCAGGTCGTCTGAATCCCATTGAGCGGGAATTGATGAGTCGGCATTTATTCAACGCCAGTTGTCTTCTCCAGGCATTCAAAATTCCACTTTCAATTATCACGATTCTAGTTGAAGCGGAACGGGCCCAGATTATTAAAAAGCTGTTGCAGAACAACTCTCTGTCGAACACCAGCCTCGGTGCTCGCATTCTGACCGTCGCCGACGCCTACGATTCTTTACGCAGCAGCCAGGTTTACCGTTCCGGTAAGTCTCACGCCGATGCAATTCAGATCCTATTCGAGCAATCACCTGCCAGGTTTGATGGCGCTGTCGTTTCCGCACTGCAAAGTTGGGTGGATAAAGATGCGGCTGCCCAGATGATTTATAAGGAAGGGGCGACAAATGAAATTCCAGCGGGCCAGTTGAAGGAAACACGCGAATCAATTCTGGCCGAACGTAATATTCACCAGATCATGCAGTATCTGGCCTCGCTGGATGAGCATTACAGCGGCTTCTATCTGGTCGACCGCAAGATGGACATCGTCATGTGGAGCCAGGGGATGCAGCAGCTTACCGGGAGATCAGCGAATGAAATGATCCATATCGATTGGAATCCAGAGTTGCTGACCTATTACAGCGAGAAACGAAAAAAGATCGGTCTTGAGGATCAGGCATTATTACTAGCCCATTCAAGCAAGAAGTCGGTATTAAGCACTTATTACTTGATGAATGAGAGTGAACTATTGGATGAATTTGAAGTTCAATCGATACCGATCGTGGGCGAAAAAAATCAGATCCTTGGAGTGCTGGAAATTCTCTTTAACCAGAAGACCGTCGAAAAAAGTGGTGGCGATGAGATGCAGCAACTCAAGCTTGCCGCCAGCCGGGATGCTCTGACCAAAATCGCCAACCGAGGCGAACTGGAACGTCAGCTGCAGTCGATGTTTCAGCTTTTCGATAAGAAGGGCAAAAAAGAAATATTCAGCGCCATTTTTCTCGACGTCGACTACTTCAAGTCGATCAACGATTCTCATGGGCATGCCGTTGGGGACCGCGTGTTGATTGATCTTGCCAGGTTACTTGAGGCAGAAACTTATTCTGGTGAAGTTGTGGGCCGATATGGTGGAGAAGAGTTTGTCGTGCTGTGTCCGAATACAGATTTTGAAATGGCCATTCAAAAAGCGAACCGTTTTCGACTTGCCATCGAGCATGCTTCGGTTGGTGGGTTACCCCGTGCCACAGTGACATCCTCTTTCGGTGTAGCGCAAATTGAGACTGGCGACGTTGTTCATGATGTCGTTCGACGAGCCGACAAGGCTCTGTATCAAGCCAAGGAAACCGGCCGGAATCGAGTTTGCTCATTGACTCGGCTGGAGCAGAGCGAGGAAGTGGTCGAAGGTAAGCCGGCCGAAAAAATCTCTGTGAATGCCATGGAGCATATTCAAACGATTACCGCCTGCACCAGCGCGGATATGATCGTTTATAAATTGAAAGCATTTTTGGAAGAGAATCACGCTGTACTGAAAGAAGTCGATTCGGAACAGGTATTAATGAAAGTCGGTCGCTCCGGGATGTTGAGTGGATGGGGGAAATCTCCCGAGCGTCAACCAGTTCAGATGCGACTCGAGTTCGACAGCCAGAGTCGCAAGCAAGGAGGGCATAAAGTCTCCGAGATTCAAGTAACAGTCACCCCAGCGGTGAAGCCTCCCTCTGCAGAAAAATTCCAAATCCGTGCCAGACAGATCATCCGTAGCCTGCGTGCCTATCTGGGAAGTATCTAAGCTCACGATCGCTGGGAAACTCTCGCTAACCGTTAAGGTTTGCCAAGTCGTGTTGATGTACCTGAGTTGCCTGATAGGTCTGAACCGTACCTGACTGAAAAGAATCGACTTCATTCTGTAGGGGGTCGATAACGAGAACAGAGACTTCTGTTGCCTTCACGGAGGAATTGTCGGCAGAGGTTCCCGCGAATTAGGATTTCGAGGATCGACAGTTTGCCGTTGTCCTCATATCCACTAAGCGAATTCGCAGACTGGATCAGCGAGTTTCGAAACAATGTGTGTTTAGCCGTGGCTATGCTTGTTTGGAAACACAAGTTATCAATCCGCTTTCAAGGACGAAACGGTCACTATGAAACGTTCCTCATTCCCTCTATTGGTTGCTGGAATTCTGTCCGGACTTTGTTTCAGCCAATCTGGTTGCCAAACAACGGCACATACCTATTCAACTACGGGCGTGACGATGCAGGGCTGTGATTCCTGTACCGAAGAGCAACAGTGTGCCACCTTTGACAGCTGTTGTCTGCCCGGGATGGATGGAGCGGCCAGACGCCTGGCGGGAAAAACGCTTGATGAACTTGGTCGGGCGACCCAATGTGAGTTCTCCGGTCATTATGAAGACGGATTTGAACAAGCTTTTGATGACATCGCAGAAGGTGGCAAAGGGGTACTTCCTCCCGCACCTCCCTCTAAATACTGGGCCGAGAAATACCGTTGTCCGGAAGGGGCCGCGAAAGTCGAAGAGTGGTATTCAGGATATCATGCGGGCGTTCAGCATGCTTACATGCGTGGTGTTCAACATTGCAACTATGTACGCAGCCGACAGGACTTCATCCGTAGCACACTCGATTGCGGATGTGACAATGTCTGTGCCAGTGGAGCAGGTGTCACTTTCGTCGGCGATCAATGCCAACGATGTCAACTCCCTGTTGAACATGAGATTTGCAACATCCAATCCAACTGCTGCCGACAGCCGGGCTGTGATTTAATTGCCCCCAACTGCAGTACTCTGCCCGGGACCAGTTTAGCCCAACCAGCGGAAAATTCTCCGAGGACAGCACCGAGCCCACTGTCAGTTCCTGCTCCTGCTCCCGGCACAAGCACGAAACCGACTACCATTCCTCCTGCCGCTCCTCCGGCATCACCGCAGCCAGTACCGGCAGAACGTCCAAATGGACCTGCCGCACAAAGATTTGCTCCACACCAACAACTCGGCTATGAAGTCGAGCAGGGAGGAAAGCTCGCTGGGATCCAGCCTCTTTCGGGAACCAGCCCCTCGTTTGGGCACGGTTCATCCGCAGGGCAGAACATTCCCGTTCAAGGTCGTCCATTAAGCTGGGGAGCTGAGCAGGGCGGTAACTCCGCGTCCTCCGGTCGCATCGACAGTTGGCTTTTTAAGTAACGAGCCGAAGGATAATAAAAAATGGCCGGCTTTTTTCGTCGCTGATTAAATCGACGTTAGAAAAAGACGGCCATTTTTTTATTTACTGTCGAAGTTGAAGAAACCATCATCGTTATTGTTCGTATTCGCCGGTGCCGCGCTGTCTGCAGGTGGTGCAATAGGTTTGGCTGAGCTGTTCGTTGAAGGGGGATCGTTCCCCTCAGGCACAGGCTTTTCAGCCGGTTTCTCGCTTTGCGAGTCGGGTTCAAGCAGTCCGCCTTCTTTTTGCTCGGAAGCGTTGGGTGCCATTTTGGGATCGATTGGCTGCTCTTCCTGATTGCGATAGAAGACGGGGAAATCTGAACCTTCTTCGTGAATGGAGACGACCAGTCCTGACTTGGTAGCGACGTAGAGGCGGTCTGTCATTTCATTCTGATATCGCAGTGAAAAATCTCTTAAAGGTAAACGGCCCAGGGTTTCGCCGGTATTTCTGTCAATCAATAAAATATTATCCAAGGCATCTTCGGCAATAACGAAGGACTCGGTTAACGTGAGGAAACGAACCGCTTCCCGGTTCTGCCAGAAACGCTGGCCCGTATCGGCGTGCAGCATCATCAGTCCTTTGCGAACAGGGACTGCGAACAGGTTATCTTTCACAACAATCATTCGCTGCAGGACGGGTTGGGTAAGTACTCGTTGCCAGAGAGTTTCGCCGTTTCGCTCATTCAGACAGAAGATTCGCTTGTCGCGACGCAAGCTGGGATCTGCGACAGACATATAGATTTGTCGGCCACGGGTACTGAGCGGCGCGACGACGGGGGAGTCCCCTTCGAAATGCAGGTACTGTTTTTTGTCGCTCCGGGCAAGCGCATACATCGTACCATCGTCACTGACGAATAGAATTTCTTCTTCAATTCGCACCGGAGCAAAGAGAACCTCGTCCGCCGATCGGTAACGCCAGTTGATGGTATCGAATGAAGATCGCGGAAGCTCACCACGTTTAGCAAAGTCTTCCGTGCGCTCCAGATCGACTGCGTAGAACATTCCCGTAACGTCGCCGAAGTAAATTTGCTTCTCGTCGACGAGGATTTGAGAAGTGACAGCCCCGGGTAACCGGAGCATCCATTTTTCGTTGCCACTGAACTTTTCCAAAGCGACCAAGTGAACGCCACTAATGAAGTAGGCAGTTTCGCTGTCACTAACCATGGGGCTCATGAACTGGATCTGGTCACCAAATTTGTAATACCAGAGACGTTTGCCGGTCTGAAGATCGAGAGCGGTGATATTCCCCATTTTGGTCTGCACATACATCAATGCATCGTCAATCGCGATGTGGAGGACTTCATCACCGAGGGGATCGACGACTGCCTGGCCCCAACCGCCTCTTTCGAGTGCGTACCGGGAGAGTAGTGCTTTATTGGGCAAAATCGCCGATTTGTTATGATTCGTCATCTGGGCAGATGCCGTATCGACAAAAAATAACGAGCTCAGGCAACAGATAGTCAGGAACGTTCGTGTCAGCATAAGAAACCTCTGGGATTTCGATTGGGTCGAAGACGATGTTACTAACAGCAAGTCGTCTCGAATTTGATCTTATGGATTCTGAACAGAACTCCTTTCTGTACAGTCGCATGGGGTGGTGTGCAATAAAATAGAGCCTCTCACTGGTGTGAGGCAGTGAAGCAATTCACTTGCGTATGCTACCAGTTCTGCTCATGTTGCCTGTTTTGTTTTCTATCTTACAGGCATCAAATAAGTCGAGGCCAGAGGGGGAAATCCTGTTTTTCGGCTCCCTAGATCAATCATGACCGTTTTTCCAACGAAAAACAGCTGAAAAATGCACCGATTACAGACAGTTATTGAATTCGACCGAGCCCATGCCCTAAAATTTGAAGAGTCGTTATCTATTAACTTTCAAACTGAATGTACTAATGAATAGTTATTGCCGTTTACCTGCGAAATCCATCATTCTGGGTCTGGGGATCAGTCTGGCAATTGTCCAGTCCGGTTATGCCGATCACCTGGTCCTGAGTAACGGGGGAGTGGTACGCGGTCTGTTAGAAGAACAGGAGACGGAAACGAGCGTCGAAGATCCCGAGCTCTTTCAGATACGGACCCTGTCAGGCAACCTGGTCTCGTTCTCCTCTGTTGATATTGAGGACACGATATATCAGCCCGTCGTTGTTGAAGAGTACGAAGTCAAAGTGGCGAATACCCCCCAGACCGTTGAGGATCTCTGGCAATTAGCAGAGTGGTGCCGGAAGCAGGAGTTATACCCTCAATGGAAAACTCAGCTGGAAGAGGTCCTCAAACTTGATTCAAGCCATATCGGTGCTCAGCAAATGCTGACGAAGGCCGATATTTCTGCACGAAAACAGGAGCGGGAAGAATTGATGAAATCTCGCGGTATGGTGAAGTACCGGGGAAAATTCATTACGGAACGCGAAAAAGAATTGATTGATGAACTGGCCGAAGAACGCGAACGACGTGAAGTCTGGTGGAAGAAAGCGAAACTGTGGCACGGTTGGCTAAACCATCGATCTCCGACTTATCAACAGAAGGGGATCGCCGCTTTTCGTTCAATTAATTCTGTCGATGCTTTGCCCGCGTTGGAAAAATATCTGCAACAGGAAAACGGAGAAGACTTCAGGTTACTCTTGGTTGAAGTCCTGCCCAAAATCGATGATGACCGGGCCGTTTTGAAATTAATTGAGCTTTCATTACTTGATTCCAGTTTGCAGGTACGCAAAAACGCGTTTAACAGTTTACCTCCCGAAAAGCTGGAATTCGTCACGGCTCAATATGTTCGACAGTTGAATCATCCAGAGAATCAGGTCGTTCGTCGATCTGGCGATTTTCTGGGAGAGATTGGTGATATACGCGTCGTTCCTTATTTGATCGACGCGTTAATCACGACGCATACCTATCAGGTTTCTGTACCGATTCCCCGACAAACCTATTCGACGGGAAGAACCAGTCCACTGTTGCCACCCGAGATCGAGTATCAACTGAGAACGGGTCAATTACCTTACGGGGTGATTGTCGATAATTCCAACAATAACAGCATTCAGCCTCCACCGCAGACGAAGCTTGTCGATGTCAAACGGGATAAGCAGAACCCGGAAGTACTCGCGGCGCTCAAAACGTTGACCGATCAGAATTTTCAGTACAACGAAGTTCAGTGGCGTAGCTGGTGGGATTCCGTACGGGATGGCAAAGCTCCGGCACCCACGAATCAGAATAGCTGATTCCATCTTCCCTATCGCTGTTCGTCCCATTTCTCTTTGCGGACTTACTTCTGTTTGCGATAGTCGAGCGGCGGTTTCTGGCCAGGTTGCATCAGCGTTTTGTAACCTTGGCGGGCGGTTCGCTCTTTGAACTCCTGTTGAGCCGTCGCGATGAGTTCCGGATTCTTGTATATCTCCCATGCAGAGGCCGCTAAAGTCTTCATCGCTAAAGTCATTCCTTTACGGGCGATGCTTGTGCCGCCGCATGCCGTTGCCTGCCAGGAATGAGCAGGTGTACCAGGAACCCAGCAGGCGGTGTTAAACCCTGCTGTAGGAACGATCCACGAAACATCTCCTACGTCGGTGGACCCATTTCCAGTGATTCCGTCGAGATTATAAACTTCCCGAATATCAGTGATGGGCTGTTTATTAAGAAGTGTCTCTTGCAGTTTCGCGGCGAACAGCTGTTCTTCGTCGTTGTATTTCAGGTCGTTCAGTTTCGTCAGATTTTTCTCAATGACTTCAGAGAGCGTCAAGTTGGGTAAGAGATTGAGAATGCCTCCCTCATGTAATACTGTCAGTTTGGTTTCCGTCGCTAGCGCCCCCGCTTCGGCACATAACAATAATCGTTCATACAGTTTCTGAACGACTTCCGCGTCGGCGTGCCGAACGTAGTAATAGACCTCGGCGACCTCCGGAACGACATTTGGGGCTTGGCCTCCATTGGTGATGACATAATGGATGCGGGCAGAATCGGGAATGTGTTCCCGTAGTAATTCTGCCGCATGATTTGTCAAAGCAACGGCGTCGAGTGCAGATCGGCCTTCTTCAGGGGCGCCTGCGGCGTGGGCGGCAGCACCATTAAATTGAAATCGGACGGCAATCCGCGCCAGTGAGGAACGGGCACCAGCCGCGTTCCGATTGCTCGGGTGCCAGTGCAGGACAGCATCACAATCCTGGAACAATCCTGCCTGAACCAGAAATGCTTTTGCTGCACCTCCTTCTTCGGCAGGGCATCCATAGAAACGAATTGTGCCTTGCAAATTTCCCTGCTTCATCTCATTAGCAATCGCGATAGCCGCACCTGCTGAAGCCGTTCCGAATAGATGATGTCCACAACCATGTCCGTAGCTCTGAATGTTTTCAGCAGAGCGATAAGGAACAGGATCTTGTGCCAGACCCGGTAACGCATCAAATTCACCCAGAATGGCGATGATGGGTTTCCCTGAACCATATTCGGCCAGGAAGGCAGTAGGGATTTCTGCCAGTTGAGGCGTGACTTGAAACTCTGCAGTGGTGAGTAGTTCTTGAAGTCTCGCAGTTGATTTCGTTTCCTGATAACCCGGTTCTGCCCATTTCCAGATGTCGAGCGCGGTCTGCCACAGCTCTGCTTCTTGCGCTTCGATAGTCGCGAACAGCTGGTGTTCTGGAGGAGGAGCAACAATCTCTTCCACGGATGTGTTCGTAGTTTTTTTCTTATCTGAAACGCTGTCCAGATCGTCCGCCAATAACAAGGGCAGACTGCCTACACCCAAGATTCCCAATATCGACAGGGTACAACACACCCTTAAGACGCCTGTGGGAGCAGACCGCTGGCGTGGGCAATCGAACAGGATGTATTTAACGGGATTAAACATGTTTTCCCATAAGTTGGGGGAAGGCTCATTCAGCTTGTCTCAAACTCATGGAACAGATCCGAAACGTCGCGAAAATCCGCTGCTTGTTTAGACATCGGAACGACGTTGCTTGATCTCATGTAGAGAACAAAGTGAACAAGGCTGGTGAATATTATGTATAGGATGCCTGATGATGAGGCTAAATACGAGGTGTTTTTCTTTCTCTTACGAAGGGAATTTAATTCTTTTTAGCGACTCATTGGGCTCTTCGCCCGTTAGGTAGGCAACTCACGCACAACATCTGCGCATTCCGTTGACGGCGCTGCATAGTTTCTAAGCAATCGATGATTAACCAATTAAACATGGATCCTTCATTATTAGAAAGAATCAGGCAGAAAACCCCTTGTCCTGTGGTTCGGAACACAAAAACGAGGAACAAATTGAGTCTTCGGGCACGGTTCTTGCTTTTTGCATAAGCAGCTCTATTTAGCTGGGTGATTTTCCCTGGAACCAATTTCCTGAACGTCGAGACGATTCAGGCAATTGATTTCAAGGAACTGGCGTCGCAATTTTCCCTACGAAGGCGCGCTCGAAGATTCTGAAGTTACCTGCCGCGTCGGTAACTTTTCAGACTGGAACGTTCGCCGCACAACCTGCCGCTTCCTGAGCTCATCGTACTTATTCATCAATAGTCGCACTTGTTAACTTTCGACCTCTTTCATACTCGAACAAACCCCGTCGATTTCCATTTTGATGGTAGCTGTTTCGAAGATGTCCATGTGGGTTGATTGCAATGCAGAGGGAAAACAATGATTAAAAACTGCGCTTTCATTGCGCTCCTACTTGGAACGCTCCTGGTTTTGCCCGCAATGACGAGCACGTCAATTGCGTACGCACAAGACGAAACAGCCGAGACGGAAGCTCCGGCAGAAACTCCCACGGAAGAAGCCGAAGAAGAAGCATTACCTACTCCCAGTACCGAGATTCAGTACGCCTTCGACAACTTCGTGTTGTTCCTATGTGCGGTGATGGTTTTCCTGATGCAAGCAGGATTCGCCATGGTCGAATCAGGTTTCAACTCTTCCAAAAACAGTGTCAACATTCTGTTTAAAAACTCAATGGACGTATGCGTCGGCGTGCTGTTGTACTGGTTCGTTGGCTACGGCATTATGTATCCTGGTGACTTCAACGGTTACTTCGGTTTCGCTGGAGTTGGCGTTGCTGAAACAACTACCGATGCCGGAGCGGGAAACCTCAACCCACAGGTTGACTTCTTCTTCCAAGCCGTCTTCGCCGCTACAGCCGCTACCATCGTTTCTGGTGCTGTTGCTGGTCGTATGAAATTCAATGGATACATTGTCTACAGTGCACTTCTGACCGCTTTCATCTACCCTCTCAGCGGTAGCTGGAAATGGGGTGGTGGATGGTTAGACGCGATGGGATTCTATGACTTCGCTGGTTCCATTGTGGTTCACGCCGTCGGTGGATTCGCCGGTCTGGCTGCAGCAATTGTCCTCGGACCACGCTTGGGTAAATATGGAGCGGACGGAAAACCGCAACCCATGCCCGGTCACAGTTTGCCATTGGCCGCGCTGGGTGTCTTCATCCTGTGGTTCGGCTGGTACGGTTTTAATCCTGGTAGTCAGCTCGCGTTCTCTGACAAAGCGAACATTGATGCGACCATGTTGATTGCGACAAATACAACTCTGGCTGCTGCCGCAGGTGGTCTTGCTGCGACAATCCTTTCCTGGATCATGTTCAGCAAACCAGACCTGTCGATGGCTCTCAACGGTATTCTTGCCGGACTCGTCGGAATTACCGCTAACTGTGACAGCGTCACGAACGTAGAAGGAATGATTATCGGTGCTGTCGCCGGTGTCATCGTAGTCCTCGCCATTGTGGCACTCGATAAGTTACGCATCGACGATCCCGTCGGTGCCTTCCCTGTCCACGGGGCCTGTGGTGTCTGGGGTGGTATCGCCACTGGAATCTTCGGCGACTACGATCTGGGAGTTCAAGTCCTGGGATCTGTCGTTATCCCGGTCTACGCTTTTCTCAGCATGTTGGTGCTCTTCCTCATCCTGAAAGCGATCGGAATGCTCCGCGTCTCACCGGAAGAAGAAGAAAAAGGTCTGGACATTTCCGAACACGGAATGTCTGCCTACACCCACTAAATGCTGAAGTCAATTTTCTGTGACTCGACCGAGGCACCCACTGTCCCGGTCGGGTTCTCAGAAATCAGGTTGGAAAATCAGCCAATCAAAAACTAAAGCCCAATCAAAACTAAAGAGTGTGAAAAGATCTATTTTTTTGATAGGACCTTTTGAAGACTGAAAACCACTGAAGTAGCAAACGTCTTCCTCGTCACCTGGATGAGGAAGGCGTTTGTTATTTTGCGTTCTGGGAGACAACCTAATAAAATAGAATCCAGTATTGATGACAGTCATCCACCACGACTGGAAAACTCTCCAAACAGGAATGCACAGGATATGGAATTGTATTACGCGGGGATGCTCGATTCCTCAGCAGACACCGCTGGCTTTAACTTGAAGAAGATAAGCGATCGACCTCTCCATTCGTGGAGCCTGGACGATGTGCGGGAGGCGATAGCACAGGCATCGTCGCCAGTCCTGGGATTTGCCGATGGGAATCGTTGTCCCACTATTGCGGCGTGGGAAACAGCGACAGCGACAGTTCAAAGAGGTGAATGCGAGGCGGTGGTCCTCTACCCAGCGGAAGGCTTGCTGTCTGAAATCTGGCAGTCTGCTCCCATTCAAGTTGCCTGCCTGGCTATTGCCCCGACCCAAATGGGAGCTGTCGCTATTTCCCATGATGCTTTGTCGCGTCTGCTTGAGGAACTGCAAAGCGAAGAGGTTAAGGATCCCCTCTGGGCCATTCTGTCGCAATTGGCGAAAAATCAAAAGCTGACCAGTCTCTCTGAAGGAGCACCTTGCAAGATCAATGACTTGGATTTACCCAAGCTCGCGCCGGCAGAGCCCGGCCGTCGGTTTCACTGGTTGCGGGACGCCATACAAGAGCTTACCGCTGACAAGAAGTTGGGAGACACGCAGCAGCGTATAGAACTAAGTGCGGCTCTCTTTCAACTACACGGATTTCTGAACGCCAGCCATGAAGCATCGCAGTCATGGGAAGGAGAAGCCATTGCCGATCACTGGCATGCAATCATGCATCGCCGTGAACCTGACTATGGAAATGCGAAATACTGGTGCCGCCGTGTGGGGCAGTCAGATATCTTTCCAGAATTGAACGATTACGCCGTCCGTCTGCAACAGGAGATGGCTACCAAGGCCACTCGGGAAGACATTGGATCCGGTCAGTACGCTGGGCAACATTGGGATGCCTTCGGCTTTGTCGATTTCTGCGCAGAAAATGCCGGCAATGTAGAGAGCAACGCTGCGCAACTGGCTCGTCAAATTCAATACGTGGAAATGTTGTTACTACTGAAACAATCGCTTTGACGGTCCACTACTGGTTCATGATGGGACGACCTACTGGGGCAGGAGGTGGTTGTTGCCATTCCCATTCGGGGGTGTAGGTGACATCCAGATAAGGTGTTTCAATCACTTTTCCGCCGGCAACTTTCGATTGCAGTAGGGCGTCGAGTGTGCCACTGACAAGTAGTGTACGTTCGACATTCCAGGTCGGTTTGCCGGTGTGGAACATTTTCTCGGCTCCTTTCAACAAGTAAGTGAAATGCATGAACGGTCGGGCTTCCTGTGTCCAGAAGGCAGTCGATGTTGATTCATCGGTTTCGGCGTTTCGCCAGGCAACCGTCCACTCACTTACGGAACCATCCAAAGTCAGAATACTTGCTTTTAATCCATCATTATAATTGATGATAAACAAAACCGGTGTTTCTGTTTGTGCTTTAACATCATCGATCGTGGGTGGCGGACGTTTGGTGAGACGTCCCAGACATTCTTCCAGAAGTTTTCGGTCGAAGACACCTTGCTCCATCGCTTCCCAGACAGCATCTCCTTCAAGGCACTGCACAGATTTGACTCCCGTTTCACCCCCAGCTCTACGATCGATGAGACAGTGCACCATTTCGACTGCATGAAAACCATATGCGTCCAGAGAGCTGTACGATGTGGCCACGACTTCTTTGATCTGCTCTCCTCGTTTAGTATTCGCTTCTGGAATTCGCCAAAGCACTGGTAAGGACGATCCAGCCATGTAGGGAATGTTCAACTCACGGATACCGGTCATGATTTTCTGAGCATCTTCCCAGTTATCCGAAATATGTTTGTCGTGAAAAACTGGGACGACGTGGCCTGTCTTGCGAAAGACAGCTTCGATCTCTTTAAAAAGACGCAGTTTGGGGTACATTATCTGCCCGGTTGCGGACATCTCGTATTGGCCATGTTCGGCCACCAGCAGAATTCCATCGACGGCCAGTTTATCCGTGCCCATTGTCAGGGCTTCTTCGATTGTATCGTAGACTGGAACATGATGTTCTTTGGCCAGTTTCCGGCTAAGGTCGTTTTCAGGAATCTGGTCGGTCCAAAGCGACACCAGATCCAGTTTTGGTTTCGTTCCTTTTCCGTCCAGCGTATTCGTCTGCATTAACCGACTGACGATGACATCGGCATGCGAATTCTGTCGGTACTCCGTGACGATCGCTGCGATCCGGGGATAAGCTTGGCTTGTTTCCTGTTTTGTTGCAGGAGCATTCGTTTCTTCTGCTAAGCATTCTGGTAATGTGTTTGATAGACCTGCAATACAGAGACAGAGCAGAAAATTCGCCGAAAAGCGTAAGGAGTTCGTCACAGTGGTAAAGCTCCAGAAGAAATCGCAAGGATGAGTTCAAAGATCGTTTCGAGCGTGATAACCTGAGTTTTATTGTGGCACATCCGGTAATCATTGAAAACCGACCGATTTGTAAAATAGATCACCGACAGAGATATTCCCTTTCGTCTAAAATAGAGGGGATTGAGAAATTTCAATTTCCCGGACAAGATGAAATCTCGGGCTTTTAACAGATATTGAACAGGACCTTATTGATGCGAAACCTTATCTCTCCATTTCTAATGCTCTCCCTCTTGCTGATCGGTTCCCTATCAGTATTTGAAGTCCATGCCGAAGAAAAGGTCGTTGATAAATCAGAGTTCATCTCCGGAATACCAGTCGATGAACCCATCGATACCTTTAACGTGCTTGCTGTTACCGGGAAGTCCAAAGGGCGTACGCTATGTTATGCCTGTCAGTTTGGTGGCAAGCCGGTCATCGCCGTATTCTTTAAATCATTGGATGAACCGGTATTGGAATTATTGGAAGGCGTAAACGAAACGGCCCATAGTTTTGAAAACAAGAAGCTGCGTGCCTTTGGAATCTATCTTACGGACGATCCAGAAGCAGCACAGGCGGAACTGGAGCAGGTTGCTGCAGATCGCAACTGGGACAATCTTCCGTTGACGGTTTACGATGGTGAAGCGGGACCGGCGAATTATGAGATCAAAGAAGGAGCGGAAGTAAACGTGCTGATGTGGGTGAAAGCACGCGTTAAAGCGAACCATGCCTATCAGTTGGCGAGTGACCTAACTGCAGAAGAGCGAGCAATTATCCTGCAAAATACAGAAAAAATTCTTCCCTGATGCTGACGTCAAACTCTTCAAGGTTACCCTGACCTGAGAAGCTGTAACGGTTATACCAGTTGCCCGCTGGTTTCGACGGGGAAAGCTTGCTGCTAACTTCCCAGTCTGCCAGTTCGGTACAAGCGTACGTGTCGCAGGATGCCTGCACCACCACTGATTTCGCGTCGATACCTGAGGAACGCACGTTGGTGAATTCGACTAGAGATCCTCTCTAAGCCCAGCGATCATGCGGTTTCCGGTCTCCGCTGTCAGGGACGACGCGACAAATGTGTGGCATACTGGGGTTGGTCGCGGCACCGGGTAAAACGGTGGCGATTGATCTGACAACATTAAATCGCATGCGAGACAGTATGACTGTTCGCGGTCCGGACGATGCCGGAAGCTATTTCAAACGAAATATCGCATTCGGCCACCGGCGTCTGGCGATACGTGATCGTGACGGCGGCACACAACCTTGGGTAGACGACCAGGAACAACAAGTCCTTGTTTACAATGGCGAGATCTACAACGACGGCGACCTTCGTAAAGAACTCGAAGCGGTCGGGCATCAATTCTATACTCGCTGCGATACCGAAGTTCTGGCTCATGCTTATCAGGAGTGGGGTGTTGAGACGCTGGCGAAACTGAACGGTGATTTTGCGTTTGGTTTGTATGACTTCACTAAAGACGAACTGTTGCTCGCCCGCGACCGATGTGGTGTGAAACCGTTGTTCTTCACGCAGATCGAAGGTTCTCTGCTCTTTGCCAGTTCGATTGCCGCAATCGTCGCTCATCCCCGTTTCAGTGCTGAACCGAATCCGGTTGCACTCAGTCATTATCTGACGACCTTCCGACTGACTCTCGGCAGGGAGACTATGTACAAAGGGATCTGGCAGTTAATGCCAGGTGAGTATCTGCAATTCGATGGGGAACGAGTGCGAATTGAATCGTACTGGGATTATCCCCTGCAAGAACAATCGTCGATGCGATACCTCGATGCCGTTGATGAACTGGAAGAACTGCTCGATCTGGCCATCAGTGACCGACTGGTGAGCGATGTTCCGGTTGGGCTGTTTCTCAGTGGCGGTGTCGATTCCAGTACGCTTGCCTGTATGCTTCATCGGCAGGGGGGTAAATCGATGCGAAGCGAATGTGGTGGTTCGCTCGACCCTCAAACGGAAGACTTTCAATACGCGCGTCAATGTGCTGACTTCGTCGGGTTTGAACATGGTGAAGTGAAAGTGTCGGCAGACGATTACTTGCGTGATTGGGAATACCTGATTGGCGAACAGGGCCTGCCTCTTTCTACACCCACAGACGTGATTATCTACCGACTCGCCCGCGAGTTGAAAAAATCAGTGGGAGTCGCATTGGGGGGCGAAGGGGCTGATGAGCTGTTTTGTGGATACGCCACACAGCATTGGTCTGCTAACGACTTCGTCCGTGCCAACCGGTTACAGCAGAATACGAACGACATTCATGCACCCAACTCGTCTAACTTCCTGCAAAGTATGCAGCGGCAATACGGACGTGTAGAGTTTCAGTCCGAGACCGATCATTACCTCGCACTCAACAGCTTGATTCCCATGCAGGTGAAGCCCGCTTTATTGCAACCCGACATCTGGCAGGCAGCGGCACAGGATCAGGTGATGGTCGATCATTATCATGGTCAGTTAGAACAGTGGGGTGACTTGCCCACGCGTCGCAAGTACGCCATGTTGCTCCATCGTGTTAATCTGGAATCACTTCTCTATCGGTTGGACTCGGCTACCATGCAGGCCAGCCTCGAGGCCAGGGTTCCCTTTACAGATGTCCGACTGCTGGAGCAGGGGTTCCGGGTTCCGCAGCGATATAAAATTGATGTCGCTCATGGAAAGAAAATTCCGCATCTCGCTTCGGCTGAACTCGATCAGCAAAACTATCTGCAATCCAAACGAATTCTGAGAACGGTCGCCGGCCGCATGATGCCAGCGGAACTAGCCGAACGGAGGAAAGCGTCATTTCCCACGTCGGTACAAAGTTGGTTGGGAGGGCCTTGGGCGAAGTGGGCTGGACAGAAACTGCTGCAGAGCCCCTTTGCTAATGAACTGTTTCAACCTTCTGCCCTTGCGGAAATCAGCGCGCAACCTCAACAAGTCGGAATGTGGTTATGGCCGATGTTGAATCTCTCCATGTGGGGCGACAAACATCTGGCTTAGAAGCTATGATGGTTATCGTATCTTTTTATCGCTCCACTGATGCCCCCCCCCGCTTATAACCTTCCCATGACTGAGTCTTTTCTAAATGATCTCGATGATCCACGCTTGGAGCCGTATCGAGATCTGAAACTGACCAACCAGTCTCGCCGCCAGGAAATATTCGTCGCCGAAGGCCGGTTTGTCGTGGAGCGTTTGCTGCAGTCCGACTTCCCAATCGAGTCGGTGCTCGTCAGCGAGAAAAAACGGCATCTCTTCCCGGAAGAATATCTTGATCGCGTTTCACTGATGGTGCTCCCTCACGAATTGATGCAATCGTTGGTGGGGTTCGACTTTCATCATGGTTTTCTGGCTTGCGGACTTCGTAAACAGGAACAGAAACTAGCAGAGCCTGAACCAGGACGCCGCAGTTTGCTTCTCGCATGTCCTCATATTGCAGACCCGGATAACCTGGGGACGATGATTCGTTTAGCTCGCGCTTTTGGTGCGGATGCCTTGCTGGTGGGGGACCAGTGTACGGATCCTTTTTCCAGACGTTCCATTCGCGTCTCGATGGGAAATATCTTTTCCCTGCCCATCATCCAACCTGCCGATCTTCAGGAGACGTTAAAAGGGTTGAAAACCGAGTGGGAATATGAAGTCGCCGCAACCGTTTTGGATGATCGCGCTGAGCCTCTGATGGAGGAATCTCGTGCAGAACGATTGATTCTGATATTTGGAAATGAAGCGACTGGTCTCGATCCACGCTGGCTGGAAATCGCGGATCGGCAAGTGACGATCCCAATGGATGAAGGAACCGATTCCCTGAATGTGGCCCTTTCCGCGGGGATTTTCCTGTATCATTACACTCGCGTCGCTCGCTAACTGTACACCAGCGGAAGTGATCAGTTTCTTCCTGTGAAGAATCTTTAAAGGGCAAGCATTCGCTAGTTTTTTCAGCACAGTCAATCCGTTAAGATAAGCAGGTCGTCCCTCCATTTCCATTAAACTGGTTTCGTCTTCACCGTCGCTAATGTAAGAACTTGCGGCTCACACTGGTGTAACGGACCTTGAAGAATGATCTTGGGAAAGAAAACAGACCTTATGCCTGCTGCTGATATCGAACAACGTCTTGCATCTGCGAATCAACAACACCTGCTGAAATGGTGGGGTGAACTAACCGAGGAACAACAGGCGACGTTCCAGAATCAGCTCGAATCGATTGACTTCGAGCTGATCAGTCGACTCCTTGATAAGGGAGCAGGCGAGGATGAAGAGCCTCTGTCTGAGAAAGCCCAACGAGCCACTCCGCCACGGAACCTGGTCCGGTTAGCCGACCTTGAAAACAACTTTGATCTGGCAGTCGAAGCAGATAAAAAAGGTCGCGAATTGCTCGCCGCTGGTAAGGTCGGTGTCGTGCTCGTCGCGGGAGGGCAGGGGACCCGGCTTGGGTTTGATCAGCCCAAGGGGATGTATCCAATAGGTCCGGTTACGGATCGAACTCTCTTTCAAATCATGTTTGAACAAGTCCAGGCGCGTTCTCGTCAAGCCGGAAAACCAATTCCTTACCTCATCATGACGAGTGACGCGACCGACGCCGAGACTCGGAGTTATCTGCATTCTCAAGACTATTTCGGGCTCGATGAAAAGGATGTCCTTTTTTTCAAACAGGGAACGATGCCCGCGGTTGACGACCAGACAGGAAAACTGTTGCTCGCTGAAAAGGGAGCCCTAAGTGTCACTCCCGATGGTCATGGAGGGATGCTGGGAGCCTTATTGAAAGCAGAACTCTTCGAAGAACTGGAAAAACGGGGAATCGAATATCTGTACTACCATCAGGTAGATAACCCGACGGCGACGATTGCGGATCCTCTTTTCCTGGGGCTGCATGCCCTTCGGGAATCGGAACTGTCGACCAAAGTCATTGCCAAGGTCGACGCGGCTGAAAAAACCGGTGTGGTTGTTGATGTCGACGGCGAAACACAAATCATTGAATACAGCGATATGCCGACAGAAGTGTCGGAGAAGCTGAACGACGATGGAAGTCTAACGCACTGGGCCGGGAATACTGCGATTCACGCCTTTGATGTCGCGTTCCTCAAACGGATCGCCGAGTCCGCCGACGGTTTGCCCTTCCATGTCGCTCACAAGAAGGTCGCTTACCTGGGAGAGAATGGTGAACTCGTCTCTCCCTCTGAGCCAAACGCGTATAAATTTGAACGCTTCATTTTCGACGCCCTTCCCATGGCAAAAAACGCCCTCGTATTAGAAGCGGATCGGATGAAGGAATTCAATCCTGTCAAAAATGCTGATGGAAATGACTCGCCCCAAACCTGCAAAGCAGCGCTGACGATCATCGCTATGGATTGGTTAACGACTGCGGGGGCTGAGATTGCGTCAGATACGACGATTGAAATCAGTCCCTTGTTCGCCGTTGAACCAGCAGACTTGGATGGAAAAATCGAACCCGGAACTCGCTATTCCGGCGAGGTGATCCTCAAGTAAAGTCCGGACTGTTGACTGATTGGGAAGAGAGCGGAGGCTACTGTTCGCCGCCAACTTCATTCATGTCGAGATGACGCATTTTGCGGTACAGGTTGGAGCGATGCAGTCCCATCAGGCGGGCTGCTTCGCTCATGTTGCCGTTGACTCGTTTCACCGATTTACGGATGAATTCGCGCTGAAAGGAAGAAGTTGCATCGTTCAGACCCAGCTCGAGGAAGGGCTCGTTCTGAAGCGATTCATCCGGGCTGAGAATGAATGCCAGGTCTTCCGCTTCGACTTGGTCACCATTGGCGAGGAACGCGACCCGTTCCATCAGGTTGCGTAATTCGCGAATGTTACCGGGCCAACTGTGAGACTGCATCCGCAGACGCGCTTCACTCGAAAGACGGAGTTCTGGACGACGGGCCTGTACCGAGAACTGTTTCAGAAAGAACTGGGCCAGTGGGAGGATGTCTTCCGGCCGATCCCGTAACGGGGGCAGGTGCTGGGTGACAACACTCAGGCGATAGTAGAGGTCTTCCCGGAATTTCTTTTCCCGAACAGACTCCAGCAGATTGGCGTTCGTGGCGGCGACGATTCGCACGTTAATTGGAATATTCTGCGAGCCACCTACGGGCGTGACTACTTTCTGTTCCAGTACCCGCAACAGCTTGGCCTGGCCACCCAGACTCATGTCGCCGATTTCATCGAGGAAGATCGTTCCTCCTTCTGCGAGTTCAAATTTGCCCTTCCGATTTTCGCTGGCATCGGTGAAGGCTCCCTTGATGTGGCCGAAGAGTTCGCTCTCCAATAATGTTTCGGCAATCGCGGCACAGTTCACGGCGACGAAAGGATGTTTGGCCCGTGGACCGAGGTAATGGAGAGAGGTCGAAACGACTTCCTTACCCGTTCCACTTTCACCCAGAATCAATACGGGCAGGTCAGTGGCGGCTAGACGATCGACGGTATTCCGTAAGGCTTCAATCGCCGGGCTCTCTCCAATGAGACGAACCCCTCTGGTGACCTGTTCTTCCAGGTTAGCCCGGCTACGGGTGAGTGTTTCATGCTCTTTCGTGTTCACAATTGCGGCAGCCGCATGGGGGGCGATGCGCAACAGAAATTGCTCATCGGCAGCAGTGAAGAGTCCTTCGTTCTTGTTGATAACTTCAAAAGCCCCAATGATTTCGTTGTCACTTCCCCGCAGCGGCACGCAAAGCAGGTTGCGCGTCTGGTAGCCACTGGTTTTATCGACTTTTCCGTGGAAGCGTTCGTCGTGAGAGACGTCATCGACGCGGATGGTCCGACCTGAATGAATGACTTCACCCACGATACCGACGTTGTCAGGCAGACGCAGGGTGTTTCCTTCCACTCCCAATGCAGGGCAGGCAGTGATTTCGCTGCTCTCTTTGCTCCAGACAAAAATACTCGCCCGGTCGCAGTCGACCAGCTCAGTGGCACTTTCGGCCAGGTATTCGAGCAGCTTTTGTGTTTCATGAATCATGGGCAACCGGGAGACAACTTCCAGCATTTTCTGTAGCTGGAAAATTTCATCACCCAGGCTGTCACCACTGTTGATCAATTGGAGACAGTGTGAGAGAAAACGGCCACAGGCGACGGAACTCTCGAGCATGCTGGAGTCGACCCGATTACCCTCCATGACGAGGACAAGCGAATTTCCGGCGCCCATTTCCAGAGGAACCATCAGGGAGGGAACTGTTCCCTGAGCGTTGAAGCTGGATTCGCCCCGATCGAGGATTTCCTCAAACTGACGCAAATCGGGCTCGTCGCTTCCGGCCCGGCCTAATTCAGTCAGTAATTTCCATTTGGGAGTGCGTTGCCAGAGGCAGATTCGCTGAGCGGAAAATTCAGTGGCCATCTCCGGGAGAAGTTGTTTGAGGAACTCATCGGAAGTGGAAGAATCGCAAAGGAATTGCAGCATGCGGTCGCAGAACTGGACGATCGAGCCCAATTGCTCCATCTCGCTGTTCCATCTTAAACTTCGCCAGCTCATCCAACGGGGGGAACCAGATTGTGACATGAAGGGGCCAATCCTGACGTCTGAAGATCGCGAGTGGTTACCAACTGGATAACTAAACGACTCGCTAAGATTCGGTTTCATCTTAGTGTGTATCACAATGATATCATCCTTCTGGTTGTTGAGAAGTCAAACCCGTGAGAAATCCGACGCGGCCTGTGAATCAGAAGTCTGGTTGCTGTATCCTACTATAGGTTTTTATTATGCGTAGACTCCCCAGCGTCGACTTGGTTCCAATGTTCGGGCTGAACGAATCGGATCGATAACAGTTGTGCGCTGATATTGTGCTCTGATGAAGGCTTCATTTCCAATTCTGCCTCTTAAGTTGCGAACTTAGGGTTCCAGATAGGTGTCCTGTCGGGAATTCGGACAGCGAATTCATCGTCTCTGGCCCTTGGAACGGTTGACGGGTTCGGCCTGTGAGGGGATGATGACTCGTTTCCGGAAGAGTAAAAATAGCCTCGTTTATGAGAATCATTCGTGCCAACGACCACGGCATGGAGGCGTAAAATATCCATCAAAACATCCAGCAGAGACTCCTCCACCCAGCATTGATCGAAAGTAGACAAGATGACCGACCCACAGTTGAATAAATTTAGCGCTCAAATCACTCAACCTCGCTCTCAGGGTGCGTCTCAGGCCATGCTATACGGCACCGGCATGACAGAAGAGGACATGAACAAAGCCCAGGTCGGGATTTCCTCGGTCTGGTACGAGGGCAACACCTGTAACATGCACCTGAATGACCTCGCTGCTAAGGTCAAAGAAGGTGTGACGGCTGCCGGGTTGGTCGGCCTGCGCTTCAACACGATCGGCGTCAGTGACGGAATCTCAATGGGAACCAGCGGTATGTCCTACTCGCTGCAGTCTCGCGATTTGATCGCTGATTCCATCGAAACGGTCATGGGAGCCCAATGGTACGATGCTAACATCTCTCTCCCGGGTTGCGACAAAAACATGCCCGGTTGTCTGATCGCCATGGGCCGATTGAATCGTCCTTCGCTGATGGTTTATGGGGGGACTATCAAACCAGGTTGCTTCAATCAGAAAAAACTCGACATCGTGTCTGCCTTCCAGGCCTATGGCGAATACCTTTCGGGGTCGATCTCTGACGAAGAACGTAAAGAGATTGTGAAGAAAAGTTGTCCTGGTGCAGGTGCCTGCGGTGGAATGTACACGGCGAACACGATGGCCTCCGCCATTGAAGCGATGGGAATGACCTTACCCTACAGTTCCTCTATTCCGGCTGTCGATCCTCGTAAGATTCAGGAATGTTTAAACGCGGGTGCCGCCATTCGCACGCTGCTGGAACTCGATTTGAAACCACGCGACATCATGACCCGCGAAGCGTTTGAAAATGCCATGGTCTTGACGATGGCCCTGGGGGGATCGACCAACGCCGTATTGCACCTGATCGCCATTGCTCGCTCGGTCGAAGTCGATCTGACGATCGATGACTTCCAGAAAGTCTCCGATCGCATTCCCTTCATCGCCGACCTGAAACCGAGTGGTCGTTATGTAATGGAAGACCTGCACGATATTGGGGGAACCCCTGCCGTGCTGAAATTCCTGTTGGAAAATGGTTTGATTAACGGTGATTGCAAAACAGTTACCGGTCGGACATTAGCCGAGAACATTGCTGATCTGCCCGGTCTGCCGGAAGATCAGGACCTGATCCAGCCGCTCGACAAACCAATCAAGAAAACAGGTCACCTACAAATTTTGCGAGGCAACATGGCTCCGGAAGGATCGGTCGCCAAAATTACTGGCAAGGAAGGTCTTGTCTTCAATGGAACGGCTCGCTGTTTCGACTCCGAAGAACTGATGTTAAAAGCGGTGGAAGACAAAGTCGTGCAGAAAGGGGATGTGATCATCATTCGCTACGAAGGGCCCAAAGGGGGACCGGGCATGCCGGAAATGTTGACTCCCACCTCGGTCATTATGGGAGCCGGACTCGGCAACGATGTGGCTCTGTTGACGGATGGTCGTTTCTCTGGTGGTTCCCACGGATTTATTGTGGGGCACGTCACTCCAGAAGCACAGGTCGGTGGACCAATTGCTTTGGTTGAAGATGGAGACAAGATTACTGTTGATGCTGAAAAGAATGAGATCAACATTGATGTTACTGATGAAGAGCTTCAGAAACGTCGAGACAAATGGACGGCTCCTCCGTACAAATACACTCGCGGTACGCTTTACAAATATATCAAGAACGTGAAAACCGCTTCCGAAGGTTGTGTTACGGACGAGTAATACGGATTCGTCTTCCAACGGACATTACGTATTCTTCAATTGCGCCTCGGATCGGAAAGTTGTTGTCATGTCGGAACCCCTTAATTTCAAACAGGAAATAACCTGCGTCTTCGGTCATCCTGTCGCGGAAAACCCCACGCAAGCGATGATTGAAGCCGCATTCCAGCATCACAACCTGGAATGGCGATACCTGACGATCGAAGTTTACCCTCAAGATCTCGAAGCCGCCGTGGCCGGGATGAGGGCGATGAACTTTCGGGGGGGGAATTTGACTATTCCACATAAGGTCGAAGTGATTCAGTACCTGGACCGGGTCAGTGAAGCCGTTTCTGTGATGGGAGCGGTGAACTGCATCATTCGAGATGGGGATGAACTTGTCGGCGACAATACTGATGGGAAAGGGTTCGTCGAATCGCTGAAGTCGGTGACGAATCCGAAGGGCAAATCAATCGTAATGTTCGGTGCGGGCGGAGCGGCCCGCGCGATGGCGGTGGAAACCGCGTTCGCAGGGGTCACGAAAATCACCATCGTGAATCGCTCTGTAGAACGAGGCGAAGCACTCGCCAAACTGATCAACGATAAAACCGACTGTGCAGCGGAATTCGTCAAGTGGGACGGGGACTATCAGGTTCCCGCTGGGACGGATATCGTGATTAACTCGACTTCGATCGGCCTCTATCCTGATGTCGATGCCAAAGTTGCTGTGGATCTTTCGACGCTCACTCCAGAGATGGTCGTTGCCGATGTCATTCCCAATCCTCCGCGAACCTGGCTGATGAAAGAAGCCGAAAAGATCGGCTGCACCACGCTTGATGGTCTTGGCATGCTGGTCAATCAGGGTGTCATCGGATTCAAGCTCTGGACGGGAGTAGATCCGGACACCAGCGTCATGCGGAAAGCGTTGGAAGACGTCTTCGAGGCGTAATCGCTTGGCCTGTTGTAGTGCTGCCTCCCCAGGGCGGGTTTAATGCTAGCTGGTTTAATCTTCAGTGGGTGGTGGTGTATTGCCCTGCACGTAAAACTGGCTCAAATCGAAATCGTCTTTGGCTTCCGATTCGAGGAGCTGCATTCGCTGTTCTAAACGGAGTAACCGTTGTTCCAGGGCGGGGTGAATAGGCGATTCAGTTGTCTTCGTTTGGAGACGCGGGACCTTGGGATAATTCAACTGCCTCTGCAGGGCCGAGAACATATACAGCGGATCTTTCCCTTGATTCGCTTTAGCGATCCGGCCTTCCTGTTTACTGAAGAAGATGGTGTAGCTTGGTTTAAAGTCAGGTTCCCGGCTGCGGTGCCGTCGCTCATCGACGTAATGTTCCGACCGAAAGTAGATCAAATCGCTGAAGTCATGTTCTCCCAACTGAAACCGAATTCGGCTCAGCCAGAGTTTCCAGTCTTCGTCGAAAGAGGGATCTTGCGAGATCGCCAGCATTCCGGCGTCATAACCCATTCGGTTACGGGCCAGACATTCGAACTGATATATAAACAGGCCAGGCCGCGTCGGACTTTCCGACATGTATTCCGCCAGTTTGTGCAGGATGTGCAATGCGATTGAGATGTCGAACCGGGAGATATCGTCTTCGGCTCGGTCCATCACATAGGTTTGAAAAGGGGTGAAGTAGTGAGGAAGCCGCTTCATGCCATCGCTGATTTTCCCCTTCAGCAGGATTTCCCCAGTCAGGAACTCGATCGCCTTGGGGAGATTGGTCGTCGTCAGTAGCTCTTCGCTGATGCTTGCCAGAATTTCCTGTGCAGGCAGATTATTGGTCAGGCGTTCGCTGTAACTTTTGAAGAAATACGCCTGTTCGACATATTCTTCGCGGTCCAGAACGATAGCTGAGGAAGAGGACATAATGGACGGTGTTCCCACGGAAGAGGAAAAGAAGTTCCGTTCTATTGTATCAGACAGTCCTTGATCACGCTCAATCCCTGTCATGCAAATTTCAGCCGCTGTCAGTTAAAAAGAGGAAGCTATAAAAAAAGGCCACCCCCAGAGTACGGCAATTACCAGGGGTGACCTACATTCAAACGGAAGAACACGTTTGAAGTACGATAGTGAATCGTGCTTAGCTGTGTGGAGTAATTAACTCCACTTGAATCTCTTGTGTGACGGGTGCGAACTGGTTCGCCTTCACGACCTCTACCGTCTCGACACAAGTGGTAACGTGGTATTTCGGCAAAACTTCCGTTCGCAGATATCCGAGAATTGTTTCGCAAACGGCGAAAGGCACAATCACTTCGATTCGATACTGGTTCGGATTAGAGTCGTCATCGTTAACGAGTTGCGTCAGCCCTTTTCCGGTGCAGGGGAACGTGGTGTAACCGGTCGCTCCGCAACGGACGAACTCGTTCTCCAGCATTTCCCGTAGTGACTCATCCGCTACTACGGTAATCCGTTTAACGGTTGCCAAGCCTCGCTTGCGAGCGGCGTGCGCGTTTTCAGTGAAAGGTTGGAGTGTGTCGAGACCTCGGACTTCGAAGTGAAGACCTTCCTGCTCGAATGTTTGTTCCATTTCCTCCAGTTTTTCCATGACGCTATGATCAACCAGTTTAGCATTGGAGACATCGATGATCAGGTTTCGCCGTTGTACCAGGCCAATCTGTTCAATCTGACGGCGGAAGGGAATCCAGTTGCTGAAGACAGCCGACTGATGGGCGACAATCAGGCTCGTGTTTTCATCCACATTCTGCACTTCAAGAAACGGTTTGAAGAGTGAGTTCAAAGCGACTCCATTGAGAACATGAATGGTCATTTTGAGTAAAATTCCGATAATGATCCCGATAAGCAGGTCGGTCGCCAGTACCGCCACCAGTGTAGTGACGAAAATCAACAGCTGTTCTTTTCCGATTCGATAGACGTTCATGAACTCGGTCGGATGGGCAAGTCGAGTTCCTGTGTAGACCAGCATCGCAGCGAGGGCGGCGTTGGGAATCAGGTGTAAGAACATGGGGATAAAGGCCACACAGAGCAGCAGGAAGAGCCCGTGCCACATATCGGCGAAGCGGGTGCGGGCACCGTTGTCGATATTGGCCCGGGATCGAACAATCTCGGAGATCATGGGAAGACCACCGACGAACGCGGCACAGCAGTTACCCACGCCCACCGCGAGCATGTCTCGGTCCAGGTTTGTTTTTCGTTTCCAGGGGTCGAGTAAATCGACAGCCTTGGCACTCAGGAGAGATTCAAGACTACCGATGATGAAAAACATGAAGACCCATTTCCAGGCGAAGGGCTGCTTTAACGCAGTGAAGTCTGGAAAGGTAATGTCCTTCATCATGCCGAACATCTCACCCGGCATGTCAACGAGGAAATGATCGTCCAGGTGATAGGTATTGCTTCCCAAGACGTAGTCATGTTCGCTGGTCAGGTTGAAATACATTCCCATGGGGATTGCGACAGCCAATACGATGATCGGGCTGGGGACCTTTTTTAAACCGCTAACTTGTTTACCGGCTAACGGCCAGAGAAACATGATGGCAATACTCGTGAGACCGATCGCGGCAATGGCCGGATTCATCTGAGTAAAGTACGTCGGTATTTCTTGCATCATATGCAAGGGCGAACCCGAAGCGGCTACACCCAGTGCGACTGGAATCTGTTTGACAATGATGATGACGCCAATGGCGGCCAGCATGCCGTGCACGGCGGAGGCGGGGAAGAATTCGCCAAGAATTCCTGCCCGAAAGATGCCAAACAGAATCTGGAATATGGCCGCGACCACACCGACAGCCAAGGCGGCTTTGTAAGCCATTGCATCCGCTTCCGTCCAACCGCCCGTCATACCATTGCCACCGAACTCCTCGATGCAACCGATGACGATCACAATCAAACCAGCCGCAGGCCCTTTGATGGTGAGTTCGCTGTTACTGATGAAGGTGGTGACTAAAGCCCCAATGATCGCCGTAAAGATACCGGCAATGGGAGGAAACCCACTTGCGGAAGCGATCCCCAGGCATAACGGGAGAGCGATCAGGAAAACCAGAAAACCGGAAATGAGATCTTTCATGAAGTACTGAGAAAAACCGGCAGCATTTCCCTTAGGTTTCGGTTGACCATTGTTTGACGTCGTGGGCATGGGCGGGTTCCGGTAAAGGATTCTATTCAGAAAGAAAGGAACAGTATTTGAGTGAATTGAAATCAAACTCTCGGAGAGATCTTCAACTGAATATCAAGGAGTAATTAACATGGTGGAGATTGCGGGACGGTTTTCGTGGGTGAGTCTGTTTTGATAGTCCTGTTGAGTGGGAGCCTGTTCCCAGTCGTTAGTGATTTGTGTTTGTCGATTCAGATTTTCCTGGCGCCGAGTCATTAACGATTTCGCCGCGTGATACCGGGATTCGACACCCGGCTGCGGGTACAGGCCGCCTCCCAGAATGAGCGCCGCTAATACAAGCACCGCAATTCGCTCAGCCGGTCTTGCTTTCAATGTTAGAGTTGTCGTAATCGTGTTACCTGTGAATATGCGGAAGTAGGCAGAGAGAATCGCGATGCCATTCAATGCGGCGGCGATCACGACGAACGTACCTACGAGAGGGTAAACGTCGACGGCTCCTTCGATCAGAAGTTCGGTACCGATGAAGCCGATGGTTCCGGGAAAGCCGATGGAGGCGAGACCTGTGATCATGAAGAAGGCGGCCAGGATGGGCGTGTGTTCGTATAACCCCTGGTATTCAGCAAGTGAAATTCGACCACGTCGGGCTTCGACGCAGCGTAAGGTCAGTCCAAAGCCAGCCAAGGATAATCCGACTGACAACCAGACACACAGTGCCCCCGTTAATCCTACAGATGTCGCCAGTTCCAATCCGACAAGGACCAGCGAGGAGTGGCTGAGAAACAAATAACAGAAGAACCGGCGGGCTTCCTGTTGGATCAACGCCATTCCTCCGGCGTAGACCGCAGTTACCAGCGAGACTACGGCGATACTCTGTAACGCCCAGTCAGGGGCGATTGGCAGAATAAGACGCATCACCAGGTAAGCCCCCGTCATGGGAGTGACGTAGAGCAGAGCGGTTCCGAAGGTCACTTTTTCAAACAGGTCGGTGATCCAGCAATGCAGCGGCAATACGCCAGTTCGTACCAAGGCTGCGGCAGTCAGAATGGCTCCGGCAACTGTTGTCATGAAGACGCTCGTCGATAGATCGAGCGTGAGTTGACCAACGATCATCAGGACGACAAACAGACTCATATGCAATGTATAAGCACGGGTGGATCGTGAACGAGATTTCATTTCAACCCACGGAGGAATCGTGGCGACGGAGAGGAGTGCAATCACGCCCCAAGGTTCGCGGCAGCTTAATGTCGCGAGAAGAATACATTCAGAAAAGAGTGTCCAGGAAAACGAGAACCGGTTTACTTTAGTACGTAAGGTCGACAGGACCGTCATGAAGTACAGCAACGCCCCCAGCGGTAACAGGGGAGCACTCAACTCGTCGACGACAAAGATGTTGCGGCCAAACAAGGTCGAAATCAAATCCCAGTGATCGTGGGCTTCGTACGTTTTCAGACTGATAAAATCGATCCATTCTCCGCAAGAAAAAACAAACGTAATTGCGGTGATAGCAATACTGAAACGTCGTGCACGTTCCGGATTACGAATCGTGCAGAGCCAGCAGGCACCCAGGAGTGGCAGCAGGATTGATAGTTCGAGCCAGGGTAGATGGAGTTCGGGCATCATAGGTAGTCCTCCGGTGAAAAGGGCTGCGGTCTTAACTCCTCGGATTCCCGCGAGTCTCCACCAGAAAGGAAATCTGTCCATCGACGTTCGAGCGAATCACACCACTGGAAAAAAAGAGTGAAAGGACGGACCAGATACGCGAACAACAGCGTGTCGAGAAAACCTCGCTCTAAAGAGTATCGATAAAACCAGTAACGGGTCTTTTCCGTTGTAAAGCGATGCCAGAACGACTGTTCACGGGGAAGATGCGATCCAATCGCGTTTTCCATTTCGTGATAATCCTGAAGCAAAGAAGGAGCTCGCAGTAATTGCAACGTTCGTAAACAGGCATGGCCAATGATGTGGATCAACGCCAGATAACGGAAGCCGAGTCCGATTTCGACAACAATAATGCCGACCTGAGTTAACGAAGCAAATGCGAGGGCACTTTTGACATCGGATTGAACCCGGGCTGTGATGGCTCCATAAATTGCGGAAAGCAGTCCAATCAAAATGACCGCTCCACTCAGAATCGGAGAGACTTCCAGCAAGGGGCTGACACGCAACAGTAGAAACGCTCCCAAATGAACGGATAGGGAACCGTAGAAGACGGCACTCGAAGGTGTCGGGCCTTCCATCGCTCGCGGTAGCCATTCGGAAAAGGGAACGAGAGCCGATTTTCCAGCAGCGGCGACCAGTAACAACAGGCCCACGATGAGGGCGTGCGACTCGGAGATGTTTGCCGTCCCTTCCGGCCAGGGGCCCGTTCCCATCAGGCTCTCGAAGTCGCCTGCTCCCGTAAGGTGATGTAAGGTAATCGCGGCGACCAGGAAGGCGGCATCGGCGATTCGATAAACGGACCAGACCCGCAATCCATTCCGTATCGGGTTGACTCGTTCATGAAAGAAGGCGACCAGGAGTGCAGAGGACAGACCGACCAGTTCCCAACCCAGAAATAACGATTCAATCGTCCCAGCCAACGAGGAGACAACCATGCCCAGCATGAACAGGGCGTAGAAGTTGAAGAAACGATTGAAACCGGGCTCACGATGTAAGTAACGAGAAGTGAATGCCCCAATCGTACCGCAGAGCACGTAGGTCAGAATCACAAAGGGAACGGAGAGTCGGTCGAAGACGAATTTCAGATTGAAATGGAAATGTTCCTCATCAATCAGGACCCAGTTTCCAATTTCGATCGGAACATGCCGCAAGTCGTACAGCAACATTAAAGCTAAGACAGAGACGGCCGAAAATAGCCCGAATAAAACACAGACTTCAGTCAGACGTGACAGTACTCTTTCGCTGAGTGGAAAACCGAGCAATGTCGACAGACCAAACACGAACAGCAGTATCGCAGGACAGGCGATAACGCAGGTTCCGAATATTTGTAACAGTAAATCGAGGGTCATCGGTTATCGATCAATAGAAGGGGAAACTAAATATGTCCGGTGGGCGGCGACAAATCCAATTTCAGGAAACGGTTGTCTGCGATGGTGGAGCGGAAATCGACGCGAAGCCGAGATGATCTCGCCAGCCTCGATACCACTTGCAGGAAGAATCGACCGTCGGAAGGTCGGTCGACTCCGGTTGGTAGTCAGTAAATTGATGATCGCGGTAGTGCTGAATTCGACCGGTCTCTGGTTCGAATATTGCCAGCTGTACCCAACCTCCGTTGACGAGTTGTTTGATTCCTGCGTTCTCCTCGATAATCCGTGACATGACTTCTACGGTCGATTCAATGACGAAGAGATTTCGCATCGGTTCGTGGATTTCAACCATCTGGGCCGACAGCCCGGGACGTAAATCGCTGGAAGCTCCCGACATCACCCCGAGGAGTGAGGCGACATTATGCGGTAGTTTGGAACCACAGCCATAACCTTCGACGTCCACTGTGGAGAAGTAATATTCCAGGCTGATACCGGCACAAACAGGAATCACGGCCTGCAAACTCCGCTCCAGAATGTGTCCTTCGGCATCGTCGGTGGATGGGTCATAGGAAGAGAGGAATGCCCGGCGGTCGACAAACAGACCGCGACTCCACTCTCTTCTTCCAACGAAGGTCAGGGCGTTCGTCGCATGGTTATATTCAGGACGAACCTGAGACAGGTCCTGTGCCCGGGTTTCGACATGCTTTAATGCTTCTTCAAAGGAGCTATCGAGTTCGGCCGATTCAAAGCGGCGACAACGTTCGTGTGCATTCCGTTTGCGAGCCACGTTGATCTGATCGCGAGCATGTTCGAAATTTTTTCGATGACCCACGGGAATGGCGTCCAGATCGAACCAGGTAATGGAATCGTCACACGTGTTGTGGTAACAGCCGACGTACAGTGTGCCAGCAGGGATCAGGAAGTCACGTTGTTTCAGAATTTCTCGGACCCTGTTGTCGTTGGCCATCTTGGCGAAGGCGCGGGCATTCGGACCGCCCCGGCTACCGCTGCAAGCTCCGCAGTTATAGGCCGATTCATGAGGGTTGTTGATGCTACCGGAGCCGTGACCGCAGATGATGATCAGGTCGGAATATCGCATTGAACTGGTTAAGCCGATGGCCCTCATGCCGCCTTCAACGATATTTGCCATCTCCTCAATCGTGTAACCATGAGTATGGCCATCATCTGTCGAGTCTTGAGGGGCCCGTTCTAATCGTAGTTCCGTGAACCTCGTTTCGACCATTTTTCCATACAGCTTGCGGAACTGAGCAGTGCTTCTGGGGAACAGGATACGAGCGACGAGTGGAAACGCGGCGAGAGATCCCATCAGGCCAGTAAGCAAGCCACCAAGAAGTGAACGTGAGCCCCGGTGGGTCTGGTGAGTCAGCAGGCCAATCCGGCGGCGAGTTTCCGCACGACGACGATCTTCCTGCTGTAACGAGTACAGCGGAGTCTCTTCCACATAATGTTTGGGCTTGATGGTGTTTGGACAAAGTGGCTTGTAATGGGCATCGGATGAACCACGGTAATACATGGCGACGCCATAAAATCCCGCGAGTCCGAATGTCTCACAGGCTGGTTCGACTTCTTCAAGATGTCGTCGGAATGATTCTTCACGGTCGTCAATACAACACAAAATCTGGAAGGACGCTTTCTGGTCTTCTTTTGTTGTTTCTGATTCTTTCCGTTTACGCCGGTGATTGATCAACGCGTCTAATGTATCGTTGCGGTAACGACGCTCGTAGGCTTGATGAAACAGGCGGCGTCGTTCAAAACTTGAAAAAGCATCGATCTCTCTTAAGAGAATCAACCATTGCGAATCGTTGAACTGGTACAGGTCTTCCGGTTTCCAGCCACAGACCTGAGCGAGTTGGAAAACCACGAATGCTTTCTGTATCACCTGGTCGGGGTCAAGTCGAGAAATTCGTTTTAGAGCGTCGGTTCGGACTTCATTCAAAGGACCCTCAAAGTGCAGCTGTTCTCTGGAAACCTCTTCAATGGCAAGTCGATCGAGCATCAAGCGGATCGCCAGCAGTTCCACCAGACTGCCTTTGGGGGCCGGGTGCGGCATCCATTCAGCTTCTGTTTCCATCTGCCACACCATCCCGAACCAACCCCGCAAAGCGACGACAGATTGAGTAAGGAACTCTTCTCGTTCCTCCTCTCTAACGCCCAGCAGTTGGAGCGATTCTTCGATTGATTCGAGGGGATCCAGATTCTCTTCGAGTAATCTCGAAGATTCCCGCTGTAGATTCTGATACCAGTCGACTGGAGGTGCAAAGGGTTTACCGTACAGCTGTAAAAATGATTTGTAGATACCCCGCTCACGATGGGGAAGATGCCAGTCAGCAAATCCCTGGTCAAGAAATGCTGAGCAGAATCGAATTAACAGATCATGTACTCGAAGATCAGTGTCTTCTCCGGTGGCCTCCAGCAGTAAATTGCGATGACGAGGCAGATGGATCTCTGGTAGAGGTGCGTGCGCCAGTTGTTTTTCTACATTTTTTACACCGGAGTAACAGATATTCCACAACGAGTTCAACAGAAAAGATTCCCAGTTCTTGTCCGTCCAATGTTCCATGCTACGTTGCGTGAACCGACCCATATTTTCCGAGAGCAAGTTCGCCTTATTGCCCACACTGAAGACTTCTTTACGATCCCGCATGATCCAATGACGGGTTGATTCAATCAGATGCGTCCGTGTGGCGTTCGGTACGTCTGATCGGAACTGTCGTAATGCATCGGTTTCCGCGATCACCCAGTTCAGCTCGGCTGGGTCTCCGTCGTAGAGACGGTTCCGTAACATCGCCAGTCGAAGCTCAAACCGCATCACGGAAGCAATTAAGGGTTGGTCTGCTTCTTCCTTCAGTTCCTCCCTTAGGACGGCTTCGAGATCACTCGTGCGAATTCGATCTCTCTCGAATTCTTCCCGATACTTTTCTTCGGATAAGTACGCGTGGCAGTTCCAGAGTTCGCCCCCTTTACGGATTCCTTCTTCGAAGGGACGCTGTTCAAAAGCGTGAAGAGTATTGTGGTGAACGAAAGCGGTGATGGGTCCTTGCGACGGAAGCAGGTGTGCTGCATGTTCAATTTGATGTTGAAGATCGGCCAGTCGATGAGGTCGAACATCGGACTCGGTCGTGAAATGATTGTCCTGAGTAGTGGATGTCACGTTCAACGAATCTTTCATCGAGAGTGCTGGGGATCAGTAACCGGCGAGTTTGGCTTCAGCGTGGAAAGGAGAACGGCAGGTGAAAAGAGGAACTCAACTAAATCAGGTTAGAGGACAGGGGTGTCCGTGGCGGGCTTATCGATAATCGGGATAGATACGGAGCGGAATCCTTCCCGAACCTTACCGACAAAGGCAAGACTCATGCCAAAGTTGACCTCGCTACCGAGTGGTCAAGCAGCAATAGGTAGGGAGACCCATCAGAGTAAGTAGTACAGTCTCAAAAAGCCTTATTCTGAACGTCGATCGTGAGAGATTTATCAGATAGGCGTTCCTGCAGTTTTTTCAAAAAATAAAGACTCGTTGGCCCGGTACACTCTCGCTGGCTTCGCGAGCTTCGAAGGTTCTGCAGAGTTTTGCAGTGACCCTGCAATGAGATGCAGTCATTAAGTGATGATGGCTGATTGCGTTTGAAAATCGTAGGATTTGTGAGGGGAGTCTCGAAGGGTAGAAAAAGAGCTCGGATAAATCGTCCTGATGGTCTCTTCTAAATTTGGCCGATGCTAGTTTACGCCAAGCTGGTTTGAAGGGTATAAGGCAGGTACCGCGATTTTTCCAAGTGGAAACTTATTAGCGAAATCGTCTCTTCTACATCGCTTTCGGAGTTTAACTAAAGCCTCGTTATGTTTCGTATTCGTCAGGATCCCACACGTAAAACTCCTGCGCTGGCCATCATTGGTTTGCTGGTTCTCAGTCTTTCTGCGCTGGGCGTCTCGGCCTGGATTATGGTTGATTTTCAGCGAGAACAAATCATAGTCCAGGAGCTGATTAAAAACCTGCCACCCAATATGACAGCCTCGGCCGAAGAACTGATGGGGGAGCTGCGTTGGCAGTTTCGCTTGACGATTCTCATCGTGATCAACGTCATTCTGACTGCCCTGGCTGTAGTGATTCTCTGGCGCGCATATCGCTCTTCTCTGGAATCACTTCGAGACATCAAGGCCCAGGCATCAGATATTCTCAGTAGCATGGATCAGGCGGTGATCACGACCGACATGCAAGGTGAAATCACCAGTATCAATGAGCGTGGCCGACAGTTCTTGCAGCTGGAAGATGATGGCATTGGACATCGGTTGAATGAGGCTTCCTCGCAGATCGCGCTGGAAGAATATCGGCAGGAAATGCAGCTTCCAGAGAGCATTGAGGAGACCCGCGACTTTACTTTAATGTTGGAAGGAACCCTTCGTACCTTGCGGGGGTTCTGTCAGCCGATGAAGAATCGAGAGTTTCAAGTCATCGGTCATATCATTCAATTGAGGGACGTTACCGAACGTGTTCTGATCGATGAACGGTTGCGACGCATGGAACGATACATGGGTCTAGGAAATCTGGCTGCCGGCTTACATCATGAAATTAAAAATCCACTCGCGGCGTTGTCACTCCATGTACAACTTCTGGAAGAGCAACTCGATCAATCCGATGCTTCCGACGACATTCAGGAAATGCTGGGCGTGATAAAAACAGAAGTCATGCGCGTGGGGGGCGTGCTGGAAAACTTCCGAGATTTTGCGTCCGTTGGCCATTTGCATTACGATGACGTCGAAGTGCAGGAGTTACTCGATCGGCAACTCAAACTGATTCGACCTCAGGCGGAACAGCAGGGGGTCACTTTGAAAACCGAATTTTCCACGGAGCCAATACCGACCGTCGAGATGGATCGTATTCGTCTGGAGCAGGTGCTCTTAAATCTCTTGCTGAATGCGATCGAAGCCATGCCGGAAGGGGGAACCATTTCCGTCGAGGTGACACGCATGACAGAGCCCGATTCCGTGCGGATCGAAATCAGCGATACCGGGTCAGGAATCCCTGTTGATTTGCAGGATCGTATCTTCGATCCCTATTTTACGACGAAAAGTCAGGGAACTGGCATGGGATTGGCTTTATGTGAGAAAATCATTCGCCAACACAATGGTGCCCTCGATTTTCGAAGTTCTCCACGTGGGACAACATTTCGAATCAGCTTACCACTGAAAATGAACCACTTAGAAACGACCCGGACTGAATATGACTGACGGATTGAACCTGTTAATTGTAGACGACGAACCCAATATCCGCGCGGGCCTGGAAAAAGGATTGCAGGCGGAGGCCGGGCATATCCAGACGGCGGAAGACGTCGAGGATGCGCTGCAGAAATTCAAAGAACGTCATTACCAGATCGTCATCGCAGACGTTCGGTTGCCAGGTAATCATGATGGCCTTGATCTGCTCTCGATGATTCTGGAACTGAAACCGGAAACGACAGTGATCGTGATAACAGCTCATGGCACTGTTGAAACGGCTGTGGAAGCGATGCGCCGCGGTGCCTTCGACTTTGTGATCAAACCGGTCGACCTGAATCTGATTCGGCAGCAGGTTCGCAAAGCATTTAATCATCATCGGCTCCAGACGGAAAACCAGGAGTTGAAGGATCGGCTTGCGGGTGCGGGTGAGATATCGGGAATCATCGGAAACTGTGCTTCGATGCAGGAAGTCTTCCAGCAGGTGCGGCAGGTTGCCGATACCGATGCCACTGTTCTGATTCAGGGAGAAAGCGGAACGGGTAAGGAATTGATCGCTCGGGCACTCCACGATCTCAGTAGCCGTTCGGCTCGTCCGTTCGTGGCCGTAAATCTGGGAGCCTTGCCGGAATCGCTGCTGGAAAGCGAACTGTTTGGGCATGAAAAAGGCTCGTTTACGGGGGCATCCCGCAAGAAGCCGGGCTGCTTTGAACAGAGTCGCGGAGGAACATTGTTTCTGGATGAAGTGACAGAAATACCCCCCAAAAGCCAGGTCGACCTGTTGCGCGTATTGGAAACGGGACAGTTTTCCCGGGTTGGCGGAGAGGAACTGCTCACGTCGGATGCTCGCATCGTTTCCGCGACAAACAAAGATATTCAAGTACTGATCGAAGAGGGGACCGTTCGCGAAGATCTCTACTACCGACTGAATATTATTCCCATTCAAATCCCCGCTCTTCGGCAACGTCGGGAAGACATTCCTCTTTTGGTGGAGCACTTCCTCCAGCATTTCTGTGAGCGACACGGGCGACAGCTCAAGCGAGTCAGCGAGGAAGCGATGTACGTATTAACGTCGCACCGTTGGCCAGGCAATGTCCGGCAGTTGCGTAACGTCATGGAACGCTTGGTCGTTACGGTCACCCATGAACTGATCTATGTGGAACATCTTCCGCGTGAGTTCAACGAATCTTCTTCCGCTGGGAAAAATCCAATCCGCTCGCTGGCCGAAGTCGTTGAAGAGGCCGAACAGCAGGCGATCAACGCCGCGCTGGTTGCCTCTGATTACCACCGAGAGCAAACGGCGAAAAAGCTGGGGGTCAGCGTACGGACACTCCACTACAAAATGAGCCGATATGGCCTGCATTAATCAATCCTGATCTCAGAGGTTCTCTGCAGAGAGTTGCAGACATTCCGCAGGGTATTGCATCCAGTATAGAGCTCAGGGGCAACGTTTCCGGTGTTTTCAGGAAAAGGGTTCGATATCTTTTTTCCAGATTCCCTGAAGGACGAAAACAGACTTCTATTGTTGTTTCGTTGTGGATTCCTGACGGAGAAGTGATGAAAAGCCTCAAAGTCACATCCTCTTTGGACCGTATGGAACGCCGATTGCTTTGACAGGGAATCTCCTGAACGGACTACGGGTTCTCAATCAAGCTACCAAACTTCCGCTGAGGGAAATGAGATTGTTTGGTTGAAGCCTGTATCCGTTCGTTCTTCAAACAGGATTTTTCACTTTGACCTTACTTCGATCAAGAGAAACTCTCATGGTGGATTCCAATCGCAAATTGACTCAGGACGAATACCGTTCTGACACCCAGGAATCTTCCTGGCTTCCCTTCACTTCGGTGTTTAAACCAAGCTGCATCGAAATCCTTCCGCAGGCCTGTGGCAAGTCAACTGTGCTCAGTTTGCTGATGGAACGCCTTTCCCGAGAGGAACGGATCGGGCGCCAGTATGCAGAAGAGATGGTGAGAGGGCTACTGGTTCGGGAGAATCATGGTTCGACCGCCATCGGGCATGGAATTGCTTTCCCGCATTTGCGAACACCGTATGTGAATCACTTCACGGGTGCCATAGGCATCTTTCCAGAAGGTTTTCAATTCGGTCGAACAGAAACCCCGACGCGTCTCGTGATTTTGACGCTCTCTCCCTGGGATGCACGAGAGATGCATACCGAGTTTCTGGGTCGCCTGATGAACCTCTCACAGAACCGCTTGACCAACTTTCAACTGATGCACACGACGACAGCCAAAGAGGTTTACGATTTTCTGGCTGAACTTGATCGACATGTTTAAGAAGTGAAAATGACAGGGAACGAATGACGTCTTCGGCTTTAAGACGTTTTCTATTGCTATAAATGCTTAGATGCAGCGCATAAAAAACGACCGGTATCTACCGGTCGTTTTTATTTGGTCTATTCGGAGAGTTAATGATTACTCTTCCATTACCTCAGTCTCTTTAGCGCTGGCAGTCTCATTGACCTGACCTTCAAACTTTTTGGTCAGTTCCTGAATTTCGTCTTTGACGTCGTTGCACTCGTCCTCGGAAAGCACTTTGTCTTTCTGGGAGTTATCCGCATGCTTGTTAGCATCGCGACGAATGTTACGAATCGAAATTCGGGCTTCTTCAGCCAGTTCTTTCACTCGGCCAACCAGCTGTTTGCGGCGTTCCGTTGAAAGAGGGGGAACATTCAGGCGGATCAAGCGACTTTCCGGGTTGGGGCTGAGCCCCGTGTCACTGGCCTGAATCGCTTTGACGATTGCGCTGATTACTGACGGATCGTAGGGTTTGATGACGATCTGTTGGGGTTCCGGAACGGAAATGTTCGCACACTGTTTCAATGGCGTGGGAGAACCATAAACATTGACGCGGATCGAATCGATCAGGCCCGGCGTGGCACGCCCCGTCCGTAAGCCCTGCAATTGATCGTGGAGATGCGTCGATGCTTTTTTCATACGGTCCTCAGCATCGGAAATAATTTCAGCGCGTTCCATGTTATGAATCCTCCGGGGATGCTGGTAAGCAGATATTTATCAATCAGGTTGTGAACTCACCGATGTGAGTCCCCTATCTGTCGTTCAGTTTATTCTCTGCCCATACCAAAAGGAAGCGTCCGAACTCCAATCAGCAGGGGAGAGAACCGATCACAGTGAGATCAATTAACTGGCGGAAGCGGGTTCGTCATTAGGAACAACGCGTGTTCCAATTTTCTCGCCGGCCAGCACCCTGTCGAGGTTGCCGTCTTTCTGATAGTTAAACACGATAATTGGAATCTTGTGTTCCATACAGTGATGGAATGCCTGGGCATCCATGACCTGCAGGTTCTGCGAAAGCACATCCTGAAACTTAATTGACGGATACCGAACCGCGTGAGGATTCTTCATTGGATCTTCAGAGTAGATGCCATCGACTTTCGTTGCTTTGAGCACGATATCCGCTTCAATTTCACGCGCTCGCAGTGCCGCAGCTGTGTCGGTGGTGACGAAGGGACTCCCTGTTCCCGCTGCCAGAATGACGACTCGACCTTTTTCCAAGTGGCGAACACAGCGACGTCGAATGAAGGGTTCGGCAACACCTTCCATACGAATCGCAGTCTGAAGGCGAGTCGGCACACCGATGTTTTCGAGTGCGTCCTGAAGAGCCAGCCCGTTGATGACGGTCGCCAGCATACCCATGTAATGAGCGGTGGGAGCGTTGATCGATTTGCTGAAGGCAGAGAACTCTTTACCGCGAAGGATGTTGCCTCCACCTGTCACGATCGCCAACTGCACGCCGGTCTCATATGCCCGTTTCAGTTGTTGTGACAGTGCTGCAACCGCCGTCATGCTGATTCCGCTTTCGCCGCTGCGGCAAAAACTTTCACCGCTCAACTTGAGCAGCGCACGATTGAATACGGACGTTTTTTCTGGAGTTTCAGACATAAAAGGGCTCTTCTCTTAAAAAGCAACCAGCAAAAAAAAGGCCGGCTGAAGTCAACCGGCCAGATCATGTGGGATTTTATCAGTTCCCCAGCACCCAGAGGGTGAAGGAGTCTGCGGTCAAGCCGCCTTCGGCAAGCGCCTGGCTGACCGTTTTTGAATCGTCCTTGGCAAAGGCCTGAGCCACAAGGACACCCTGTTCGACATAAAAGTTTTTCATCCGGCCATCAACCATTTTTTCGATGATGTTTTCCGGTTTACCTGATGCTTTTGCTTCTTCCGTCAGCTGGGCACGGTACTCTTTGACTGCGGCTGGATCGACATCGGATTCGGAGCAGACAGTCGGGTTCATTGCCGCAATGTGCATCGCGACGTCACGCATTACGTCCATGTTCAGTTTTTCGCCCGATGCTTTGAACAGCACGGCGATCTTCCCATTGTGATGGACGTAGGAAGCGACAGGGCCTTCCTGTTTGGTAATACGCCCGACGATAATTTTTTCGCGAATCTTGTTTACGATCGAATCGAAGATTTCCTGTAAGGTCTGGTCGGTTCCCGGTGCTGGTTGTGCCAGCAGTTCTTCAGCAGTGGCGGCTCCAGGGCCGTTCATCAGCTGTTCGGTCAGTTGAGCACCGAAATCTGCCAGGTCTTTGCCGGTAGCAACAGGAGCAGATTCGCACAGAACTTCCACCATGACAGCAGCACTGCCATCGTCGTTGACTTTACTGAAGATGAATCCTTCTTCAGTGGCGTTGTCAGCGCGTTTTTCGCGGACCTTGCCCACTTCTTCTTTCAGGATTGCGATCGCTTTATCTTGGTCGCCCTCTGCCTGCACAAGTGCCTTTTTGCAAGTCATCATGGGGAGGTCGGTGATCTCACGGAGCGCCTTTACGGCGGCAGCGGTAATATCGGCCATTGCCTAGTTTCTCCTCTTGGGGTGGGACGTACTGTTTTCGAGTCGATTGTCTCGATCAGTACTTTCTGTTTTGAATATTTGAAATTGATGAAGAGCAGGGAAACCGATGCAAGGTTTTTTCAACTCTTCGATTTTTTATTGTTTTGCCAGAATTCCAGTTAGTCAGACGAATCCACCGGCGAAAGGAACGATCGAGTTCACTCACTAGTCCAGCGGATATGCATAGCCCCATAGCCCGGGACGAGGACACCTTGAGAAAAGGGGCCTCGTTCAGTCACGCCGATCAATGGTCCGGATGCGTGGCCTGCCCATAAGAACCTCGACCCGCAGAGCGGGTCGAGTCGTGTGCAAGCTCCGAATTAAAATCGGGACTTCTAACAGGGGCTGTACGGCATACTTCATTAGAGAGACGGAACAGCTTTGGGTTCGTTGTCTGCACCCGCCTGATCGTCTTTCGAAGCCGCTTCTTTGTTGTTGTTGATCACGCTGGTGACATGGTCCATGATCAGTTTAATCGAGCGGATACTGTCGTCGTTGCCGGGAATCGGAAGATCGACTTCGTCCGGATCGCTGTCGGTATCAATCAGGCCAACCACTTTAGCACCAATGAGGTGTGCTTCGTGAACGGCGTTTTTCTCTTTTTTCGGATCGATGATGACCAGTGCTTCAGGCAACCGGTTCATGTCGCGGATACCGTTCAGGTTCCGGTAGATTTTGCGGTATTCCCGCATCAGTGTGGACTGCATTTTTTTGGAGTAAGTGTGAATTTCACCAGACTCCTGCATGCTTTCCAGCTCGTCCAGCCGTTTCAGGCGGTCACGAATCGTCCGGAAGTTCGTCAGGGTTCCACCCAACCAACGTTCGGTAACGTAAGGCATTCCGCAAGCCTGAGCACACTGAGCGACTGCATCGGATGCTTGTCGTTTTGTTCCGACGAAGAGGACCAGGCTTCCCTGGGACGTGACTCGCTGCAGGTATTTTTGAGCCCGCAGAATTCCGCGGATCGTTTCGCGAATGTCGATGATATGAATCAGGTTACGGCGTCCGTAGATATAAGGACGCATTTTGGGGTTCCAGCGGCTGGTTTTGTGGCCGTAGTGGACGCCCGCTTCAAGAATATCTTTAACAACAATCTCAGACATAATGGAATTCTCCTGCTCTGGCTGTCTCCCGCCCCGATTATTTCAAACACTTCATTGAGTCAAAAAATGATTCAAAAGTGGACGATAGGGGCAGCACAATCTCACTGTCTGTTGGAGATCGTTCTGACTGATGCCATCACGAAACTGGTAAAAAAAGATGAGAACTGCCTCCAAAGGCAGATCTACAGCGCATTTCGCCCGTCATCGGGCGAGAAAGGCATGGTAGTGGAACGGCCTGAAACCGTCAAACGACCCCGTGAAGCTTATTTGTAAAAAGCCTTATTCACAGGGGATTGGAGGGATATGAAACCGCCAACTCCCCAGCTGTCCGACAAGATTACTCAACTGATACCGGAATGGATATGGACCTCTGATCACTTCCAGCTTCTGTCGTGACTGGGAGTTTGAGGACCATTGAGCTCACTTTGCAGAGCCCTCCTTTTCCGTCGCGACAATATCCGAAGCGAATTTTCAGGGTTAAATCCCCTTTTCCGGCCTCTGCAGCCACAGGAAGAGCCAATCGCAGTTCCGTGTCCGAAGCGAATTCAGGTTTCAACCGTTTGCCCAGCTGGTCAGCTTGGAACAGCTGCGTATTGGACGATTCCAGTTGAATGTTCGCTGGGTAAAGCTTGTTTAACTTATACCCTTCAGGCATTGCGATCTGAACCAGGATCTCAGCTTCGGTACCCACCTGAATGGTTACCGCTTTGAGAGTTTGGATGTCCGAATCCGCAATTTCGTCTGAATCACCTGATTTGGGTAATTTTGGAGAGGTTAATCCTGCAACGACGAATTCACTCGCAGCTTTGGTGGTGAGGTCGTATTTCACGATACGGTGATTATTCGTGTCTGCGATCAACAGGTTGTTCCCGATGACGGCCAGACCGGCGGGTTCGGACAGTTCGAGCGGGTCTAAAGAAGTTCCGGTGTCACCGCTACCCAGAATGGTGGTGGCGACTCCCACATTATTACCGGACTTATCCTTTTCGAATTCGACCTGCTTGATTTTATGGTTGTAACTGTCCGCGACGTAGAGAGTGTCTCCCGCGAACGCCAGTCCCAGAGGATGTTGCAATCGGGCTTCGGTTCCTTTGCCATCCTTGTCTCCGAAGGCAAAGAGCGACTGTCCGAACTCAAGGTCGTGAGTTCCCAGGATCGTGCGTACTTTCCCACCCGGATCTGTGGGGACTTCCCGAATTGAAGAGCCCTCCGAATCGGCCACATACAGGAAGCCATTATGGAGTTTTAAAGAAGAGGGCTGGGCAAGTGCCGATTCACTCAAGGATCCGTCGACAATATCTTCGCGACCGGATCCGGCATAAACAGAGACCGTGTCGGAACCAATTTCGTGTTGCCAGATCTGATGAGGACCGGCCATGGCGATAAACAGGGTGCCGTTATGGACCTCCAAGGCCCATGGACTGTTGATGGCGAAGGTGCTGATCTCTCCTGAAGGCTGTCGAGAGCGAGCTTGCTCGCCGGTACCGATTAAAGTCTTCACTTGTTTTTGTTTGAGATCGACTGCTCGAATCAAGTGGTTTTCTGTGTCTGCGATATAAAGAATGTCCTCGTGCAGGGCCATACCCTGGGCATGATCAAACGTCGCTTCGGCATACCCACCGTCTTTCGTTCCCAATCCTCCGGAACCGATGACATCGATCAATTTACCGTCCAGAGAAGAGATGACGATTCGGTTATGGTTGCTGTCTGAAATGAACAGGCGGTCGTTTTGCTCGTCAACCAGCAGTTTTCCGGGGTATTTCAGCGGAGTGACCGGTTGCTTTTCCCGCTCAAGATCGAAGTCGATCGGCGTGCGGTCCAGTTGATCGCGGGCATCGTGGTATTCGATCAATTCGCCCACGAATTTATCCATCAATTCTCGATTTCCCTCACCCGAAGCGAGCAGGCAGGCATTGCCCTCGGCATCGATCAAGACCAGCGTGGGCCATGCACGTACGCCGATCTTTCTCCAGATGGACATCTCGCGGTCGTTTAATACGGGGTGTTTGATTTCATACCGCATGATCGCTTCGCGGATGTTGTCGGAAATCTTCTCGTTATCAAATTTTGCCGAGTGAACACCAATAACGACGAGTTCGTTCGGGTATTTCTCTTCGAGATACTCGAGATCCGGGAGCACATGGATGCAGTTGATACAGCAATAAGTCCAGAAGTCGAAAATGACTATCTTGCCGCGGAGATCCTCCATGGAGATAGGGCCGGAGGTGTTCAGCCATTCTCCGTCGGGAATGTCAAGAAGATTGGGCGACAGAGGAAGTTTTGCCGGACGGGGATACTCGGGGAGATTTTCCGCATCTGCCTCTGCAGTGGTGTCAGGCTCGCTATCTTTCGATTCCGTTTCGGGAGCAGCGCAGCTGAGGGTGGTGCAACAAAGCAGGAAAAAGGCAGTCATCAGAGAACAGGTCATGAGCTTGTGCATTTTGGGATTCAACATTGGGAGGCTCAAGGAGGATGCAGACTCCCCCGAGGAAGCGCACTTGCGATAACCGGGAAAGTTTCGCGAACGTGCAGACTTGATGTAACGCATGCTATAGTCTCCAATTGCGCGCAGGCAGGATGGGTATTAGGAAGGATTGTATCGCGTAGAGCGGTGGGACGAATCTAATTTCGTTTATAACAGCCGTGAGAGCCAGAGTAAATCAAATGTAGGAAACTCAGAATTCGATGATGGATACTATGATGGAGCGATCCGGGATCAACCCCTGGCGACCCAAAGCCTGACCGATTATAAAACTCATCCTAAGTTATCAACATTGACTTTTTTAAATTAGCGAATGAATTTCGTTTTCGTAGAAGTACGTTTCTTCCTATAATATGAGGAGGAGGGTGGTATCTGGAATTCGCAATCAAAGCGTGGGCTGCTTTGTGAGGAGTGAATTCAACCTCTACGAAAATTTGAAAAATCAAAATGGGTCCTGACGCCGGGGTTTTAGGTTAATTCCTGCATGACGCAAGCGAGGGAAAAAACCAGAAAGATCAACTTCGAACGGATATCTGTCGAGCGTTCGTTTTTCTTCGGGCTTACATTAATGGCCGGATACAGGTTGCAGTTATTCTATGTGAAAAGTTCTCAATAGACACTGCGTCGCCTCGGTTTAACAGTAATGGCTGAAGTGCAGATTACCCGGGCATGAATCATCTTCATGTCTCTTCCGTTTGAATTTACTTACCTCGTACTGGGTCACTTTAGTGCCTTGCACGTTCAGAACTCGCTACTGAGTGTGCGTCAGAAGAAATAGAACTATGCCAACGAAAAATATGATTCTTAGATTTGTGCCGGCGATTGCCTTGTTTGTCTGCCTTTCCGGGGTTGCTTCGGCACAGGAATTAAGCTGGGCAGAGAAAATGTTTGACGAGCACAAACATGATTTTGGAACCGTCGCTCGCGGTGCAGAAGCTCGTTACCGTTTCAAATTCACCAACAACTACGAAGAAACCGTACACATCTCGCATGTGAAAACGACTTGTGGTTGCACCGGCGCTACTCCGTCGAAAGACACCATTCCAAGTGGAGAATCTGCTTACATTGAAGTGGCGATGGACACGAACAAGTTCTCCCACGAGAAAAACTCCAACGCGATCATCGTGTTTGATAAACCATTCTACAAAGAAGTTCGCCTGCCGATCCGGGCGTACATTCGTACGGACGTGGTGGTGACTCCGGGTTGGGCTAACTTTGGTTCCGTCGACCACGGTGAAACCAAGGTGATGGATTTGAGTATTCAATACTCAGGTCGCGCTGACTGGCATGTGACAGACATTATCAGCAATAACAAGTACATCGTAGCTGAAGCTACTGAAACGTCTCGAAGTGCATACAACATTCGTTACAACTTGAAAGTCACCGTCAAAGAAGATGCCCCTCTGGGAGTTCTTCGCGATCAAGTTATTCTTGTCACCGATGACAGTAACAATCCTAAAGTTCCTGTCCTCGTGGAAGCAAGTATCGAGTCTGACTTGATGGTGGCGAATGCTCCTCTTGCTCTCGGGAACCTGTTCCCTGGACAAGTCAAAAACTCCAGCCTGATCATCAAAGGGAAAGTCCCTTTCGAAATCGAAAGTATCGAATGCGAAAGCCGGGGCGATATGTTCAAAGTAAAACGGCCTGAGACTGCCAAAAAAGTGCAGATCGTTCCAATCATGATTACGCCATCGGAAGAAGATGGGAACTTCTCAGAAGAGTTCACCATCAAAATCACCGGTCGCGAAGAGCCACTCAAATTCACCGCTTACGGACGAATTGTGGCTAAACAATAATCGCTGGGCAATTTGATCAGAACCCAGTCGATCGAGATTCAACAGGGACGGTTCAACCGTCCCTGTTTTTTTGTTGGAATCGGACCTTCCCAGGGGCAATTTTCAGGCTGACGCTTGCCTTACCGGGCCGTTTTGACGACGATCTCGACAGGCAATGCGACTTCCGTTGGCAAGCTGATGGGAGCAGATAAATCCTCTGAAACAGTCCGTTCCAAACGGCTGACGGGTAGGCAGACTCCACCAGCTTAACACAAGGTATCGTAAACAATGACTGACAAGAGTGCCCCACTGGTGGGTATCATTATGGGAAGCAAGTCTGACTGGGAAACGATGAAACCGGCCAGTGAAATTCTGGACCAATTCGAGATTCCCCATGAATGCCGAGTCGTCTCCGCACACCGCACTCCTCAATGGATGGCGGAATACGCGGAACAGGCTGAACCGCGTGGATTGGAAGTGATCATCGCCGGCGCGGGCGGTGCGGCTCACCTGCCTGGAATGGTCTCCTCTCAGACAATCTTGCCCGTTCTAGGAGTTCCGGTCAAAAGCCGTGCGTTGAACGGACTTGATTCGCTTCTATCGATCGTGCAAATGCCGGGTGGAGTTCCAGTCGGGACACTCGCCATCGGCGACGCCGGAGCCATCAACGGTGCGCTACTCGCCATTCGGATTCTAGCCAACAGCCGTCCTGAGCTACGTGAGAAACTTCATGAGTTCCAACAGGTGCAAACGGAAACAGTCATGGAGAATTCTGTTTTGAAATAGTCGCGATGATCTCCAGGTTTTAACTCTTTATTGAGTTGTTTATGTACTAAGTTATTTATCCGCTGGCATCGTCTTCCGCGTTTGTCCTTCTCGTATTCCTTTAATCGATCACATCCACCGAGCATATGACACAATACTTTCCTCCAGGTTCGAAATTAGGTGTCTTAGGCAGTGGGCAATTGGGACGCATGTTTGCCATAGCGGCACGGCGATTGGGATATGGCGTCCATGTCTTTTCCCCTGACGAGAACTCTCCCACAGCTCAGGTAGCAGATCGTGAGTTCGTCGCTGAATACGACGATCTGAACGCAATTGAAGAGTTCGCCCAATCCGTTTCCGTGATCACGTTTGAATTCGAAAACGTTCCCGCCGCCAGTACGGATGTCGCTCAGAAATTTACGCGGGTGGATCCCTGTGTGGAGATTCTGCATCTTTCTCAAAATCGAAATCGAGAAAAAAGTTCGCTGGCGGCGATGGGAATCCCCGTTCCTAAGTTTGAGCCTGTTCATTCACTCGATGATTTAAAACAGGCTGTGCAGAAACTGGGACGACCGTCAGTTCTGAAAACGGCGACGATGGGCTACGACGGCAAAGGCCAAACGCTGATCCAGCCTGATACCGACCTTGAAACTCTCTGGCCGGAATACGAAGGGCAGGAATCCATACTGGAACAGTTCGTCGATTTCGAGATGGAAATCTCCGTGGTGGGGGCACGGGGGAGAGAAGGCGACTTTGCTGCCTGCGGGCCCATACAAAACGATCATCGAAACCATATTCTCGATGTCTCAGTACTGCCGGCGATGGTATCCGATGCGATTGCCAAACAGGCCATCGAGGTTACCCGGACAGTCATGTCGGAAATCGATGTTGTCGGTGTTCTTTGTATCGAGTTTTTCGTGACCAGCGATGGTCGATTGCTCGTGAATGAATTGGCCCCTCGTCCTCACAACTCTGGTCACCTGACGATTGATGCTTGTGAAACGTGCCAGTTTGAACAACAGGTGAGAGCGATTGCCGGGCTGCCTCTGGGGCAATTCAATCATCATCAACCGGCCGCCATGGTCAACCTGCTCGGAGATGAATGGGAACAGGGGGAACCGGACTGGGTGGAATTTACTCGTCAATTCCCCGATGTTAAAATTCATCTGTATGGCAAAGAAGAGCCGAGGCCCGGTCGCAAAATGGGCCACCTGACCTGTCTGGCCGAGACGGGCTCCGTGGCTGCAGAACGGGTTCTTCAAGCGAGAGAACTGCTCACCGCTCGTTATCGTTAATCAAAGCAGAGTTTCGGTATTACTCTTCAATCCAACGGTGAGCGAGAATGCAGAAGGTTCCCCAGATCAGGAAGAGCAAAAATGCTGCCAGTACTGCGGAGAACCCGCCCGCTTTGATAAAGATGTCGTAATTGATCTTCACCAGTTCCAGCATCACAATGGAACCGATACCGCCGAGTCCGGCAACCATTGCCATGCGTCGAGTGATGAGGCAGATCTTTTTGCCGCTCCAGGATCCATGTTTCAGGTAATTTTCAATCTGCTTATAGAGGATGCGGGAGACCGCATGGTCAAACCCGAGTTGGGCACCTGCTACATTGACTAGTCTTTGCCAACGATCTTCACATTGGGGTAACGCACAGTTGGCTGTGTCAGCGACGCGGAACGCAGCCATTTCGATCATGTTGGTATGATCGTTTTCCAGCCAGCGGTCTTTCAGGTTCCACGGCATCGTTTGCAATTGCTCAAATTGTTCGAGCGCTTCAAGAATCTCTTCCCAGGCAGTCAAGTTGGGTTCGGCTTCTTTCAGGTGTTGCCGATATCGTTTTAATAACGAAAATCGAATTGAAAACCGGGCCGGTTCTTCAGTGAGTGCGGAGAGAATCTTGACCAGTTTCTGATAGAGACCATTTCCACTAGCGGGATAATGGTCCAATAGAGTGTCGTCACTATCGACCAGCAGATCTTCGAAATCTTCCTGTTTGATGGCTTTCATCAAGTAGTCGAGGAGTGCAACGAGCGAAGGGTCCTCTTTATCCGAATCTTTGACTTTCTGAAAGACTTTATTCAAAGCTCCTTCCAGTCCACCCCCCAGGATTTCCTTCAGCAGACGGTCGTATTCGCCTTCATGCAACTCTTTGAGCTTTTCAAAAGAATCTGCCGTGTTACAGAATTCTGAATCGTCAAAATTCTGCAGGATCTCTATACGCAGTTCATCGATTCTTTCGATGATTCCTTCAAGTTCCATTACCTGTTCCCGGATGGGTCCAGTCTGGACGTCCGGATGAATTTTCTGCAGACATTCTAATGCATCGCGGTAATGTTTTTCTTCCAGATGCAGTCGAGCGTATTCTTCGAGTTCCTCTCTCTGCTTTGCCATTTCCAGATAGTTAGTCGCTTTTTCGGCGCGGTCGCGAGCTTCCTCATCAATGGGACAAAGCGTGAGGATTTCTTCATAGATTTCCAAGACCTTCTCGAAAGAATCATTTTCTTCCCTATCGAGATGTTCCATGGTGGCGGCCATGATCGATTTTTGAAATCGGGACTCTCCTTCGAGACGAAGATCATCCAATCGCCGCGTGATGCGGTAGGTGTCTCGTAGAATATCGATCAGACCATCAGATCGCCGTTCTTTAGGAACTCCTTCGAGAACTTCGATCGCAGATTTGTATTGGTACTCGGTGAGTTTCTCTTTAGCCGCGCGAATCGCCAATGTCACAGTCGCTTGATTCTGAGCGACGTTCAGCATGTTCGTCATCTGCTTGGTGCGTAAATCTTCAGGGATCGATTCCAGGGTTTCGACCGCTTCGACGTATTCTTCCTTCTGAACGAACTTCTTCGCTTTTAACCAGAGTTGGTCGAACTCCATCATTCCTTGGGACTGTTCGTACAACTCGTTGATTTCCGGGGTACGCCGGTTTACAGGGACTTCATCCAGTAGTTTTCTAGCACTGACAAATTCGCCTGATTCGATCGCACCGCGCGCCATTTTAATCGTCTGTTCCAGCTTCTCTGAAATTTCTCCCGTGACGTGCGAGTTACTCTCCCCAACTATTCTGACAGGCTCTTCGATAAGTGAGCTCGACGGTGCGGTAGCATCGGTATCTGCAGTGGCAGCGGAAGCGGAATCGGGTTCTACAATACTATCGGGCTTGGCAGAGACAGTCTCGGTTTCTGATTCCGTTGGAGTTGCCTTTTCCTCAGTTTCCGTGACAGGAGATTTCTCCACTTCAGGAGCAGTTTCTTCCGGATCAGTCTCCGTAGAGACAGCGACTTCCGCCGATGTTACTTCCGTCGATTTTTCTTCTGGGGCTGTCACTTCCGGGATCGATACTTCTGGGGTCGATACAGCAGTCTTTGCTGGAGCCGTTTTCTCGCTGGAGGGAGCAGGCGTTAGGCTTTTCCCGGCGGCGGGAGAAGCTGGTTTTGCTACTGCGGCGACAGTTTCTTTTGCAGCCGGATCCTTAGGCTCGCCGTGTAGACCCAGGCTACCCAGTGCGGCTTCGAGTTCCGACTCGGACAGTTCCAACATTTTGTCGGTTTCGGAATCAACTTTGGTGGTATCAGTCGTCATGGAATCATCCTGCGACGCTTTAAAATCGCGTGCGGCGCCATCATTAGTAAGATGTCGCAATGGGTCAAGCAGCGCGGTGTAACTCCGTCCCGACGTTGCTGTGGATATTGACTTGGGGAATCCGTCAATCCTGACGAGATCCCGTTATCTCAAATCTAGGTTGCGGATAGGATGAATCAAATTCGCCACGTGCCTATTACAGGACGCATTCTGATTCGATCCTCCTGTTTTAGATAACCGGAGTAATCGTTGTAATCAATATCATGCATTACAGGCAGAATAGACACAGGCGTTATTATCGGTCTGAGGAGAAGCGTTCTCCCTAGAGAAAGATTTCTATGGGCGAGGCGATAGTCGAGGGGTACTGTTAAACAGAAACCGGGACTTGAGGCGATCAATGCTCTCTTCATTCATGAAGGCATCGCGCCAGGAATCGACTGAGAAGCGATCAATCGCATCGTCCAGAATGATCTGTGTCTTTAAATCCGGATAGCGATTCTGAATATCCCTCCAGATACCCCACTGAAACCGTGACTGGGGATAGGCCGGGGCATGTTTAGTATCAAGCGACCACGAATTTACATTCAGAAACCGCATCGTCTCCAGTGGTTTCGGCGGGAGAAGATAAGGAGCCAGTTCTACCGGTAGGTTTTTTTCCTCCGCGTCTTCGATCAGAATTAAAAACTTTTCCTGATCAGAAGTGTAAACCTCCCAACTGAGCCAGTGGTCCCAGTAGCCTCGAGAACCCCAGGCCGGCATAAGGATGACCAGAAGAAACAGCGCATAACCGAGCTGTTTTTTTCTGTCGGCAACGACGCGTGATGTGAGGGCAGGTTTCTCCGGGTTCGGAGCTTCCGGAAGAGAAGCCGTTTCGGGTTCTGGCCTTGGGAATCCAAATAGAACCAAGTTCTGCACGATGAAAAACAGATTCCAGATGAGCACACCGGCAGAGTGATTCAATCCCCAGGGACCTAAGGTTAGAATCAGTGCGGCATGTAACAGAATGGAACCGCTCAATGCGAATCTCCGTAGCCCGCGGAATAGGAGACAGAAACCGACGAGTAGTTCAAACAGAGGAAGCAGCGTCGTAATGAAGGTCAGTTGTCCCAAGGACAGGATGGTCGTGTCGATTCCCAGTTGTTCTAATAACCCGCGAGATAGAAAGAAACCTCCGCCAGTGATGAAGTGCCGCGTCAGTTTGGACAGTGCGGAATAAATGTAGATGCTGGCAACAAAAACTTGAAGCAGCTTGAACGTTCGCTCCGGGGTCAGACCACTATTTTTGACACTCTCTGTTGAAAGATCATCGGTAGCCCGGTTTCCGCAACCCATCAGTAGATACATAAAACCAAACTGATAACTCCATGTCTGAATTCGATGCTGGTCTAGAATCACGAGTAGAAAAAGAAGAAGAGGAATGACGTAATGTAATTGATTTCGAACTCGCAGATGTCCTGGCAAAACCAGGAAGCCACAGAGTGAGATCAACAATAAACCCAGAACTCCTCTGTCGATCCCTAGAGGTGCAGAACTAAAGCCTGGCAAAAGTGGAATCATGGGGAAATCGTTGCCTCCCCACCAGAGTGGCCAAGTTAATCCGATGAGCAAGAGAGTGAACAGGGCCATCAAGCGTTCCAGCAGTACAAGCCGGGGCAGGGTCGATTGACGCTTCAATTGAAGTTCAGCACTCATGGGTAGAGACGATTTGTAGAGAAGGGTGAGATGGTTTTTCTGCCCACAGACTAAAACGTAGTGCTGCGTTTGGCACGCCTGATGTCGCAAATCAACGCTGGGACAGCAAAAGAACGGCCCCCACCACAAGTAACCCAGCCAGAATAGAGGAAGCAATTTTTACCCAGCTGTAGGGTCGTTCGCCAGTCACTTCACCTGTCGCGGCGTTCACCATCAGCTGGTACAGCTCGCCTTTGTATTTATACGGCATCAACCAGACGGGGAGTAGGAGATGTTTGAATGTAATCGCATCATGCACGACATCCATATCGTGAACACGCTGCGTATCTCCTCCGATCCGGTTTTCAACGTCTGCTTTCAATCGTGCTCTTACGAGTGATTGTGCGGCGACAAATCCTTCATCCAGTTCGACTTCATAAGTTCGCGAGAATAATCCCGCCAGCAATTCCTGACGGAACGGGACACATTGGTGCAGTGGCCAGGGTTCGAGTTGCTGCACCAGACTGAGGTTCATTTCCCGAGCAGCGAGAATCAGTGTGTCGTCAAAAAATCGCTGGAAGGAACCGGACGCGTGACTCCAGCGAGTACGGCGAACCGTTTGTCTGTTTTTCCCGGAACCGGTAGTGACATTGTAATGGTCTCCCCGTTCCCCGCTGTAACGGGTGAAGGTCATCGAGTCGAATGTCCAATACGGCAGATATACGCCTTCGAAGTTTCCTTTGATGCCTTGCTTCCGGAAATCATTCGGTGCAAACCAGAGGCTGGACACCCATTGCTTCAGATTTTGTTCCGTCTTTTGCCGAGTGACGAGAAAGGGGAGCATGCCGTCAACGGGTATTCGCTTAGGTGCTTTGTGACCATCTTCCCGCTGTAGTGGAGAAGAGCAGTAGGGGCAGCTGGTACTGGTCAGACTACCAACGAAAATGACGTACGCACCACAGGATTCGCAATGAATCTCTTGCTCGCCAGCATGTTCGTCCTCTGGGGTCTCTTCACCTTCAAGTTTCCAGGTGGCCAGCTGATCGAGCATGGAGGCATAATCCTGCTCGGCAATGGTTTCGTCATCATCCCAGACGAGTTGCTTGGAGTATCCACAAAAGGGACAGATGAGTTCCTGTTGTCCAATGTTGAACTTGAGGTCGGCACCGCAACCTTCGCAAGGAAAGATGCGGCCTTTTCCCTCATCGATACTCTGGCCAGCCACTTCGGTGCGCCCAGTCGCCTCCGGTGGGAAGATCGGTTCGTCGTATTCGGGTATCTCGGGGCTGTTCATGTCAGACGGCATCCTGTACTGAAAAAGTCTTCGTACTGTGATACCGATTCGAGTGCTATTTCACAAGCGAATAAAAAAAGCACTGTTGAATGATTCAACAGTGCTTTTGTCTGTAATTAGCTGATCTTTGGATCGTAGTTGAAACCTCCGACCGTCAGCAGCCTACAGTTGGTCGAGAATAAAGTGATGACCAGAATAATAAGGACGTCCTTCGATCATCGGGTTGTACCAGCCTTTGTTGTAGACCGGAATCCGACGTTCCATCGGATATTTGTAGTACATGTGGTCGTACTCGATCGGTTGCTGGAACGTATGGGGATAATAAACGTACGGATAATGATAGAACCGTTGCCAGTCCGTAGGTTGTCCCGGTTTAGCAGCTTCCGCATTAGAGGCTCCGAACCAGGCAGTAGACAATCCAGCTAACAATACCATTCCCGCAAGACAGATCTGCCTGTGCATCACTGAGACTCCTTAAACAATCGTCCCCGAATGAAATTAGATTGCTCTGAAACCGGCGTTTGACCTGGTTTTATGCGTTATCCGGGAGGAACTTAATACCTGACCGGGTTCCAGAAGCAGTTTCTCGTGCTGTAACGTGTAGGGTAAAAGTCAGTGATCCTGCCGTAAGGATGAGTGCCAGCTTCCCCTAAAGGATAGATGACTGTGGCAGGTTACTGTTACAGAAACGAGTCAACCTATTCATCGGACATACCGGCGCGACACAACAGGAGAATTCAGCAGAATTGGTTTAATCGATACATTCAGAACCCCCGTTCGCGAAGTATTCGCGCGCTAAGGAAATCAGAGATTTTCGATTTGTTCTTGCTTCTTATATTTCCTCTGCGTTCTGTCCAGCAGGATCACTGCACCGAAGGCGACCAACATCAGCAGCAGCGAAAACCAAGTCGAGCCTGCGGATAAGTCTGGAAACGTGTTCTCGAAGACTTTGAGTTTGAACTCAGATTCTTCAGGCGTGCGATCGACTTGAAAAGGCCAGATACGGCGAAGCGATCCCAGCATAAATCCGCACAACGTCGCCAACACCAGCATTTCATAGCGTTCGAGCAGCCACCGGAGAATCTTGCTGAAGCCGATCAAACCGACGAGGGCCCCCAGAGCAAACCAACCCAGAGAACCGAGTTGCGTTAATTCGATGCTCCCACCCAGCATCGCACGCAGGTAGCCGGTGATGGTGTGGTAGGTCCCCAGGATCAACAGAATGAAGGAACCGCTGATGCCGGGTAAAATCATCGCGGAGATGGCAATCACGCCACAGAAGAAGAAGTACCAGTCGTGCTCAGGGGGATTGTCAAACATCGGCAGTCCCACGATGCCATAGGCCACTACGATTCCGATCAGCAGGCAAATGCCGTGAACCGCTTTTTTTTCCGGAATCAACCGAGCCACAATCAGACTGGAGCCGAGAATCAACCCGAAGAACACGGCCATCGTATGTTGCTGCTGATGTTCAAGCAGGTAGTGCATCAGGCTCGCCAGGCTGACGATGCCGGTTCCAATTCCGAGGAACAACGTCGCCAGAAACCGCAAGTCGACATGTTCGACCGCCGCGGCGAAGTCGCCCCGTTTCAGATGGCCGAGCAAGGTGAGGTCAAAATGACTGATCGCCTTTACAAGCCGTTCATAAATGCCGACAATCAAGGCGATGGTGCCGCCGGAAACCCCCGGGATAATATCGGCTCCGCCCATTAAAAAACCTCGGGCCACCATCAACAGGTCGTTTTTCATAGTCCTACTTTATTTGTTCTTCAATGTCGTTCTGATAGCTGTGGGATACCCGGGCTGCGATCGTAACGCTTTGGAAATTAGACTGACAAGTCCCTTCGCGGCTGACAAGGAGAGAGGCCATCAAAGGTCCTGATTTTCGCAACAAAATTGACGTCCGCCGAGTGTGGAAATGCCCTGTCTGCAAACGCGAAGCCCGCCGACCCGGTGACATGACGACGGTCCGCTGCTCGTGTAAAGAAGAGCAACCCATTATGAAGCTGATTGACGAATTCGTCCCGCAATCGGCTCAGCGTGTGGACTTTACAAAATCGGAGCAGGAGTCCCCCGAAGAGAATCAGTCAGACGCCGTGTCACGCGATAATTAGATCCTGTCCAGGATAAGTGTGGCGGCTCTCGTTCCCGAAAAGCACTTAAATACAGCAGGCTACGCCGCCAGAACACTCTATGGTTATCTGGAATGCGCTCTAGTCGCCCAGTAACTTTCCTCCCAGGGGACGAACTCACTTACTCTCAGCGTTTGAATCGACCTGTTTGCGTTTGATGTAATCCTGTACCTGTTCTGCATAGCCGGGATTTCGCAAGCCGACCTGCTTAGCCTCTTTCATTGCGGTTTGCCAATCGACACCATGGTCCAGAACGCGATGCGCGGCCCAGACAGCTCCGACTCGATTCGCTGAGGCACAATGCAGCATCACTGGGGATTCCTCCGTATTTCGAAGCAGTTCCCGAGACTTGTCCAGAATGTCGTCGGAGAGCGATTCGGGAAGCTGGAAACCCAACTGGTGAAATTTCAGGCTCAGGCTCTCGACGTAATCGGCTTCGTCCCAATTGATCTCAGATTCTTTGCGGAGTGTGATAACCACTTCGATTCCATTTTCCGCCGCATTCTTCAGGGCTTCCTTGTCAGGTTGACCACACAGTAAGGTCGGACCGAACTGATGAACTTTGCGGATTCCGTCCAGCTCGGTTGGTTTCAGTTGGGAGCCTGGTTCGATTTTATCTGCTGGAGTATTCCCGGCTGGTTTCGGTTCTGCGTCGGCACCGGAAGAAAAGAACAGGCTGCCAGCCAGCAGCGCCACAGGCAGGCATACTAAAAATGTTTTTCTGAAAGTCGACATAGTGTCTCCAGGGGAGGTTGTCTGGGTAGGTGAATTGAGGGGCCTCTTCTATAATTCACGACCGATACCCGCAGAGGCAAGGCGCACTTGCTTGAATTGTCGAGAGTCGTATTGAATTCTTCCTTACTCTTTGAAATAGATGACTTTCCAAGTCGAGCGAACACCATGTCGAGTGAAAAAACGGACGCCATGATCATCCGGCTGGCGGACTGGAGCGAGTCGAGCAAGGTCGTCACCTTCTTTTCACGCGACTTCGGTAAAATCTCCGCCGTGGCAAAAGGGGCAAAACGGCTAAAAGGTCCCTTCGAGGCTGCTATTGACCTGTTGGCCGTATGTCGGATAGTCTTCATCCGCAAATCCTCGTCTGGACTGGATATATTAACCGAAGCTCAATTGCAGCAACGGTTTAAGCCAAACGGACGGAACCTGTTGGGCTTGTATGGTGGCTATTACGTCGCTGAATTGCTCTCCAGTTTCACAGAAGAATACGACCCGAATCCGGAATTGTACGACATCGCTGTACGGACCCTGAGCAGCCTGTCGGATGAACCGGATCACAAGATAACTTTGTTAAAGTTCGAGCTGGCCCTGTTACGTGAGACAGGTCATCTTCCTTTATTCGATGCCTGTATGGCATGCGGAAAACCTGCGGAAGCAGGAGATGCCCGGTTTGGATTCTGGGTGTCTCAAGGAGGACTGATTTGTAGAGAATGTCAGAAAAGAGAACACCAATCTCAACCTGAAATTCAAACTGGTACGCTGGCGATTCTTAGGCGTCTCTCCGAGGAAAACGGAGGGTCGATGAAGAATTTACAGATATCAGACAAACAATACGCCGAAATGCGGCGGGTTGTGACAGCCTCGATTCGGTATGTTATGGGACGCGATTCCAAAATGAGCCGATACCTTCGACTTTGACCGATATTGAATTTACTGACTACTGTCTCCAGAGACAGATACTGACTCCTGAATTTTTAAATGAACCTGTAATCTGGTTTTTCACAGCCGATAATCTGGAGGTGAAAGATCTACCGGATGATCAACATGGATGTTGATGTCCCCCTGAGTGCTGTCTGGCATTGATGCCAGCAGGTCAACACTTAGATAGCCCACCGCCGGTAACTGGATCCGTGTTATGGATGACAATGGATAACATAATGAAGCATCTACTGACGATCAGTCGATCCGCTCTCATTGCCGCGGTGTCAATGATGACATTACTTGGTGGTATGAGTGGCTGCCGTACTGGTCTCGACATGAGCCGCATGGGTTTTCGCAACCGCGCTACAGCGGACGAATTGGCCTCGACCGATGATATTAAAGGGCCTCTTGAACGCATTCTGCCGATCGGCGCGCGGGGTTCCTCGACAGGTTCCACGGGAGGGTACGCCTTCTCCGAACGAAATCCGGAATATAAACGTGCCTCGAAGTTGCACGATGAGGGTAAGTTCTCCGAAGCGGAAAAGGCCTTCAAACAACTTTCCAAAGCGACGAAAGATGGTGCGCTGCAGGAAGATAGTATGTTCATGATGGCCGAATGCCAGTTTCAACAGAAACGGTATCCGCAGGCACAGGACAGTTTTGACGAGCTGCTGAATGCCTATCCGTCAACACGCCACACGACACAAACAACGCAGCGACTCTTCCAGATTGGCCGATACTGGTTGAACTTCGAAGAGATCGTCACCCCGAATGAAATTCAACAGGTCGATTTCGAACAACCGGGTAAACAACCTGCGCTGGCGACAGCGGAAGATTCTGCCCGCAAGAATCGCGAGAAACCACTCAGTCAGCGATATGCTCTCGTTCCGAACCTCCGAGATCGATCGCGACCTTACTTCGACACCGACGGACGTGCGATTGAAGCACTCCGTTCCGTCTGGCTGAAGGATCCAACGGGTCCCCTGGCAGATGACGCCCTAATGATGACGGCCAGTTATTATCTACGAAAAGGAGATTACGTCGAAGCGGACAACTTCTTTACTATTATACGAAACGAATATCCAGACAGCCCTCATTTCCAGAATGCGTTCGTCTTCGGCAGTCATGCCAAGCTGGTCGCCTACCAGGGTCCAGAATACGATGGTCAACAATTGCTGGCCGCTCGCGACTTGAAAGAGAGCACACTGCGAATCTTCAAAGACCTGCCTGAAAAGGAAATGCTCAAAGAAGAACTCCGCATGATTTACGAAGAAGAAGCTCGCAAGGAATGGCAAAAGGCGCTTTTCTGGGAAAAGAAAAAGAACCCGAAAGCGGTTCAGATTCAATGTCGCGAACTTCTTCGTCGGTATCCCAGTTCGGAATCGGCTGACCTGGCGCGGCAGAAACTGGCTCAGCTCGGTGAAAACGTAGAATCACCTTCACGCGAACTTCGCTTACCTTCGATCCCACGACCGTTCAGTCAGGATCAGATGAACGACGCGAAACCACTGAAAGAAGGCTCTCCATCCGCAGGGGATCAGCGGCAGTGGGAAGCTTCGAACAAGACAGCCGAACAGCCTCAGAAATCGGGCGGAAGCTGGTTCCCCTGGAAAAAACGAGAAGAACCTCAGGCCGTTCCTGATAAACCGGAAGGTGCAGAACGACTCGTCCCTGAGTTTGAATCCGCCCCGGATTCTGAAGAAGAGGAATTTATTCGTCAACTACTGTAGTCAGGGCACTGTTAAAAGTAATCTGAATAAGAAATCTGCTCCATAAAGTACCCAGCCACGAATGTTAACCCGTCTCCGACACATCGTCCTGTTCCTCTGTCCGGAAGAAAATATCTTTCGTCGGGTCGGCGTACGGCAATGTTGCGCGATGGTGTTCCTGATTGGTTTATTAAGCGCGGCAGGTTGCGGTTATCGCGTCGGTTCACCGCATCCTCCTCAGTACCGGACGGTCGCCGTCCCGATGTTCAAAACGAACAGCTATCGGCGTGGTCTCGAGTATCAATTGACCGAAGCGGTGCAAAAAGAGATTCAATCCCAGTCGCATCTTCGTCTGGCGAAAGAACCCTACGCCGACACACGACTGGTCGGGACGATTGTCGAAGTTCGCAAAGATGTCCTGGGTGAAACCTCGTTTGACGATCCACGGGAACTGCAGCTCTCTGTGGCCGTCGAAATGAAATGGGAAGATGCCCGAACAGGGCAGGTCATTTCGCAGAACACGATCCCCCTGAATGGACAGACGACGCACCTGATCGCCAACGCCGAGTTCGCCCCGGAAGTGGGCCACAGCCTCGCCACTGCCACTAAAGACGCCGTCGACGGCCTCGCCCGCCAGATCGTCGAAGGCATGGAAGCCCCCTGGTAACAGGGATGTCTCGAACTTAGTGGAACGCTTTAAACTCGCGACTTCCCGGCTTGGTTTCGACGACGGCAAATTTTTCATTGTCGACTTCGGCAGCCAATAGTACGTCTTCTTGGAAGCCTTTCTCTACGAGTTCCCGTCCGCTTACTGACGACAGCAATGCCTCCGAAATCTCCGATTTCACAGATTGCCATATAGCATTGGCTGATTGTGATTCCGCTGAGAGGGATAAGCCGCATTCGCCCAACTCCGACACAATAGCACCAGCGCCGATCTGGTCCTCAAGTGCCGGACGCCATCCATTCTGTTCGGGAAGAATAGATGACCAATGTTCTCCACAGGAAACGAGAGTAACTCGCTGGATGTTCGGGTTTGTTTGCAAGAGGTGAATTATGTATCGGGCAGTAGCTGTTTTGTTTCTCAGCGAACCGATGACGCTGGGAAGCCTGGCTCCTGCGTGAGCCACACAACGGGCTCCGTTCAGTGATGTCACAATTAAACGAGTTCCGTTCGGGCACCGTGACAAACTAGCTGGTGAGAGAGAAAAAAACGCTGGATCAGAGGTTCTCGTTCTAGAGATGATTTCGGCATTCAAGTCTCTTGTTGCTTGGTCGCGACCTCCCATTATTTCGAGTTCTTCAGTGGAATAGACGAGAATAGTCGCGCCATGACCGCAAGCAACTGCCAGTGTCGTCGAAAATGAAAGTACATCCACGATTACGACCAAGTCGCCTCTTTCACTGGCAAGTGCGGTACCAGTCTCACCCCATTCGGTATGAACTTCGATGTCAGGCCATGGATCAAAAGAATATAAGTAAGGTGAATCAGAGGAATGGGTTTCCATGACGAAATCGCGAATCTAAGTTATTAAATATGTTCTGACAATCTGTCCATGAATTCCGACCATGATAATGGTATTTAGCCGCGTCGTACAATAGTTTGAATATTAACTCTTTGAATCAGTTCTTTTGCACATAAATTGATGCAATATAGTGTTCCCCGGCAGCTTTATTTGATGGAATTGGAATTATGCCCGGTCGCGTCAGCACACGATTAGTTTTCGCCTTTTTGATTGCCTTGTTTTCTTTTTCATCTACACGGTCGGAGGAGGTGTTTAAGCTCGATCTCTTTAACCGAGACAACCTGGTCGCCTGGTGTGTGGTCCCTTTTGATAGTGAAAGACGGGGGCCGGAAGCACGCGCGGCGATGCTGGCCGAGTTGGGCATCCAGCGACTCGCTTACGATTATCGAGCCGAGCATGTGCCAACATTCGAGGATGAAATCAAGGCGCTGCAATCCAGAAAGATTGAACTGACAGCGTGGTGGTTTCCGGGCGTGCTGAATGAAGAAGCTAAAATGACGCTGGAGATCTTTCGTAAGCATGAAGTCCACCCGCAACTGTGGATTACCGGTGGTGGAGCACCGACGAATTCTGCAGCAGAGCAAAGGCAACGTGTTCAAACGGAAGCCGAACGTTTGCGTCCCATTGCCGAGGCCGCCGCCGAAGCAGGCTGTCAGGTCGCTTTGTACAACCACGGTGGTTGGTTTGGTGAACCTGAAAATCAAATCGAAATCATTGAGGAATTGAATCTCGACAACGTCGGTATTGTGTACAACCTGCATCATGGACATGCGCACGTCGACCGATTTGAATCGCTATTGCAGAAGATGAAACCTTATTTATTGACGCTCAATCTGAATGGAATGGTGCCTGGTGGTGATCAACAGGGCCAAAAGATTGTGCCACTTGGTGCAGGAGAACTTGACCTGCAATTGCTCACCACCATCGCCCAAAGTGGGTGGCAAGGTCCCGTTGGAATTCTCGATCACGATACTTCGGTGGATACGCGTCTGCGACTACAAGATAATCTGGAGGGTCTCGACTGGTTGATGAATCAGTTGAAGGGGAACCCGGCCGGAGTTCCGCCAAAATACCGTTCCTGGAAAAAGCCCGCCACAAAAACGACATCAACTGCTCCCCCTGCGAACGCAGGTCATGTCCTCAAGGGGAATGTCGCTTATCGCACTTTACCACTGACGATAGCATGTCAGGCTCAGCTTGCTCCGAGCAATGGATATCAGATTCTCCTTGCAAACGAAGAGAAACGATCGGGTACGCACTGGGAATTGTTCACGCAACCCGAAAGTGGCAAACTGTCTGTTTATCTACCTGGTTATGCTCCCGATCATGTTCATAGTGAGACCATGATCTGCGATAGCAAGTCGCATGAAATCGCCATGCAATTTGAACCCAACCGGGTCCGGTTGTACATCGATGGTAAGCAGGTGGTAGATCAACCCGTCAAATCTATGAATCAGGCACCGGTCCCAGGTGGGTTTGGCATTGGTCGTTTGGTCGAAGGAAGAGTCTTCACTAATGGTGAAATTCAACAGGTTCAAATCATCAAGGGGACCAGCGATAAAGCACCAGCACCAGCAGACGCATTGCCCGATGACGAAAATCTATTGCTTGTGTGGAACAGTATATCAGGAACAGTCAAATCCCCCGCTTCCCCGGAAGCAGCAAAACCTGTGGAGTTACTATACGACCCCGCAGTGGTGTCTGAGTACATCGCCTCAGCGCGAAAAGAAGGTGACGCCGCCAGGGGGCTGGAGGTTTTTACTTCAGCGAAGTCGGCCTGCATCTCCTGCCATAAACTGGGAGAACATGGCGGCACCATTGGCCCCGATCTGACGAAGATTGGTGTCGATCGCAAACCGAATGAAATCGTGGAATCGATTTTCTGGCCGAAACGTGATGTCAAACCAGAATACGTTTCGCATTCCATCATCACGGATGAAGGGAAAATTCTCTCCGGGTATCTAACAACTAAAACTGAAGACGAATTCGTATTGAAGAATCCCGCCTCGGATGAAACAACGACAATTTCGACAGACGAAATCGATGAGCACATTCCGGGGAGTACACTCATGCCGGAAGGACTGACTTCCGCCATGTCGCGCCAACAACAACTCGACTTGATTCAATTCGTCTCGACTCTGGGTACAGATCAGGCTGCGTCACTCGATGCGGTCGAATTATTAATGGCCCGGTTGCACGTTCATGGACCGGCCAGTTTCGAATACGATCGCGGACCGCTCTCCCCCGAGGACTGGCCGAACTGGGAGGAGCATATGAACCGGGATCGGTTATATGACTTCTATGCCAAAGAGGCGGAGCACTTCAGGCAACAGGAGACAGTCCCACACCTTATCCCCGGACATCCGGGGTTGGATGGGGGCGAGTTCGGCCACTGGGGAAACCAAACAGAAGAAACCTGGGCCGACGATCGCTGGAATGAGACAGAGCTTGGTTCCGTTCAGGCGGGAATTTTTCATCATGGGGACTTAACCATCTCCCGCGCTATTTGTGTTCGTCTGGGTGAACATGGCGAGCTCTCCGCCTGTTTCAATCCCGAAACACTCTCTTACCCTGTTATCTGGAAAGATGGGTTTGTCAAATTCTCTTCGGTTCGACATGGATTTATGCATGGGTTGATTCTGGATGGAACTGTTTTAGCCAAAGAGCCGTCTCAACCTCCGACGAAGTCGTTTAAATACCTTGGCTTCTTTCGCCATGGTCGGCACGTCGTATTTCATTACCGTCTTGGCGATGTGGAAATGTATGACATTCCGCATGTCGTTAATGGTATCTTCACGCGTACGCAAGTCGTCGCGGGCGGGATTAACAAGTCTAATTGGGCATCGCTGATCGAACCGGGGAAACCTCAATGGCCGCAGATTCTGGAAACAGAGATCAAACTCGGCGATGGAGAACCGTATGCCGTCGATAACATCGAATTACCGTATAAGAATCCGTGGAAGGCACTATTGTTCTGTGGGGGCCATGCCTTTCTGCCTGATGGTCGGGCATTGGTTTGCACGATGCAGGGAGACGTCTGGCTCGCTGATGGCTTTATGAATGGCGGCACAACGGCGAAGTGGAAACGATTCGCGTCAGGGCTGCACCATGCTTTAGGATTGGTCGTCCATGACGGAGCGATGTACGTCCAGGGACGTGACCAGATCACTCGATTGTACGACCACAACCACGATGGCGAAGCGGATCAGTACGAATGCTTCAGCAGTGCCTACACAACATCGAATGCCGGGCATGACTTTATCTGCGGACTACAGCGAGATAGTGCCGGGAATTTCTACACCGCCTCAGGGAATCAAGGACTACTTCGCATCTCGCCTGATGGGGAACAAGTTGAAGTGCTCGCGACCGGTTTTCGTAATCCGGATGGACTGGGACTCACGCCCGAAGGGTTATTAACCGTTCCCTGTTCCGAAGGGGAATGGACCCCCGCTTCCATGATTTGCGCCGTGAACAGCAAGCAGACAGCCACAGAGTCAGCACCGAATCCGGTTCCTTTTTTTGGATATCGCAAACAGGCTAACGCCGATCAACCTCTGGAAGTTCCCCCTGCACTCCCACTGGTCTATCTACCGCGTGGCCTGGATAACTCAAGTGGAGGGCAGACGTATATCGACAGCCAGAAGTGGGGACCGCTGGAGGGAGAAATGATTCATTTTTCCTATGGAACCGGATCGCACTTTTTATTGTTACGAGATGAAGTCAACGGTCAGTTACAAGGAGGCATAGTCCCGTTGCCGGGTGAATTTCTATCAGGCGCGCATCGCGGTCGGTTTCATCCGCTGGATGGTCAATTGTATGTGACTGGCATGACGGGTTGGGGATGTTATGCCTTACAGGATGGATGTTTTCAGCGAGTCCGTTACACCAATAAACCTGTGAACTTGCCCAAACGATTTCATGTTTTTGAAAACGGAATCCTGATTGAATTTACGAGTGAAATCGACCGGGAAATTGCCGAAAATACCAAGTCTCATTTAGCTCAGTGCTGGAACTACCGATACAGCCAGGCGTATGGTTCGCCCGAATACTCCCCGAGCCACTTCGGAACCAAAGGGCACGATGTACTGGAGATCGCCTCCGCCCATGTGCTTGCCGAGGAGAAGCTACTCTTTCTGGAGATCCCCGAGCTTCAACCCGTGAACCAATTGCAATTACGAATGCACGTGAATGAACAGACGCAAGAGCCGGCGGATGGACTCGACCTCTTTCTGACGGTGCATCAACTCGATGAACCCTTCACGAAATTTTCTGGCTACGAACCTCGGAAGAAGACGATAGCCGCACATCCGATTCTGTTCGACCTGACACTTTCGACAAAGAAGATTACTAACCCGTGGGAACAACCTGTTCCGAACGCTCGTCAAATCGTGTTGCGTACCGGCAAAAATCTGTCGTATGAAACGCGCAGCCTCTCTGCCAAAGCGGGAGAGATGTTGGAGCTCAAACTCGTGAATCCGGATGTCGTCCCACACAACTGGGCTCTCGTTGAACCTGGGGCACTGAAAGAAGTGGGGGAGATGGCCAATCGGTTGATCGCCGACCCGGAGGCTGTTATTCGGCAATACATCCCGGAATCAGAACGCGTCCTGGTTTACACGGATGTGGTTTCTCCGCAGGAGGAGATGTCGATCTTCTTTCGGGCTCCGGAGACGCCCGGTAATTACCCTTTCCTCTGCACTTTCCCGGGGCACTGGATGGTCATGAATGGGATGCTGACAGTCGAATAGCCGGGAATCGCTGGCTGACCAGAAAATCGGCTCAACCTGCGTAATCGATACAGTCGATGCTTAATAGAGTAAGTATTCGTGTACCTTTACGTGTTGAGACGAAACAAATGCTCAGTTATCTGTTCTCCCGGAATACCAAAGAGACATTCACTCCTCCTCCTGGATTTGACCTCATCGAGTCCGTCGGGCGGGGAACCTTCACAGAGCTGTGGAAACTCCGCGGTCGCGACAGCCAGAAGGACTACGTCCTCAAGCAACTGCGTACGGAATGGCTCAATGACTATTCGGCTCGGCAGTTCCTGGAGAATGAAGCGCAGGTTGCCGTACAGATTGACAGTCCTCATCTGCCCAAACTGGTACACAGCGAACTGAAAGAGAAACATCCCTACCTGATCTTCGAATGGTTCCCGGGGGTCAGCCTGGAAGAACGTCTGTCGACCAGCAAACCGTTGAACGCCGGTGAGGCAGTCTGGATTACACGCCAGATCGTCGATGCTCTCGGAGAGCTGGAAGCGGCCGGATTCGCCCATGGCGATTTGAAACCAGAGAATATACTCATCGATGAATTCAAACAGATTCGACTCATCGACCTCGCTTTCGCCCGCAAGCTGAGTGATCACGACGTTATTAACGCTCACACGACGTTGATGGATGAACCAGAATACCTTGCACCGGAAGCGCTCACTCGCAGTCGGACAAATCCACTGTTACAGGACATCTATGCGATCGGCGTGCTTTTCTATCGCATGCTGACTGGCCGATTGCCGTTTTATGCTCAGGGAGAGACGTCCTTCGAAGACGTTCTACAGCAGCAGCGCGAGTCGTTGCCACCCACCTTGCGTCGGTTTTGTCCGCTGGCGACAGTCGAAATGGTGGACCTGTCCAATCGTCTATTGGCGAAACAACCTCTGCGACGTCCTCAGTCAACTGGGGAGCTTGCCCGTGAGTTGATCGACATTGAACTCTCAACCATGAGTACGCGATTCAGTGTCGCGTAAATAGACGCGAATGATTTGTAAAACAGTTCGCCGTTTACCGAACAAAAAAAGCTCATCCGAAATCGTTTTCGGATGAGCTTTCAATTTTTAAGCGGTCCAGAAACCCTCTGATGGGTGAAGTAATCCTTAGTGTTGTAGCCTCGAATTCAGCCACAACCGGGTTTCAGGATAGATTTGGATATCAGGCAAGATTCGTTTTTTCCAAGCTGGCTGGTTAAGCGGGGCGTTGAATCTTGATGCTATTTCGGAGGTCTTCGACGGATATCGTCGGGAGCGTGTCCGCTTCCTCTGCCGAGTCGTCCTCCGGAATAGAACCAGAACTGTCGTGTTGATCCGACAGTTGCTGCAGTAGGCTACGGATTACGGATTCGGCTTCCAGCTTTTCTTTCGTCCAGCCTTCGCGTACGTTGCTCCAGGCAAGTTCACGAGACCGGATGTTTTCCAGTTCGCTTTGCAATTCTTCCTGGCGATTGTTCAGCTCTTCCCGTTGTTGCTCCAGGGTTGATAGAAGTTTGAACTTCTCATTCTGGAATCCTTCCCGGTCCTGCTCAAAGTGCAGTACATCCTGGTCGAGGTCCTGACGGAGCAATGCGATTTCTTCGCGGTCATGATCGAGTAGCTTGGCCAGTTGGGTACGGGCTTCTTCGATCCGGCGTTCCCCTTCTTCTTCTCCCATCTGATCACTGACTTCGACACGAATCTGTTCGATGGCGAGTTGCAGTTCCAGATTGAGTTGATGTTTTTCTTCCAGCTCCGAGCGGAGTTCGTCCAATCGTTCTTTACGCTCTTGCAGGGATTTCGTTTCACTCTTAAGCCATTCAGCCTGTCGTCGCAGGTCTTCCTGATCCGCAGAACGCTGTGCTTCCCAGTCGGCCCGCTCGGTGCCCAGCTGAGCTTTTTCTTTGTTAACGTCTCCTTCGAGAAATTCACGAATCTCTTCCAGCGTTTTTTGCTCTCGCTCGAGAGACTCTTCCCGTTTTTCCAGGATTCCCCGGTACCGTTTCAATTGTTGTGACTGTAAAGAGTGGCTCTGATGCAGATCCTGTTTTTCCACCACGATTTTCTGGTGGGTCAGCTTCAGTTCTTTCTGCTGCTGCTCCAGTTCCTCGCGCATCTTATGGAGATGATCTTCGCGGAACCGTAATCGCTGTTCCGCCATCGTCTGTTCTTTGCGCAGCTTCAGGAGTTCTTCTCGTTCGCTATCGAGATCGTTTACTGCGCCCTCGGAAGATGAAGAGGGAAGGGCGGGACGGGTTTCGAGTTCCCGCTTCAGCTCAGTGTACTGTTTGCGTAACTCGCTGAGTTCTTCGTCCAGGCGTTGAGAACGGGCGGTCTGTTCTTCCAGTTCAGCCCACAAATCAGCCTGCTCGTCTTCCTGTTTCTCCTGCCAGATCGCTTTCTGCTCTTCCAGCTGTTTAGCGAATTGGGCCGAAAGTTTGGATTCCCATTCTGCTTCTTTTGATTTGAGTTCCGACTCGTATTCCTGTTCGATTGCCAGAATCGAAGCGTCCAACTCCTCTTTCTGAATCGTTTGTTCGTTTTGCGAATTGGATTGAGATCGTTCGACTTCGGTTTCCAGAACTCGATTTCGAGAGGCCTGCGATTTCAGCTGCAATTCGGTTTGTTGCAGCTTCATTTGCAATTCATGCATCTGATGCCGCGCCTCATCCAGATGAGTCGCATAGACATCTCGTTCCGACTGAAATTCCTCTTTAAGAATCCGCTGGCGTTCTTCCAATGTCAGCTGATTTTTTTCTCGAAGCGCTTCAAACTCTGTCTGCTGGGCGATCCGTAATTCTTCCAGTTGATCCTGTGCCCGCTGAGTCGCTTCGGCCGTCAACGCTCGTTCGCGTTCGATCTCGGTGTATTCTGCCTCCCGTTGTTCTTCCCAACGCTGTTTTTCCGCTTTTAACTGATGCTGTAGTTCGGCTGCGCGTGCTTGCAGTTCGAACTCCAGATCGGCTTCCAACTCGGACCGTAATTGCTTTTCGGCGGCAGCCAGTTTTTCCTTCAGCTGGATAGGGTCAATCTCAGCGGGGACGCTACTTACGACAGGCGCCGGTGCGGCGGGCTGCTCCTTTGTGCGTCCATCAAGTGCATTCCAGTTTTGAAGCAGTTCCCGCTTCAGCTCTTCCTGGTAGGAGTTCCGTTTCTGTTCGAATTTCTGCCACTCTTCGTCGAGCTCTCCACGCTTCTGATCGAGATCACCGACAAGCTGTTCGCATTTGCGCAGTCGCTGTTCCAGCTCGATCTCTTTCCCACGTAACGAGGCTTCCCGATCCAGCACTTCGTTTTCAAGCTGTTGCATGTGCAGCCGCGCGGCGCGCTGTTCCTGATCAAGAGCCGACATTTGCTCGTTCAGGTTCTTTTCGCGACGGTCCAGTTCGGCGAATTGCGAGCGCAGATGCTGCGAGATCTGCCGGGCTTGAAGCTGTAGTTCCCGTTCCGATGCGGCAATCGATTTCGTCTCGCCCGATAGGGGAGCAGAAGAAGCCGGTACTCTGGCTGCGGAAAAATGAGGCCCGTTCGACTTAGCGTCACTGAATTCGGCGTGGGCATTATCAAGACGATAACCGCCGATGGCCGTACCATCCACAACCCGGCGCGGGGCAGTAGACTGCCCTTCCGCGTAGGCGGTTTGTTTTAATTCGGACTTGTGGGAATTGGCTGCGGGTCGTTCGCTCATGTGGGAGTCCTTTCCCGGGAGCATGCTTAAATAAAAGAAAGCATCTGACCGATTCAATATTTCATCGAATCAAGCCAGAGGCCGAAGTGAATTACTAAATCACTTAATGACTATCAGGAAGGGGCGCTAAACACCATAAATGATCGGGCTCCGGCTCTTCTCGAACGCGCCCTTCCTCTTTGTAAACAGCTCCTTTTCGATCTTCCAGATCAAGAACAAGCTATTCAGTTGCCGGAATCAACTTATCAATAATGTTCTCTTAGAGATGACTGTCGATTTTCTCAGCGAATTTCTCTTTGGGAGTCACTCCTACGAATCGTTCCACAACTTCTCCCCCTTTGAAGAGGATGACAGTCGGAATCGCGCTGATTCCGTGCTGAGTTGCGGTAACGTGGTTCTCATCGGTATTCATTTTGCCGACGCGAACGCGTCCTTCGTACTGGTTGGCGACTTCATCAATCGTCGGAGCCAGCATTTTACAAGGTCCACACCAGGGAGCCCAGAAATCAACCAGCACCGGTTGATCGGCATCCATTACGTCAGACTGAAATTTGTCATCGGAAAATTCCAGAACATTCCCGGCCATACTATGATCTCCAATCGCTTCTGTTTAACGTTATCTATACCGGATTGTGAGCGCTGAGTGGCGATTAGCCACCTACCCTGTTTACAGGAAAGCGGTAAAACACACAATCTCGTTGCTGACTTTAACTTGTATCTCTTAGGAGCGAATTATAGGAAAACCGGTTCGGGTGTCAATGTGGGCCAATTCGGGAGGTGAGCCCGATTTTGGTATGCTCGCCCGTCAATCTGCTACGATCGCTTAGCTCGTTCAGGTGCTCCATTAGCACTCATTGTAATTTAAAGGCCCTTGAATAATGCCTAAACACTGTGGATTGCACAGTTTGTTGTTCCCGTACTATCTCCGACTGACCGTTAGCTCCATGCTCGTCTATCCTATGAAGTTTCTCTTCCGCGCCCTCGTCTTTTCGCTTCTGACCTGTTCGACACTTTTTGCGCAACAGCTGGAAGATGCTTCAATAAAGATTGATATGGCGTCCCTGCTGGACCCTGTTCAGGATCGAACGATGGGAATTCCTCCACAGGAAAGCGCGGCGTATTATCAACTTTTGTATACAGTTGCTCACGAGGACGCGACGGCATCGATTAAACGAGCCCGCGATTTCTGGAAGAATCGACAGCAGGATCATCCAGAGTTTCAGCAGTTTACTCACCCTCCTTTCGCCGATCTGTTCAAAAATCCGGTAGAATATCGTGGGCAGATTATTACCCAGACGGGCTATGCCCAACGTATCGTGAAGTATGCAGCGGGCGAAAACGAATTTGGGATCAAGACTCTTTATGAAGCGTGGATCTACCCGGAAAGTGGCCAGTCGAATCCGATCGTCGTGGTCTTCACTGTACCGCCAGGAACGGGCATGTCCTTAGGTGATAATCTGAACTACCGAATCGGAGTGACGGGGTACTTTTTCAAACTCTACGGTTACCCGGCCCAGGATACGACACGACTGGCCCCCATGATTCTGGCGGGGGCACTGGAACCTTTGCCGACCCGAATTGATCCCGGCCTGATTGAGAAGCGAATCTACTTTTTCCTTGGGGCATTTGTATTCGTTATGATCGTGATGGGATGGATTCTCTACACCGGTCTTCGCAAAAAACCAAAGTCGGTAGTTCAATCGAGCTTGCCGGATCAACTACCTGCACTGAACGAGAATACCGAGGAACGTCCCGATTCATCGGATTGATGTGCCACATCGTGGTGCCGCCCCCACTCTTCTTCTTTAAGTTAGTTCTGTTTGCGGAAATGATTCTATGACCGTCCAACGACCCCTGCAAAAAACTCTGGACCGTCCCCTGCGAGTGGGGGTATTGATTTCCGGCGGAGGAACGACGCTCCTCAATTTTCTGGAGCAAAAGCGGGCCGGCCAACTGGATATCGAAGTTCCACTGGTGATTGCCAGTCGACCGGGAATTACGGGGATTGCACGGGCAGAAAAAGCGGGTATCCACTCTGAAGTGATCTGCCGAAAAGATTTCGCCGACGTCAGCTCCTTCAGCGCGGCTATATTTGATCGACTCCGCGAGGCTCAGATTGATCTGGTGACTTTGGCCGGTTATCTCTCTCTACTGGAAGTTCCCGATGACTATCGCCACCGAGTTATGAACATCCACCCGGCACTGATTCCTGCATTCTGTGGTAAAGGGTACTACGGGCATCATGTTCATGAGGCGGTGGTAGCTCGAGGGGTCAAGGTGACTGGTTGCACCGTGCATTTCGCCGACAATGATTACGATCATGGACCGATTATCGTCCAGCAAACAGTGCCCGTGTATTCCACGGATGACCCTGATATGGTCGCCGCTCGTGTTTTTAAAGCGGAGTGCGAAGCGTATCCCGAAGCGATTCGTTTATTTGCTTCGGGCCGTTTGACGATTGAGAGCCGTCAAGTGCATATCGACGGCGAAGAAAGCTGATCGGTCCGCATTCGCTTCCCTCAAACTGCTTACTTATCGTCCGATTTCTTCTTCTTGCGGGGACGGAAGTACTTCATTGAGCCTTGCACGACGGTTCGTCTGCTGGCAATCCGAGAGGCCAGTGAAAGCAGGTAATTACGAATACCTGGAACGACATATTGTCGCCGCTTATCGAGTGATTTGAGGGCGATCCGTACCACGTAATCTGGGGCATGTGCTCGATGTTTTTTAAGCCATCCACCGACACCAGCGATTTCAAAAAAGTTGGTGGTGGTGACACCAGGGCAAAGCGCCATCACGGTTACGCCGCGTGAGCGAGCTTCGGCCCAGAGTGCTTCACTGAAGTGAAGAATGTAGGCCTTCGATGCAGAATACGCAGGCATATAAGCGACCGGCTGAAAAGCAGAGATAGAGGAGACGTTCAGTACGGCTCCGTGTCCTCGTTCAAGCAGATCGGGTAGGGCAAGGTACGTCAGGTTGGTCAGGGCCGACATGTTCACCTGTAACATCTCCAGAACACGTTCGCGGTCGGTGTTTTCAATCGTGTCCGCCATGCCAAAGCCGGCGTTGTTCACGAGCAGTTCGATCGCAATCTTCTGACGCTTCGTTTCGGAGATCAATTGTTGCGGAAAATCAGGATCGGCCAGATCGCCCGGAATAATCAGCGAACGAGTGCCATGGCGCGTGTGCAGTTCTTCGGCGAGTGCTTCGAGCTCATCTCGTCGCCGGGCTGTTAATACAAGGTGCATGCCGCGCGCAGCGAGAGCCCGCGCAAACTCCATTCCGATTCCGGAAGAAGCTCCCGTCACTAGAGCCCAGTGATCGGCATACTGTTTTAGCAACCCGTTGTCTCCTCGATAATGAATTTATTCTGCAAGCGGCTTCATGAGAACATCAGGAGAGGAGCTCCTTATTTCAATTTCGACTTGTCATTCTTGCATGAGAATGCGGTTTTCATACAGACTTCATACCATCCTGACCTTAGCCAGAGGACGGTTATGGGTCGGATTTACATAATTCCCAATCAAATCGTAACAAATAAACAGGCGTCGACAAATTGCGATTCGAATTACGGATCAGTTCCTGCAGGTTTGTAGAGACTTCTTCGCGCCAATCGCTGTAATCGCGCAGATGAATTCATTTGGATTGGTGGGTACAATTGCTCGACACGTCCTGTGACTCCTGCGGTGTCCCGTATAATCGCTACAATTGCTATAAACAGAATAGGAATTCGTCACTATGGAGGAATCGATTTATCTCACTCGAGAGCAGGTTCGACAGGTCGATCAGACCGCAATTGTGCAATATCAGATCCCCGGAATTGTCCTGATGGAAAATGCGGGACTGAATACGGTCCGATATTTCGAGACACTTAGGGAACCCGCTTTCCAAGGGGGTCGCAACATCGTCGTGTGTGTGGGGAAAGGAAACAACGGAGGCGATGGATTCGTTATCGCGCGACACTTACAATTTGCCGGCAATGCCGTGCAAGTACTTCTGTTCGCCGATCCTGAGCAGCTATCGGGAGACGCACTGACGAATTATGAGATCTGTCAGGCTGCGGAAATTCCTATGGTCGTCTTTAACGATCAAGAGCCAGAAGCGATCAACTTCACGAGTGTAAAGCGGCATCTGGAGACTGCCGACTGGGTAGTCGATGCTCTGCTGGGAACGGGAATCAAAGGGGAAGTTCGAGAACCATTCGCTTCACTGATTCCCATCGTTAATCAACATTCTCAACGGATTCTGGCGATCGATCTTCCTTCAGGATTGGACTGTGATCGAGGTGAACCGCTGGGGGCAACTATCCGGGCTCAGGAGACGGTGACCTTTGTGGCGAAAAAGAAAGGGTTCTCCAATCCGGCCAGCACCGCCTATACCGGCAAGGTGACGGTATTGCCGATCGGCATCTCTTGGAAACAGTACGACGAAATGATCGCTTCCATGAATGCTGGAGCATGACCGCATGGCACGTCTATGCACGTGCTTCCAAGTCTTCCCAACGGACGTATTTTGCTTCCAACTTCTCTTTCAGTTGTTGCAACTTGTCTGTTGCAGTGGCAATGGCGGGGCCGTCCTGTTTGAAGAAATCGGGAGCCGCCATCGTGTTGTGCAACTCGGCCTGCTTCGCTTCAAGTTCGGCGATCTCCTCCGTCAACCTTTCCAGTTCACGTGTCTCTTTGAAACTCAGTTTCGCTTTTTTTTCAGCGGGTTTCGCAATGTCCAAGGGAGTGTCCGAAGACTCGTTTTCTACCAGCTGAGGGCTCGATTGGCCGGACGATTTCTGAAAGAGGTAGTCGTCATATCCACCGGCGTATTCCTTGACGTAACCATCCCCCTCAAAGACCAGGGTGCTGGTCACGACATTGTTCAGAAACGCACGGTCGTGGCTTACCAGCAGAAGGGTACCGGGGTAGTTGCTGACGAGTTCTTCCAGTAGTTCCAGCGTTTCCGCATCCAGATCGTTTGTGGGTTCGTCCATGACCATCACATTGGATGGATTCTTAAACAACTTTGCCAACAGGAGCCGATTACGTTCTCCACCGGAGAGGAATCGAGCCGGGCGCCGAGCTCGTTCAGGGGTAAACAGGAAGTCTTGCAGGTAACCGTAGATGTGCTGTTGGCGACCATTAATAAGCAATGTATCTGTCCCTTCTCCCACATTTTCGACGACAGTTTTCTCTTCTTCGATCTGTTCTCGCAGCTGATCAAAATAGAGGACTTCCAGCCGGGTTCCTTCTCGAATGCTGCCCGTGGTTGGTTGAAGTTGACCGAGGATAAGCTTGAGTAACGTCGACTTACCCGCACCATTCGGACCGATGATGCCGACTTTGTCTTCGCGGGTCAGCACGATCGAAAAGTCGCGAATGATCTGTTCGTTGTCGTAGCTGAAAGAGATATTCTTGGCTTCGAGTACCAATCGTCCCGATTTCTCGGCCTCGGCAACTTCCATGCGGACATTGCCCACTTTCTCACGGCGTTGTTTCCGTTCCTGTCGCAGCGACTTAAGTGCGCGGACTCGACCTTCATTTCGGGTTCGTCGTGCCTTGATTCCCTTACGGATCCAGACTTCTTCCTCAGCCAGTTTTTTGTCAAACAGTTCGTTTTGTTTTTGTTCGACGGCGAGAGCTTCTTCTTTTCTCGTCAAGAAGGTCTGGTAATCACAAGTCCAGTCGAAAAGCCGACCTCGGTCGAGTTCGAGAATTCGTGTCGTCAGAGCCTGAAGAAACTGCCGGTCGTGGGTCACGAAAATCAGCGTTCCCCCATAGTTTTGCAGGAATTGCTCCAGCCAGGTAATCGCTTCGATGTCGAGATGGTTTGTAGGTTCATCGAGTAGCAAGACGTCGGGTTCGCGAACGAGTGCCTGTGCCAGCAGCACGCGTCTTTTTTTACCGGACGATAATGTTTCAAAAGGAATATCCCCATCCAGTCTCATTCGGGAGAGAACGGTGTCGATGGCGATGTCTTTTTCCCAATCCTCCGGTTCCGTTTCGGAGTGCTGGCCACTCTGGGATTCGATATCAAAGCCCCGACTAACCATGTCCCGCACAAGGCCGGTCTCTTCTACGGGAACTTCCTGTATGAGTCGGGAGACGACGAGATTGTTGTCGTGAAGAATGTTGCCGTTGTCCGGATGGATTTCGCCGGTCAGCATTTTCATTAATGTCGACTTACCGGCGCCATTGCGACCGACCAGACCGATCTTTTCTCCACGCTCGATCACCAGGTTGACGTTATCCAGCAAGAGAGGGCCACCCCAGGCGAACGAGACCTGATTTAGACTGATCAGCGACATACAAGACTTTCGATGAATAATGCTTAGATAGAGTGCGTCATCAGACGGAATGATAATGAGCAGTGGGCCGGTGCGAACTGCTTGCAGCTAGAGACCTTAGTTCATTCTGAAACCCAGTTCAGGCAACCTTGAGGATGGCAAAATAAGGGGCAGATTGGTCCATGAGAGTGTTTCAGGACTGCTTATATAATAATTGCCGCCAGATTGCACGGAGCCCCGCCGCCGATTTCTCTACTGGAAACAGGACAAGCATTCTCTCTCGGGCAGCCTTGCCCAGTTGCGACTGTCGTCGCACGTCGGGAACCAGGTCGCGAAGCACGTGTTCGAGTAGATCGGCGTCCCCCGGGGGAAGTAAAATACCGGAAACCTGATGCTCCAGAATCTCCGCCGTTCCTCCTGCCGTCGTGGCGACAATCGGGCAGCCAACTGCTGCGCCTTCCAGCAGCACGCGTCCCAGGGGCTCCTGTTGTGCCGTATGCACCAATAGGTCGATCTCATTCAAAATAAAGGCAATGTCCGACCGATATCCGAGAAAATGAACATGATTGGAAAGTCCCGCTTCTTCAAAACAACTATGTAACTGTTGTTCATACTCGCGACTTTCAGCCTTCTGCGAGTGCCGTTCTCCTACAAACAAAAGGTGAAGTTCAGGGAAAGATTCTATCAGTCGACAAACGGCCTCGGCGACGATGTCCTGACCCTTTCGCAGGCAAATTTGACCGATGTTCCCAATGAGGAATGATTCCGCTGGCAGACCCAGCTCCTCCTTTAATTTTCCCGAGGGCACACGGGGCCTAAATTGTTCACAGTCGACGCCATTGTGAAGAACCGTCATTAGATCTTCAGAGAGTCCCCGTTTCTGGTGAAAGTCGGACGTCGCCTGCGATACGGCAATCAGTCGATCTAACTGGTTCAGGTCGTCGATTGCCTTGCCACTTAATTTGACGATATCGCGTAAATGAGCCGTCATCGGCTGTTCGGTTTCGCCCGCAATCCGGCCCAGCATTCGACCCATTGACAGGCTGTTCCCATGAACGAGTGCCGGTTCTGAGTCCTGGATGATCGACTTCAATGTCTGGTTGATGGACTCTTGATCCCGTTTGCGACCTTCGTCATCGCAAAGTTCTAGTGGCACTGTTGGGATCTTCAACTTCTGGAGCGACTCATGCAATAAGCCATGGGGTGGGGCGGCTGCGATAAAGTCGAACTCGCCCGCTACCAACTGTTTCAATACAGCCAACAGGGAATGTTCGCCCCCATTGAGTGTGGCGTATTCAAAGCAGAGCAAAATGCGGGAACGCGAGGGAGCGGACATGGTCAATTGGGTGGGGCGAGAGGAGGAATAGAATGAAGATCAGGCTGGATGGATTGTACGTTATCCGACGAGCATTGAATATCCCTTCAATATGCCTGTGAAAACCTCTTCATTGCGAAAACCTCTTCATTTCCGTCTCAGGAGCGAAGCCTTGCTGTCGTCGACCGCATCGGCTCTGTAGAATAAGAGCCCATTTTCGATTTTGAATTCGAGAATAATTAAATCGATACGTATCAGAACCTGATCTGAAACCCGGTGGTGGTTATTTGAGCTCATAATGCAAAAGCTCATCTGCCTACTCAGAGGGTTCGAGATCTTTTAATAATTGAGCAGCCAGAGTAGAAGGTCATCCCGGTGAGCGAATCTGTCTTAAATGTCCAAGTGGATCTGGGACCCCGAAGTTACGAGATTACTATCGGATCCGACCGTCTGAGTCAATTTGCCAATGCCGTCGCCGGTTGGATTCCTGCGCCCACCTCTGGTGTGAAAAAGGTTGCCATCGTTACGGATCGTAATCTGGCTCAGTCTCACTTGGTCCCCGTGGCCACCAGCCTCAGATCAGCTGGTTGGGAAGTCTGCGAAATTGTACTGAAACCGGGAGAAGCATCGAAATCGTTCACGGTCATGCAGGAGATGTTTGACCAACTCGTCGATTTCAAAGCAGATCGAGGTACGCTGTTAGTCGCTCTGGGCGGTGGTGTGGTCGGCGATGCAGCCGGGTTCGTGGCAGCAACTTATACTCGCGGCATTCCCTTCATTCAGGTGCCCACGACTTTGCTCGCTCAGGTTGATAGCTCCGTCGGGGGCAAAGTGGCTGTGAATCATACGCGGGCCAAAAACCTGATCGGTGCCTTCTACCAACCCCGGGGAGTTTTCGTGGACACGGCCACGCTATCAACTTTGCCTGTACGGGATTATCGCAGCGGCATGGCCGAGGTTGTTAAATATGGGATGATTCTGGATGCCGAATTCTTCGAATATCTCGAACAGCATTTATCAGAGTTGAACGAGCGTGATCCCGAAGTCCTTCGGTATGTTGTCTCACGCAGTTGTCGACTGAAGGCGGATGTCGTCGAAGCGGATGAAGAAGAGCGAACCGGCTTACGAGCCGTGCTAAACTATGGACACACCTTCGCCCACGCCTACGAGGCCCTTTGCGGTTACGGCGAATTAATGCATGGGGAAGCGGTCAGTATTGGTATGATCAACGCGAGCCGATTGGCCGAGCGGTTGGGAATGGTGGATGCTGAACTGACGAAACGTCAGATCGCACTGCTGTCCGGTTTGTCCCTGCCAGTGGAGCTTCCTGAAGGTTCCGATCTGAACTCGGATGCGATTCTCGACCGAATGAAACTCGATAAGAAAGTCCTCGCCGGCAAACTGCGTTTCGTCTTACCAACCCGGATGGGACACTGCGAAATGGTTTCCGACGTAGCGGAAGAAGATGTGCGAGCAGTTTTATAGGTCTGGAAAAATCGCTGTATTTGCCCATCAAAGCTTTACAGAATCACTCTCTGCCTGTTTCGCCTTAGTGCAGGTGGGTCACGCCCGAACCGATCACCACTTGGTTTCGTCCGGCGTTCTTGGCACTGTACAGGAATTCGTCGGCAAGATAGATCAGCTCGTGACTGTTCGACGCCGGTTTATGCAGCTCGGCGACACCAGCGCTGATGGTGACTTGCAGATTCTTCTGTTTAAAACGCACTGGAGTTGATTCAATTCGACGTCGAATGTTCTCGGCAACTTGAAACGCTTCCTGGATGTGAGTATGGGGCAACGCACAGATAAACTCTTCTCCCCCGTAGCGACCTAATAGAGCATCAGTCGGTGCAAGATCTTTCCAGATTCCTGCCACTTCTTTGAGGACCTGGTCACCGACCTGGTGCCCATAGGTGTCATTGAATTTCTTGAAGAAGTCGATGTCACCCATGAACAAGGTCAACGGATAATCGTGTTTGATTGCATCGGCAATCAATAGATCGAGTTCCTGCAGGAAGGTGACATGGTTGAGCAGTCCCGTCAGGCCATCTTTTCGCGCCATCTGCTCAATGTGGTAGAACAACTGTGCATTTTTTACGGCGAGTGCAAACATGTTCGAAATGATATGTAACATTCGCAGGTAGTTAAGCGAGGTGACATCGCCGCCACGAATAAACAGAATGCCGATCATTTCCTCATGAGCAATCAGTGGAACGGTGGCATCGTAATCTTCGAGTTCACCATAGACCTGGTTTGCCAGGTCTGGTTCCCTCTCAATTCGCTGTTTGATGAGGATCTGCCGATGAGTTAGAACCCAGGCCGACATTCCCTGTCGAGATGAAGGAAGGGGGACTGTCTTTCCCGCATGATGATGCCGACAGAAATTCCAGGATTCGGCATCCCAGAGGAACAGGTGGCACTGTCGCGCATCGAGCGCGTCTTTAGCTGTGGTTTCGAGAGTAGGAAGTAATTCTTCCAAATTGAGTTCGTGAGTTACCTGGCTGATGATGTCCTGCAGTTTTTGCAATAGCAGAGGGTAGTCGAGCAAATGTCCCGAGGTGTTTGGGTCGGCCAGTATACTTTCAGAATGCGTGGCAATCTTTAAGTGATTTCGTGGGTGACGCCCGTTGGTCTCGTGATTGAGTTGCGGTAGCGTGTTCTCTGAATATTTTCGCAAACGAAAACTTAAATTCGGTTCGCTCGCCAGATAGCTGATCACGTGATAAATAAACACCGACGCCAGCGGAAGAATAAATGTATCCGTAGAGAAGTTCGAACCAGCAGTGACCATACTTTCCACCAGGCAGAACACGCAGGAAAGCCAGGTGATTGTATGTCGTTCGGTCCGATTACTCAGAGAAGCGATCACGATCACGGGGATCGTTAATGAAAAGAGAGAGGCCAGCCCCGGCGTCCAGTAGAAATAGACACCCAATAGGATAGAAACGAACGTAAGAATCCCCATAAGGCCCAGACAAATCCAGAATGATATGGAATGAGTTTGGAAGTTCATGGGTTAAAAATCGCAATCTGAGGAAAGATGCAAATCAATCAGGGCGTTGACGGAGAAACTAGAATCCGCTTAATCAATATGACGGATTACAGGCTCCCTACTGGAACGTTAGGTTCCAAATTGAGGGGGTGAGTCGTTTATTCAGGGAAAGCACCGCCCCGAGAGGAGCAGCCAGCGGATTCAATCGAATAATCTGGAATTAACGATTAGTTTTGAAATGACGACTGTCTCGAAATCAGCGCAAAAAAAAGACGCGGTAAGGTCCCCTCAAAGCTCCCAGCTTTCCTTACCGCGTCAGTTAATGTTCGGCATTGCCGAAGTACCAGAAACTTAGGTCAGCAATTTCGGCAGTCAAGCAATGTCTGGAAAAATTCCAATGAATTTTGTTTCCACACTCTCGTCGTCTGATTCCAGATGTTCTCTGGCAGGGAGTTGCTTCCCTGTCCGACTCGCTTGATTTCAAACAGGTTACCCGTTTAACCTTTCTAAATGATGTTCGGCCCTACTCAGATCAAATTGGTCATCCGTTCTCGTCCTCTCGGCTTTTCTGTACGAAAATCCCCCTCTACCTTTCTTTCGCTGACAGGTTCTGTTCATGCAACGCTCGCGACCATCTGGTCTTCTGGCTCTCGTTTGCTCCTTTTTAATCCCGATCGTCTCGGTAGCCGCTGCGGAAGTCGTTTCGCCAGTGATTCCGGGCTATGAGCGATTCCAGAACGAAGAAACTCGTCAACCGGAACAAGGGGGGCGTATTCTGCTGGGTGAATTGAATTGTCTCTCCTGTCATAAGGCACAGCAGGAAGGTCTAAGCTCATTCTCCAAACAAGCCCCCATCCTGTCTGAAGTCGGCGATCGTGTGCGAGCGGAATATTTGCGTGAGTACCTGAAAGATCCGCATCAATCCAAACCGGGCACCACGATGCCAGATGTCTTGAGCGACGACGAAACCGATCTCGTTGAACCTTTGGTGCATTTTCTCGCCTCCACTGGGCAAGGCCCCCGTCCCGGTTTCCCTAGCCCGGCGATGGCCGAACGGGGTAAGAAACTTTTCAACGAAGTCGGATGTATGGCCTGCCACCAGTCTCCGGAGGAAGATGCCAAAGAACTGCCGCACGCAGTCCCCTTCGGAAAAATTGAAGATAAATACACCATCAGCAGTCTGAGCCGTTTTTTGCAGGATCCATTGCATGTCCGACCCTCAGGACGTATGCCGGCGCTGAATCTCCCGGAAGCGGAAGCCGATCAAATCGCCAGTTATCTGCTTCGAAACGTCGACGGAATTCCCAACCTTCGATTCGCCTACTACGAAGGAAGTTGGTCGAATCTTCCCAACTTCGACGAGTTGGAACCTGTTGAAAAAGGAGTCGCTGCCGAAATCGACTTTAAACTTTCACGAAGAAAAGATGACTTTGGTTTCCGATTTGAATCGAATTTCCAAATCAAGAAAGAAGGCGAATACACCTTCTTTCTTGGTTCGGATGATGGAAGTCGATTGATCATAAACGGAGAAGAATTGATCGACTACGACGGAATTCATGGTCATGGAACACGTTCGGAGAAACTCAAACTGGCTTCCGGTTGGCATACTTTTCAGGTCGACTATTTCGAGAAGGCCGGTTTCGAATCTCTTGACGTCGAATTGGAAGGCCCCGAACTTTCACGACGCCCGCTCGCTTCTATTTCATCTATTGACCCCGATGCTCAGCAAAAACAGCAAGGATTTGAAGTCGATGCCGAACTGGCAGCTCAAGGGAAAGTAATATTCGCGGAGCAAGGATGTGCGGATTGCCACGAATTGAAAACGGATTCGGAATTCGTTTTTAGCAAACTCATTTCACGTCCGTTTGAATCATTGGGAACTGGCCGGGGTTGCCTGGCCGAAAACCCGGAGCAGACAGTTCCCAACTTCCATCTTTCGGAACAGCAACGCACTGAGCTGAACGAACAGATCGAAATAATCGGTAATCAGCCGATCAAAGCGTTGACGGGCGAATCCTTAATCGTCGCTAAGATGACGCAATTCAATTGTTACGCCTGCCACGAACGAAATCAAATCGGCGGTCCGGAGGGAGAACGAGATGCCTTCTTCGTTTCGACCATTCCCGAAATGGGAGACGAAGGACGCCGTCCACCCGGTCTGACAGGTGTCGGTGACAAACTGAATACCGAATGGCTCAAACATGTGCTTGATTCCGGAGCGAACGAACGATCTTACATGGCGACTCGCATGCCCCGGTTTGGAATGTCCAACGTCGGAATGATTGTGGATCCACTCGTTGAGCTCGATCGAAAGACCGAGTTCGAAGAGGTAGAAACTCAAATCGCGGATTATCGATTGCAAGGAGAAGGCCGACATATTGTCGGTGAGAAAGGCATGGCTTGTATAAAATGTCATACCTTCGGTGAACAGCGTGCAACAGGGATTCAGTCGGTTGATCTACTGCGAATTCCTCAGCGAATTCGCAAAGACTGGTTTCATCGATACCTGATCAACCCCCAGAAATACCGCAAAGGGACCCGCATGCCTGCATACTTCTTTGGCGGTCAGTCCATGTTGGCAGATCGTCTGGATGGAAGTGTTCCGCTACAGGTGGAGGCGATGTGGGATTATTTGAGTCTCGGGGACGAGGCTCCCATTCCCGATGGGATTGGGACTTCCCTGATCGAATTGATTGCCGATGGAAAACCGATCGTTTATCGCAACTTCATCGAAGGAGTCAGCCCCCGTGGTATTGCTGTGGGGTACCCGGAAAATGCCAACCTGGCGTTCGATGCTGACGAAGTCGATGCCGCACTCATCTGGCATGGACGGTTCATCGACGCTTCCAAACATTGGACGGGACGCGGGCAGGGTTTTCAGCCACCGCTGGGAGACCACGTGCTATCGCTGGTACGGGGTATACCGTTCGCTCAACTGGAGAAAGCCGACACACCCTGGCCGACAATTTCGGCACGCGATGCAGGCTATCGATTCCGTGGATACCAGTTCGACCAGAAGTCGCAGCCCATTTTCCTATACAGCACAGATCAGTTCCAAGTGCAGGATCATTTCCGACCCGTCTCTGGTGAGTCGGATCCGCATTTCGAACGAAGCCTGACAGTTACCTTTAAGAAACCGTTGGAGCGCTTCTGGTTCCGCGCGGCTCTCGATGCGGACATTAAGGACTTGGGCGGCAATGAGTATCAACTGAGCAATGGACTGAAACTAAAACTGCATCTTCCGTCCAGTTCGATTCCCCGTTTGAGAAAGGTCGAAGATCAACAGGAATTGCTCGTCCCACTCTTGATTGAAGGAGAGATGGCTCGTTTGCAGATTGATTACATCTGGTAATGTTTTTCTCGCAGACCGCTGTTTTCTTTACCCGCAATCTCAAAAAATGAACTTAGCCATAGTCGATAATGACTTTCGCTGGAGTAAATAAAGATGACTCGTTTCTTCACTTTGTTCTGTATGTTCCTATTGCTGCCCTCAATTGTTGTCGCCGATGAGAAAGACCTGACGGAGGACGACTATTATCCTCTCGTGACATTCCCCATCGAGCAATATGGCGTGCTGGAGATCGGTGCTTTGCAACTATTGCCAGAGGGACAACTCGCGTTGGGGACTCGTCGAGGCGATATTTACATCGTCGAGAATCCCTTTTCGGAGAACCCGGAAGAGGTCAAGTTGAGGCATTTTGCAGAGGGACTGCACGAGATTCTCGGTTTTGCATCTCGGGATGGTTGGTTGTATGTGACCCAGCGCTGCGAACTCTCCCGGTTGAAGGATTCTTCTGGAGATGGCAAAGCGGACCTGTTTGAAACAGTGAACGATGGCTGGGGAATCACGGGTGATTATCACGAATACGCCTTCGGTTCCAAGTTTGACAAAGAAGGCAACATCTGGATTACACTGTGCCTCACCGGATCATTCAGTAGCGCGACGCCGTTCCGGGGATGGTGCGTTCGGATAACGCCTGATGGGAAAATGATTCCCACCTGTGGCGGAATTCGTTCTCCCGGTGGTATGGGAATGAATTTGGAGGGCGACGTTTTTTATACAGATAACCAGGGGCCCTGGAATGGGACCTGTAGTTTGAAATGGTTGCGGCCCGGATCGTTCCAAGGGCATCCCGGAGGAAATGAATGGTACAAGCTTGCGACTGAGGAGATGGGAAAAACACCCCGCGAACCCAAAGACCAAAGTCGTATGATGGTCGAAGCGAATCTGATTCCCGAACTGGAACCGCCCGCAGTTTATTTCCCGTATGCTAAGATGGGGAAATCGGCCAGTGGAATTGCCTGTGACATTACCAAAGGAAAATTCGGGCCGTTTGCTGGCCAGATGTTTGTCGGCGATCAGTCCGACAGTACTGTCATGCGTTGCTACATGGAAAAAGTAGAGGGCCACTACCAGGGAGCTTGTTTCCCATTCCGAAAGGGAATCGCCTCGGGAACCTTACCACTGGAATTCTCGACCGACGGAAAGCTGTTCGTCGGTGGAACTAACCGGGGTTGGGGCTCTGTGGGAACGGCCCCTTTCTCGCTACAACGGATGCAGTGGAATGGCGAAGTCCCATTTGAAGTATTGGAGATGAAGGCCCTGCCGGATGGATTTCGGTTTACCTTCACGCAGCCCATTTCAGGCGACTCGGCGCTGCTGATCGACCAATACGACGTCGAGACATATACCTATATCTACAAAGCATCCTACGGTAGCCCCGAAGTCGACCACACGAAGCCGACAATCAAAGACGTTACCGTGTCGGGCGACAACCTGAGCATCGACGTGAAACTCGATGAAGTTCAACGTGGGCATGTTCACGAATTCCACTTGAAAGGAATTCGCTCACAAGCGGGGAAAGCTCTACTGCACGACGCGGCTTACTATACGCTGCAATACATTCCTAAGAAATAAGTGGCCGGCCCGATCACTCATAGACAATGTAGTACTAGATCCTGTCCAGGATAAGTGTGGCGGCTATCGGTCCCAAAAAGCCCTTATAAACAGTAGGCTACGCCGCCAGAACACGCTAAGGTTATCTGGAATGCGCTCTAGGCGCAATACATTGAGAGTCAGTGCGGAGAGAACTATCCTGATCGTTGAGTTAACCAGCGAAAAAATCGGAAGAGCGGGGTAACCGCCACCTATTTTTTCGTTCGCCGTTTCATGTTCGTCTGATAGTGCGAGTTCTGCACAGGGATCAGGACTTCCAGAATCCGTGACAGAACTTCAGCGGGGGATCCCATCGCTTCGACTTCATGAACGATCGATTTGTCGTAGTGTTCGACAACAGGGGCCGTGTCTGAGTGATAGACTTTGTACCGATGGCGAATGATATCTTCGTTCGCATCGTCAGATCGATTTTCGCGAATCGCCCGACGTTTGATTCGGTGGATCATCTCTTCCTGGTCGTTACAGACCAAGTAGATCACATGTAGAATGTCGACATGGTCTGTGAGTAGCTGCGCCTGGTGAATATTTCGGGGCAGACCATCGAGAATCAGAATGTCCTCGTGCGGTTTGAACCGGTTGAGAATGGTCTGGCCTTCCAGGTTACGGCGCCAGATTTTCATCGTCAGGTCGTCTGGAACCAATTCGCCCCGGGAGGTGTGTTGGTAAATCTCCCGGCCGTCTGGAGAGCCGATATCGATTGATCGAAAGACTTCGCCGACTGAAAGGTGATAAAAGCCGGGAATGGTTCCCAGAATCTTTCCTTGAGTTCCCTTTCCTACACCGGGTGCTCCAAACAGCAACACTCCGTAGATGGGTAAGTCAGTCATCAAACTACTTTCTTATCACTGTTTCGGGCCCCGGCGAGGCCACTCTCGTTCAGGCAGGTGCGTCCCCGCCATTCTCACTATTCCATTCAGCTTTCGCGAATAAGATCATCACATTTGAATCAATTATCGCCTCTGAAACGTCTTCGCTGTTCTTCTGAAGGAAGACATCAGAGCATACCATTTGCCATCGCCCCGGGGAAATGCAAAAGGTCGCAGAGATCTCCAAAAAACGGCCATGTTTCCTGTTTTAACAGAGAGAACTCACTCTAACCTGCATAACTATTAGTCGCGCTGCACGCGAAGTAGCCATGCCAAGCCTATCCATGCGACACTCAGAATGGCGGTGAACACACAGAATTGACGAAGCTGTTGCACCGTGATGATTCTCAGGAAAGGATTTACATCAGAAAAGGGGACAAAGGGTCGGACATCCCGGTGCATAATGGCGTCCAGAACAATGTGCAGCCAACTCCCTGTCAGCACGCTGAAAACACTGACGCGCCAGGGTATCTTTTCCAACACTAAAAAATCGGGCCTCTTATACCTGCGTGCAATCCGATTCCAGAATCGCAACCAGAATTCCATTGGGGGCTTTCAAGTAATGAGTGCCACCGCCGCTATACAGCTTGCACCGAGAAACGTGTGCGAGAGACCGTGTAATTCCCGATCTTGAATTGCAATCCGGTAGAGCGCTTCCACTCCATTAGTATTTGAGTGTAGCCGTACAGCAGCAGGCTGAACCGATTGCCGCAGGCTGCATTGATTGGCAGGGCGGGGCCCATGTGAAAAGGAGTGAAAGGCATTGGTTGGCTTCCCTCCCGAAAGGTAATTAAGCGTCTACCTTTAGTCCCAGGCGCCGCAGATGCGTTCTCAGTTCAGGAACGGCCGTAAAGACTTCCGCATTGAGATCAAATGTCCGGGCTGTTTCGACGTACAGTTCGATATCGTCCGTATAAAAACATTCTTCAGGAGCACAGTCAATTTTTTCCAGAGCCGCTTTATAGATTTCAACGTCTGGTTTCATCGCACCGACTTCATAAGACGTGACATAATCATCGAAATGCTGAAGCACTTGGAACTCGCGCATGATAAATTCGAAGTGCGAGATCGAAGTATTCGAAAGCAGGACCAGTCGCATTCCGAGCGACTTGAGTTCCTCCAGTAGCTGCGGGATCCCTTCATTTAGCGTGAAGATATCCGACCCTGCCCGTTCAAGCTGCTCCAAAGTTACCTCGGGCGAGATTCCGGGTCCGAAACGCAGCTGAAATTCGTGCCACAAATCGTAAGGTTGCAGCGTCCCCCGTTCGAATGCGGATTGGATTCCTGAGCCCATCAACAATTCACGCACTTCGGCTTCCGAACGTTGATATAAATCTCCTATCTGTCGACACATTCGGTCGTGGCAAAATGTGACAAGCACATTTCCCATGTCAAACAGAATCGTCTTCAACATTGGGCCGATCCTCGTCCATCGCTAATTGTCTGGGAATGACGCGTCAACTTTATAACTGCTACTTTATAACTACTGCGTCATCTGCCATTTGAGATACGCTTCCAGGAAGGGATCGAGTCCACCATCAAGAACCGTCTGTGGGTTGCCCGCTTTGTGACCCGTGCGAGCATCTTTCACGTACTGATCTGGATGGAGAACGTAGTTACGGATGGTTTCACCACCGAAACCGATTTTTGATTTCTGGCCGCGTCGCGCTGCCAGTTCGGCGTCTCGTTTATCCTGTTCAATTTGATACAGCTTCGCCTGCAGCATTTTCCGAGCGGAAGCCCGGTTTTTGTGCTGGCTTCGTTCTGACTGGCACTGCACAACGGCATTCGTCGGCAGGTGAGTCATGCGAACGGCCGAGTCTGTTTTGTTAACGTGCTGTCCTCCCGCGCCACTGGCCCGGTAAGTGTCTTCTCTCACGTCCTGATCCCAGTCGATATCGATTTCAATGTCATCCCCAATTTCAGGGGTGATATCAACTGCCGCGAAAGAGGTGTGGCGTCGGCCGGCAGAGTCAAAAGGGCTAATGCGAATCAGACGATGGTTTCCCGTTTCGCCGCGTAGGTAGCCGTAGGCGTTGTCCCCTTTAATGAGGACGGTCGCATTACGAATTCCTGCTTCTTCTGCGTCTGACCGTTCCAGCAGCTCCAGGCCAAATCCACGCACTTCCGCCCAGCGAATAAACATCCGTAGCAGCATTTCTGCCCAATCGGACGAGTCAGTTCCACCCTCTCCCGCTTGAACAGCGACGTAGGCGTTACAGCTATCTTCCGGATTGGACATCATGGCATGTAGTTCGACGGCTTCAATTTCGCCATCCATGCGGTCGAGAACTTGAACCAATTCCTGTTCGCTTTCGGCCGATTCATCTTCTGCGGCGAATTCTAACAGGACTTCGATGTCACCCAGGGCGGAGACAAGTTCTTTGAGCGGTTTGATCGACTTGTTCTGTTTTTTCAATTCGCCAACGAGAGATTCTGCACTCTCGGGGTCGTTCCAGAAGTCGGGCGCCGCCATCAGGTCGTTGATTTCCTGGACACGCTGCTCTTTGGAGTCGTAGTCAAAGAGAGTCCTTTAAGTGAACGATGCGATCAACCATTTCCTGAGCACGTACCTGTAACTCGGAATCCATAAAGCCACCTTGCAGAAGAGATGAAGACAGTGAAAACGCGACGTCTGAAGACTGGGCAGATTTACTGACTGGCTTAGCGGGTTTCAATCTGCTCGCGAGAGAGATTGAGCCCTTCGTTGATCGTCGTATCCCGTTCCAATGCGATACGGCCTGTCCGGACCATTTCCAGAATACCGAAGGGTCGCATCAGTTCGATGAAGGCTTGCAGCTTTTTCTCCTGGCCCGAAATCTCGATCATCAGATGCGTTTTAGCGACATTCACGATCTTACCACGGAAGACGTCGACCATCTCGCGGATTTCGCTACGTTGTCGAGCTTCTTCAGTTGCCACTTTGATGAGCATCAAATCACGTTCGACGAAGTCGGTATCAAGGTAATCCTGTACCTTCACGACCGTAACGACTTTTTCCAGCTGTTTACGGACTTGCTCCAGCACTCGGTTGTCGCCGTTGACGACAAAGGTGATCCGGGAGAAATCTTCGTTCTCGGTGACTCCGACAGCAAGGCTGTCGATGTTGAAATCACGTGAGGCCAACATACCGGAAATATGCGCCAGCACACCGGGCTGGTTCATTACGAGGGCTGACAGGACATGCCGCATCAGAAAGTACCTTCGGAAAAATAACTTAACGTCAAAAATAGAAAGCGTTTACGCTCGCAAAAAGAAAACCGCAACCCGAACGCATAACGCTCCGCCGCGAAAGAAACATCATAATCAGCCCGGAAGCCATTCACAAGGAACTTGTTACAGCGGGAAGAACTCGAGAACAGCGAACGATCGCACACTTTCTGAGGGACACTGATCACCGGGGGAGGTTCAGTCGGGATTCCAGGTTTACTGACAGGTCAAATGACTGATAAATAAAAGTGTCGTGAGATTAAAAAAGCCACGGTTGCTCCTTGGGGAGCAACCGTGGCTTCGTTCTTTGGAATCAGCGGTTAAACCGAGATTCTGTATTTAGACGGCGCGGGTGATACCGGGCATTGGAATCGGGTAGGAACCGTCGGCCAGAGGCATGACGGGCGGGTTGGCTTCCCAGCTGAATTCGGTCGGCATCAGGTCAATCTGGGAATTCAACGCTTCTTCAAAGCTGACTTCTTTCCCGGAATAAGTCGCCATGCGTCCCATGATGGAAGTCAGCGTACTCTTGGCACCGTTTTCGGCTTCGTTGTAGCTGATGTCATTACGGATCGCGTGGAACAGATCGTCGTGTTCCACCTGGTAATGGTAGGGGTCTTTCTCACTGAATCGCCATTTGTCATCAGCGGTTTCATATTTCCCATCTCCAATGTTAGAGAACCCTTTGGCTCCAATCGCATGTTCGGAAACGGAGTTCCAGCAGTTGGGAATATGGCGACACTGGCTGAACATTTTGGTACCATCTTCGTAGGTGTACTCGACGGCGAAGTGGTCGTAGATTTCACCATATTTCTTGTCAGTACGGTATTGTCGTCCGCCCATACCCTGACATTTGACGGGGTAGGAATCTTTCAGCCAGTTCCCGACGTCCAGGTTGTGGATGTGTTGTTCGCAGATGTGGTCACCACAGAGCCAGTTATAGTAGTACCAGTTACGCATCTGGTATTCCATTTCACCGGAGACTTCTTCGCGAGTCTTACGGGGATCCCACACTCCGGCACCGTTCCAGTAAACGTGCAGGGCGCGAATGTCACCGATGGCTCCATCCTGAAGTCGTGCGATGGTTTCTTTGTATTTTGCGGAGTGATGGCGTTGCAGTCCCACACCCACTTTTAGATTTTTCTTTTTCGCTTCCTCAGCAGCAGCCAGAACTTTTCGGATTCCTGGAGCATCGGTCGCGACCGGTTTTTCCATGAAGACGTGCTTGCCAGCTGCGACAGCAGCTTCAAAGTGGATTGGACGGAAACCAGGAGGAGTCGCCAGAATGACCATATCGATATCGCTATCGATCACCTGTTTGTAAGCATCAAAGCCAACAAATCTATGATCCGCATCGACATCCACAGCGGTCGTGTCATCCCCCAGTTTTGACTTGATTTTGTTCTCAATATTTAACAGGCTTTGCTCCAACCTGTCTCCAAAAGCATCTCCCACCGCGACGAGCTTGACATTGCCTTGAGTTAATATTGCTTCAGAAGCGGCTCCCGAGCCTCGACCGCCGCAGCCAACGAGACCGATACGAATGGTGTCGTCTCCAGCGGCAAACGCATTATTCGACAGGCTGGCCAAAGTGACCGCCCCGAGCGAAAGAGCGCTGCCGGTTTTGAGGAACTCCCGGCGGGTTGAATCGGACTTGAGCATGCTTTTCTCCTGGTTGGTTGTAATCAACTGGTTGGTTGTAATCAAAATGCGAGACTGGGAGTCCCGTTACAATTGCATCGTGAGAGTAAGTTTGAGGTGGGCTATGATAATAAGTTGCGTAAAATCTTGCCGTACGAAAAAGTTCGCTTATTCAAGCACATCCGGAACGACCGGGTCGAGTGAGTATTTCTCGCGAGTCTCTGCATCGGGAACAGTCAAAGGACGGACCAGTCGGAAGCCGACAAAGGTGGCGTCGGTATGGTACCAGATAGACTGGGGGATTTGCGGATCCTGCATTTTCCAGTCTTCCGAGGAGGCGATTCGCACCGCAGCACGCAGCATGTCCGGGTCATCATCCCAGGAACCACCCCGCGCAACGCGTGGGTAAAGTTCCGTGGCGACATTGATCGGGAAAAGAGCAGGCTCGTCCGGTTTAAAGGTACTGTAGAAATCTTCGGAGTACTGATCGAGACACCATTCGGAGACATTTCCGTGCATATCATACAGGCCCCAGGGATTCGGTTTCTTCTGTCCAACCTGACGGTATTTTTCATCGATGTCACCAGCGTTATCGTAGAACCAGGCGTGTTCTTCGAGGTCAGCCGGGTCATCTCCAAAGTAGTAAGCCGTGTCTGTTCCTGCGCGGCACGCATATTCCCATTCGGCTTCGGTTGGCAAACGGTAGTAATGGCCTGTCTTTGCGCTTAACCATTCGCAGTAAACACGAGCCGCCAATTGGGTCATACAGATTGCCGGGTACCCATCGTGTCCTTTGTTGAAAGTCATGTCGGTGTACGGTTTGGTGGGGCGAGTCACCGCGTCGGCCAGAATATCGTTTTCCGTCGCTTTCTTACGGAACAGTTTCCGTCGCTGGATATCGAGGTTGAATGACCAGATGTCATATTCATCCCAGGTCACTTCGCATTTACCCATCCAGAAGGGTTCGATTTTGACTTTATGTTGAGGACCTTCGTCGTCGGCACGTTCTTCCTCGTCCTCCGGACTACCCATGGTGAAAGTGCCACCGGGGATGGGAACCATGCCGTATTTCACATCGGTACCAGGAATTACCTGTTCGTAAGGTTTCATCTCATCCTGGTTTGTGGCTTCCGCTTCCGGGTTAGCGGCGAATAGAGCAGATCCGCCGAGCAGAGCGGTGAACATTAACAGAAACAAGGGTCGCAGAACTTTCTGCCACATAAGGTTGTTCATAGAGGTATTCCGTTTTGCAGGTTTTCAAAATATTCTGAAGTGAACACGAACGAATCCGAATTCACAGTGGAAGCGCGTTGGGGATACAATAAGTGAGACGACTTATCCCGAACTGTAACCAGCCAGGCAGCCGCATGATGCACCATTTATATTCTCATATTCTCAGGCATATTCAAGTCGCGATCTTTTTACTGGTGCTCGCTGCCGGGGGAGGGAAATTGTGGGGGGAAGAACTGCAAAAGTATGAATTCTCGCAGGTCCATATGGGTGTGCCGCTACATATATCAGTATACGTTGATAATGAAGCGCTCGCAAACAAGGCGACTACTGCCGCCTATCTTCGAGTGCAAGAACTGGATCAACTTCTCAGTGACTACAAAATAGACAGTGAACTCAACCAACTGTCACTTAAAAAAACGCACCAGGTCGCCCACGAAGTCAGCGAAGACCTGTTTTGTGTACTGACGACGGCTCGCCAGGTCTCTGAAGAGTCCGGAGGGACTTTCGATGTATCAGTCGGTCCCGTAGTGAAATTGTGGCGTAAGGCTAGACGGCATAAAGAGTTACCAAATCAGGATGAATTGCACAAACGTTTGGAGATAGTCGATTATTCAGCCATTAACTTGAATAAGGAAGCCCAGTCAGTCACTCTCGAGAAGCAAGGGATGCGGCTCGACCTGGGAGGCATCGCCAAAGGATATGCGGCCGATGAAGCGCTCGAAGTACTGAATGCGCACGGAATTCGGCGGGCTCTCCTCGATTTTGGCGGAGATATCGTCGTGGGGGACCCTCCTCCCGGGAAGGAGTACTGGACGGTGGCTGTCGCTCCTTTGAAGAAGTCGACCGGCGAAGAGGAGTTTCAGTTTATCGATATTCGAAACGGAGCGGTTGCGACCTCGGGCGATGCGTACCAGTATGTGGAAATCGATGGCGTCCGGTACTCGCATATCGTCGATCCGCGTACTGGAATCGGGCTGACTGATCGAAGCTCTGTTACAGTGATCGCGCCCAGCGGAATGTTATCGGATGCCTGGGCCTCGGCAGTCAGTGTTCTGGGGTCTGTCGAAGGATCGCGAATGCTCAACGAAAAAGAAAATCTGGACGGATTTATTATTACCGAAGACGCGACGGTCGCCTCTTCGGGATGGAAAGAGTACCTTCATCCCCAATCCAAACCTATCTCTTCTCCCAGCGAATAAGGCAGACATGATTATGAATGAGGGCAAAGCGCCAATGGACGATGAATCTGAAGAAGAAGAGGTTCTCGGTGAAATCGAACTGAAGGTTGAACCCCGGATCGATAAGCTCGAAGAACTGGGTGTTACCGTAGACGAGTTATCCGATGCCATTGAGGCGGCACTCGACAAAGAAGAACGGATGCTCGACAACATCGAGAACCCGGACGACATCTGCCCCATCGAAGAAGTACCCGTGGAACTGAACGGGAAAATTTACAAACTCGAAGAAGTCGCCGAGATTGAAGTCAGCGGAGATCTGGACGTCTTATTTTAAGACGGATCTGTTTATACCTTTAACTGTCTATTAACTCAGTTCGCGAATGTATTCCGCTTCCCCTTCCACGAGGGGAATGGGTCGACCTGAGTGGTTGATCCAGTACTGGCCGGGATCGATACCGAGTTTAGTAAACACGGTCGTGGCGAGGTCTCCCGGACCGAGGCGGCGTTCGAGAATCGCTCCACCGCGACGATCGGTCTTGCCAATGACCTGACCACCGGGAACGCCGGCACCCGCCATCAGCATCGACATGGTAGGGGTCCAGTGGTCACGGCCCGCTTGTTTGTTAATCACAGGGCCACGACCGAATTCTCCCAGAATCAGGACGAGGGTTGTATCCAGCAGCCCTCGTTCCTCAAGATCGTTGATCAATGTGGCGATTCCATGATCGAATTCGGGCAGCATGGGGGCGAGACCTTTTTCGATGCCACCCCAGCGAACGTCATCGCCGTGGTGATCCCAGTGGCCCCAGGCATCGCTTAAGGTTACCCAGGTTACGCCCGCTTCGACGAGACGACGAGCCAGCAGCGATTTGTTACCAAACGAGTTATTGCCATACTCATTGCGAACCGATTCAGGCTCTTTATTGATATCGAAGGCATCTGCGATCTGTCCGCTGGAAACCATATTGTAGGCCTCCTGCACGTAGCGGTCGTGGAAAGCTAGGCTGCTCGAGGTTTCGGTCTGTTTGCGAAACCGGTCGAGTTCCTGCCGAAGTTGATCGCGATCCTGCATTCGCGGAATCTGAACACCTGCCGGCATATCGAATTTGCCCTTGGATTTCATTGCATCCAGAGGTTCGTATTCATGTCCCAATTCGCCTGCTCCGTAAATGTCGGCTGCTAAACTGTCGGCGAGTGCCACGTAGGGAGGCATTCCTGTTTCGTTCGCGCCGCGGAACTTGGCGGTGACCGAGCCCATGGAGGGATAACCACCCCCGTCGATCCCTTTGTTGGTGCGTTGTGACTTTGGATTCGCAGCCTGGAACGTGACGGGCGTATGGTTACTGGCCGTCGCATCCATCGAGCGGATAAGGGTGAATTTATCCATCATTGCTGCCTGTTTGGGGAGATGTTCACAGATCTCGATACCCGGGACAGATGTGGCGATGGGGGAAAACGGCCCGCGGATTTCTTGGGGCGCGTTGGGTTTCATGTCCCACATATCGACCTGGCTGGGACCACCTGAGAGCCAGACGAGAATGACCGATTTGGCCTGGGGGTTTTTACCAGAGGTCGCTTTTTCGGCAGCGGCTAATGCCTGCTGTTGCATCAACTGCGAAGCCGAAAGTCCGGCCAATCCACCAAGACCCATCTGCAGAAACCAGCGACGGCTTCCTGCCTTGATCAGGCTGCGGCCTTGAGGACCGAACTGGGAAAGCAGATCGCTACTGGCGTGATGTCGCTGGTGAGCATTCTGTGGAGAGAATGATTGAGTCATAGTTTCGAATATTCCTGTTAGCTTTCGGCTCCGGTGTAAAGGACATCCATCACTTTGCCATCATTCAGAGGGCGGGGACGACCAAGCCGGTCGGGAATCATCTGATGAGGGTCTACGCCAAGCGCCGTATAAATAGTGGCGCCCATATCGCTGGGGCTGTACGGCGGAGTAATGGGGTAGGCTCCAATTTTGTCCGTTTCACCAATCACCTGGCCTCCTTGAACTCCCGCTCCGGCGAACAGAGCAGAGTAAGCGGGAGCCCAGTGGTGACGCCCGGGAATATTATGGGTCGGAAGTGGAGAGATCGTGGGAGTTCGCCCGAATTCACCCACGCAAATGACGAGTGTCTGGTCCAGCAGGCCACGTTCTTTGAGATCAACCAAGAAAGCAGAAACTCCCTGGTCCAATGGTGGCAGCATATTCTTCAGACGCGGGAAGTGGTCAACATGCGTGTCCCAAGTCTGGGTGCGGCCCATGTTGCATTGAATGACGGGCATTTCAATTTCGACGAGTCGGCGTGCCAGCAAGAGAGTTTGACCGTAAAGATGGCGACCATACCGGTCCCGGACTTCATCCGGTTCCGCGTAAACATCCAGCGTATCTTTCAACGTGGGCGAGGTCAGCATCGAGAAGGCCATCTCCTGCTGCAGCGAATACTGTTTGCCTTGCGAGGATTCATTGATCGCCCGTTGTTGCCGATCCATATCGAGCAGCAACTGTTTGCGATCATTCAATCGTTCGATGTTGAGGCCATCATGGAGAGCCAAACCGCGGACTTTATAGTCAGCGGAATTCGGATCGTCTTTCAGAATGAACGGATCATATTTGGGTCCGAGAAAACCGGCATGCTGACCGGGCCAGACAAGCACCCCTTCGATGAGATCGTTTGGCAACGTGACCTGACTGGGTAACTGGTCGGTTCGCGGATCGAGATACGAGAGGGCCGAACCATACGAAGGCCAGTCGGCTCGATTTAATGATTTATCCTGATTGGAATTTCCTCGGAAGGGTTGGATGGCTCCCGTCAGTGCATGGTGAGTTCCCGAAAGGTGGCGATTATCTTTATGCGACATCGAGCGTACGATTGTCAGCAGGTCGGCATGCTGAGCGAGATGGGGCATTCGATCAGTAAACTGAAATCCCGGAATAGCGGTCGGGATCGGGCTGAACTCCCCTTTGGTCTCCGACGCTAGTGGTTTAGGGTCGAACATGTCGAGGTGACTGCCACCTCCTCCGAGGTAGATGAGTACAACCGACTTCGCCGGCGGTGTTGCACTGTCCGTGGCCGCTTTCAATTGTTGCTGCAATACTCCTGACAGACCAAGTCCGAAAAAGGAGGAGCAACCAACCTGCAGAATTTCTCGGCGGGAGAGCATGAGGATGACCTGTCGTTAGGGTGGGAATTTCGTGCAGGGGGGAGGAACGCTAGGCAGGAAATTTCGCGGTAGGAACGTATCAATAGTAACTTGTGCGTACACGTTCAACAATTGTAAAGTTGGAAAATGTGTGGGTGTTCAGGTAAGTCGGATCGATTCTTGCAATTCGCCCGTTTGTAAGTCAGAGTGATAGGCTCCCTATTTTGTACATCTTTTTCCAGAAGCCATTCCATCCATGAAATATCTGCCGAATTACCGATTTCTCTCCAAGTTGGCGTTCATTCTTCTGATTCTGACATCAGCGAGTTGGATCCACGCTGAAGACATCGACCTCGGTTCGGTGACCGAACAAGAGGTCATGATCCCCATGCGAGATGGGGTGAAGTTGTCGGCATTTATATATACTCCGGAAGGGGAAGGCCCGTGGCCGGTGTTAATGGAACAACGATACGCCAGTTTTCGAGGAGCGAGTACTCGCAAGTCGATGGCGCAGATGGCCGAAGCGGGGTATGTCGTCGCGGGTGTTAATTTCCGAGGGACACAACAATCCGAAGGTCGCTATGTCGGTTACCGGGCGTTGGGTTGGGGAGAACAGCAGGACGGCTACGACATTGTGGAATGGCTTGCGGTGCAACCTTGGTCAAACGGGAAGACCGGAACCTTCGGAAGTTCCCAGGCGGGTTTTGCACAGAACTTTCTTGCCGTGACTCAACCACCGCACCTGACTTGCCAGTACATGATCGATACGGGCCTGAGCCTGTATCACGAAGGATATCGAATTGGGGGCCTGACCCGACCGACTCGGTTTAAAGGGATGGCGGGTGCCTGCCGGGTTCCCGAACATAATCACGATTTGATGGTCGAGTGGTATCAGCATCCAACATACGATGAATACTGGCAGGACGAAGACTGCACGCTGCATTTCGACAAAATGAACGTGCCCTGCTTCACTGTCGGCAGCTGGTTCGACTATATGTGTGTCGGTTCGGTGAACAGCTACATTGGCAGACAACACGACGGCGGGCCCGAATCTCGCGGCCATCAATCCCTGTTAATTGGCCCCTGGCTCCATGGCCGGTTTAATAAAACAAATAAGTTCAGCGAGGTGAACTATCCCGAGAATGCCAACTTCGATGTGATGCAGCATATGTTGAGCTGGTTCGACTATCATCTCAAAGGGGTTCACAACGAAATTCCGAACGAACCTGTGGTTCGTTACTACGTAATGGGCGCCTTTGATGAAGACGGGGCGCCAGGAAACGTTTGGCGATCAGCTGATGACTGGCCAATTCCGACTAAGGCAACCGATTATTATCTTCAGAGAGATAAAGGACTTTCCACTACGAAACCCAAAGAGGCTGAATTAGCTTCCAGTCTGAAAGCGGATCCTTTTCATCCAGCCTCCATTCCGGGGACGGCGTTTCCCGGTGCCCGGGATGCGCGACCGTTCGAGACGCAATCGGAGGTGTTGACCTTTTCGACCGACGTGCTCGAAGAACCGGTCGAGTGGACTGGCAATGTGCAGGCAGAGATTTATCTATCCTCAGATGCCCCGGACACCGACGTTATTGTGAGGGTGACCGATGTGTACCCTGATGGTCGTTCGATTCTGCTCGTCGATATGGTTCGCCGGGCAAGATTCCGCGATGGCTTCGAGGAAGAGAAAATGATGAAGCCAGGAGAAGTCTACCCCGTGAAGTTCAATGTCGGCTGGTTGAGTCAGATCTTCAACAAAGGACACCGCATTCGGATTACTGTTGCCAGCACTGGGGCTCCCTTCTACGAACCCAACCCGAATACAGGAGAGCCTCTCACGATCGAAACACCGGAGAAACAGTTCGTCGCCACGAACCAGATACACCACAATAAAATCCACGCCTCAAAAGTGATCGCCCCTGTTCCTGGGAGATAATAGACTTGATGGAGATCAGATGGGGAAACACGAGTTTATGGCGAGGCTATACTTAGTTTCACGCGTTCAATCTCAGTGTCAGGCATTTGGCGCTGCCGCCTGCTTTCAGGAATTCATCCAAAGGTGTGGCATGTGTCTGGTAGCCGATCGCCCGTAGACGCTCTTCCAATTTAGGACAACCGGTGTTGAGGATGACCTGTTTGTCGATGACGACGGCATTACAGGCAAACCGCCCCGCCTCAGCAGGTTCAACTTCGATCAGATTCGGAATCTGAGCCTGGAGAGCTGCTTGTGCGTAGCTGTCGAAGGCTGCCGGATAGTAAATCGCACTTTCGTTATTGAGAGGACAGAAGCAGGTATCCAGATGATAAAACTGCTCGTTCGTAAGCTGAAGCGGAATCACCCGTTTGTCGATCTGCTCTGCGATCCAGTTCAACGCCTGCACTTCTGACCGGAAGATGTACCCAGCAAACAAGGTATCGCCACAGAAAAGGGCGTCACCCGCTCCTTCAAACGACATATCCTCCGGTAAGCGGATCACATTCCAGTCGTGCTTTTCGAACCACTCGGTAAAGACAGGCTCTTCTCCCTGCCTGGCGGAGTGTCGAAACCGGGAGATAAATGCCCGATTCTCATACACCAGGGCGGCATTTGCAGTGAAAACGAGATCAGGTAAACCGGCGACCGGCGAGATTTCTTCAATCTCACTGCCCAATTGCTTCAATAGAGAATGTAGGCTCTTCCATTGCGCAATCGAATTGGCTCGATCGTTCTGGACGTCCTTGTTCATCCACGGATTAATTTCGTATTCGATTTTAAAGAAATCGGGAGGACACATCAGAAAGCGGGGTGAGGCCGGAATATTCATAAAGTCTCTTTCGGGCTTTCTGATGATGAATGGGTGATGGTGAACGGATCGTGGTCTATCTCATTATACGTTGAAAATCACTCGAATAGCTGGTTTTCAAGTTCGGAGAGGCATCATTTCACTGGGGACGAAATTCAATAGATTGTAAATTTTACATTCGTGCGACCGGTTGAAAAGAGATGTTGACCGTTTCGCCAGAATCATGAAAATTCACGACCACTCTTCACGAGGCCTATACCGCAAGGATGCGGGTGAACGGCATTTCCAGGAAGAGGTCTTCCGGTTCGGTGTTACAAGCCGGCAGGAGACGAACCCACTCCGCTTGAAAATATCAACCGAGTAACCGGCAACAGAATAGGTGTTAAACCGCTGTCCGGGGATCGTAATGGACTACCTCCCAGTTGCGGCCTTTTTCCTGATGGGAAAATTGATTGAACACTATCGATAATTTAACGTCGGAAACCGGGGGCATGTTCCCCGTTAGTCTTCGCAAGTTGTTTCCATTTGCCAGCTTTGTCAGTTGCGCGGATATCTGGGTACAACATGCCACGGATGATAGTCGGCATTGCCGATCTGGTTCTCTGTTCGCCGCCATCGAGGGTACACAGCACCAGGGAACCTCCTTCATTCAAGATGCGCACGCCAACGGTGCGACTGCCTTTCTGGTGAATCGTCCTCGGCCAGACATCCCTTTACCGCAATGCATAGTTAAGGACGTTCGTAAAGCCTACGCGGAGTTGTGCGCAGCTTTAAGTGGAAATCCATCTCGGAATTTATCACTGTTGGGCGTGACTGGGACGAATGGGAAAACCTCAGTCACTTGGATGACGCGGGCTATTATTGAAGCCGCTCAAAAGAAAACAGGCCTTCTGGGCACGATCGAAAATTACGACGGTCACGAAACAACCCCCTCACTGTTAACAACGCCTGGCCCCGCTGAATTTCAATCCGCTCTTCGGCGGATGGTACGGCAAGGTTGCGATTACGCCGTGACGGAAGTCTCCAGCCATGCACTCGATCAAAATCGAGTTTCCGGTTCTCGTTTTCGTGCCGTGGCGGTCACCAATGTTACTCACGACCATCTCGATTATCACGAAAACTACGAGGCCTACCTCGCCGCGAAATGCCGAATTCTTGAACATTGTTCCGCCGCCACGACTGTGGTCATCAATCTGGATGACGAAGGGAGTTGCCAGGTAGGTGATCGTGTTCATGAACGGCAAGAACTTCTCACCGTCAGCCTGGAGTCTCCGACAGCAGACCTCTATGCCGAGGTGATCGACGAAACGTTCGAGCGAACACGGTTTGTCCTGCATTACCAGGGGGATACGATTCCTATCGAATCGAGTCTGCTGGGACGCCACAACCTGTCTAACTGCCTGATGGCGGCTGCGCTCGCTTTCGCCTGTGGGTTACCGATGGAGGCCGTCATCACCGGGATTCAACATCTGGAGTTGATTCCAGGCCGAATGCAAAAAGTACCCGTGGAGGACGGACCGAATATCATCGTCGATTATGCTCATACGGCTGATGCTTTAGAGCAAACGATCAATGCCCTCAAAACCGTAACACGTGGGAAACTCTTTTGCGTGTTTGGAGCAGGTGGCGATCGGGACCGCACGAAGCGTCCTGAAATGGGCAGAGTTGCTTCCCGGGCAGACGTCGTCGTTCTGACGAGTGATAATCCTCGCATGGAAGACCCATACGTCATCATGGAGCAAATCGAAGAAGGGCTTCATGAGTCTGGTACTCACCCTGAAATACATCAGGAAGCTGATCGGCAACTGGCGATCCAGTGGGCACTGATCCGAGCCGAAGCGGGAGACACCGTGCTCATCGCCGGTAAAGGACATGAAAAAACGCAGATTCACGGCGTAGAAGAAATTCCCTTTGACGACGTCGCCATCATTCAGCAATACATAGCAGCGCGTTCATGGGTCAGATCGAGTCTGACCGTGAATCATTAATCTCATTCGACACGTTGCCCTGTGGAGTTTTCTCTCACGGCAGATCACGACAGACATCGGGCCCGTTTGTCCTTCCTTTCATCTCAGATAAAACGTTCGCTCCGAACATCCGAAATACTGATGAATCGAATTCAACTTCAACATGTTCTGCAATCCACGCAGGGAACTCCGCATCATTTCGAATCAAGCGAAATGAGCTTCCCTGATATCTCGATCGATTCGCGCAGAATTACAGAGGGTACTCTGTTCTGGGCCTTGCGAGGTGAGAATCACGATGCGCATCACTTCCTGAAAGAGGCAGCCCAGAATGGTGCTGCAGCGGCAGTAATTCATGCCGAATTTCTCGAACAAACTGTTTTGCCCTGTATTGTCGTTCCTGACACTTACCAGGCACTGTCCCAGTACGCGGCAGCCTATCGTCGGAGCCTGGAGACACTCGTCATCGGCGTAACGGGCTCGGTGGGCAAAACCACGACGCGGGAAATGATTTATTCCACACTTCGCACCGGCTTTCAGGGAGTTCGTTCTCCAAAGAACTTCAATAACGAATATGGAGTTCCGCTCAGTCTGCTGTCAATCAATCCGACGGACGAGTTTGCCATACTCGAACTCGGAGCGGCACGCTCGAACGATCTCAATAATCTGATCGAAATGGTCCTTCCTGAAATGGGAGTCGTCACAGAAGTGGCACCGGCTCATCTTTCGACATTTGGACAGATTGACAATATATTACAAGAGAAACAGAAACTCATCGCGGCCCTTCCGGAAACCGGGTTGGCGATTCTGAATGGCGACTCTCCCAAAGTTCTCTTGATGCGAGAGATTGCCGCTTGCCCAGTAGTTTCGGTTGGATTTGAACCGCACAATGAACTTCGGGCGGAAAACGTTCAAACAGAAAATGGAAAAATCTGGTTTGAAGTTGCGGGTGACGATTACTTCCTGCCTGCTATGGGCGAACATCATATACGAGCCGCCTTGTGCTCGATTGCGATTGGTAGAGAACTTGGTTTGTCTCTGGCACAATTGCGTGACGGCATTGCCGATTTTCAACCGATGGGCGGTCGCTGCCAATGGCGACAGATCGGGCAGGTATACCTGATCGACGACAGTTACAATGCCAATCCTGCTTCCATGAAAGCGGCGATTGAAACTCTGCAAATACTGAATGTAACCGGCAAACGAATTCTGGTGGTCGGTGATATGTTGGAACTGGGACCGGGTGAGATTTTCTTCCACCATCAACTGGGGCAGGAAGTCGCTAAAAGTGAAATTGAAATGGTGATCAGCTTTGGAGAACTCGCTTCCTCCGTCATCGCCGGTGCCCGGCAGTATGGTATGCCCTCACATCAAACCGCCGTTTGCAATAACCTCGATTCACTACAGGCTGTACTTTCCTGCTGCGTTGAACATGGTGATGCACTCCTTGTAAAAGGCTCCCGTGGAATGCAAATGGAACGCATAATCCAATGGCTTGCTGAACACCTGGAAGAAGACCGGGACGATTTCGGTTACCAGTTCTGGCGTCCCGCTGCGTAAATTCAGATCGTCCGAAAATTTCAAACGACCCCCTCTCGATTCCCTCCTCTGAACATATCCTTCTGGACCTCGATGCTAGTCTGGTTACTCGATCAATTTGGACCACTACTGGAACGCCTCGAATTTTATTCGACGGGCGATTCCCGTGTATTCCTGACGGCACGAACGGCACTGGCCAGTTTGACCGCCTTTTTAATAGCGATACTTCTTGGTCCACTGGCAATTCGTTGGTTGCAGAATCGATTCCGTGAACCGATTAAAAGTGATTCGGAAAAACTAAACGAGTTACAGTCCGAGAAACAGAATACACCCACGATGGGTGGCATCTTTGTAGTGGGTTCTATCTTGATAGCGGTTCTGGCCTGGGGCGATCTGAGTAATCGTTTTGTGCAGTTAGGACTGTTCTCTGCGACTGCTTTTGCGGCACTGGGAGCCTATGATGATTGGACAAAACTCTCTTCTCAAAAAAATGGGCTAAAAGCCAAAGAAAAGCTATTGGCTCAATTTCTGATTTCCTCTATAGTCCTGCCGCTCCTGTATCTGGAGCTAAGAGAGATTGAAGGAGCGACCTCAATACTCTCTCCCATAGGTAGCTATTCGATTCCAATTGGAGTCGGTCTAATTGCCTGGGGCATGCTGGTTCTGGTCGGTAGTTCGAACGCAGTCAATCTGACCGATGGACTCGACGGACTCGCCAGCGGTTGCCTGATTATGTGTGGTTCTACTTTTGTGGCACTCACTTATCTGGCTGGCCATAAAGTACTGGCAGGTTATTTGAGCATTCCGTTTATACCGGGGTGCGGAGAACTCGCTATCGTGATGGGTGCCCTGGTGGGTGCCGTCATGGGGTTTCTCTGGTTTAACTGTTTTCCAGCTCAGGTGTTTATGGGAGATACGGGATCGTTATCTCTTGGAAGTCTGATCGGATTGGCAGCACTGACAGCGCGACAGGAAGCATTACTGGTAATTGCCGGTGGTGTCTTCGTGATTGAGACTATGAGCGTGATCTTGCAGGTCGGTTGGTATAAAATTTCGAAAAAAAGATTGATTGCCTGCTCTCCACTGCATAATCACTATTTATTCAAAGGCCAACATGAGATAAAAATCGTCACACGCTTTTGGATCGCAGCAGCACTGCTTGCCATCCTCGCCCTTGCCAGCCTAAAGATTCGGTAAAAAACTTTGTAAGCATATATCAGGCGGCGTTAGGGAGAGAGGGATTTGGGAAGCCGATTCGGTTGATAACATCAATCGGATCGGCTTCTCCCCTTTTCTAGACCAAGGTAATTCTTAGACTGCGATAAATCGCAATCCTTGGTAGCTCAAAGAAGCTCCACAAATCGTCTCACGCTAACGAATCTTAAAACGATGACGAACTACGAACGAGATCGTGGATTGTTTCTTTCGCTGGCCGGCGCGCTTGTCTGCTTCGGAATCATAATGGTCTACAGCGCGAGTATCACATCGTGGCCGACCGAGTTCGAACAGATTTATCTCTCACGCCATCTTGTTCGTCTGGCGATTGGCGTCAGCCTCGCCTACATCTGCTTCCTGATTCCTCCCCGCATCTGGTTCAAACTGGCGCCGGCTTTCTTTGCTTTAACGCTGCTGTTGTTAACGCTCGTTTTGCTTCCGGGACTGGGTAAAACGGTTAATGGAGCCCAGCGCTGGTTACAACTGGGTCCGCTTCGATTTCAACCTTCCGATCTTGGGAAAATTGCTCTCCCGCTATTACTCGCGCGAATGATCTGTTTGCGAAAAGAGCGTTTGTCCCATTGGATATATGGAACCATTCCACTTCTGATACCTCCTGCCATTCTGGTTCCCCTGGTAGTAATCGAACCTGATCTGGGCACGAGTCTGTTTTTATTACTTGGATGTGCCATCACTCTTTATGTGGGTGGGTGGCCTTTAAAGTACTTCATCGGTAGCGCCCTGGTGACGGTACCCGCTGTGGGTTCCCTGCTGGTGTTAAGACCGTATCAGCTCAAACGGATCACCGGGTTTGTCGACTCCTGGAATGATTTCGGGGCGGCACCGTACCAGTTGAAGCAATCGTTGATCTCTCTAGGTTCCGGTGGAACCTGGGGGACAGGACTAGGCAAAGGCTGGCAGAAACTGAGTTTTCTTCCGGAGGCGAATACCGACTTTGTCTTCGCAGTGATTGGAGAGGAACTGGGTTTGATGGGCACATTGACGGTGGTTCTGCTCTGGGCGGGCCTGTTCCTTGTCGGGTTTAAGTTGACACGAAGATTGAAAGCACGCAGCTTCGAGCAGATCGTCAGCTTCACATTAATTTGTCAACTGGTTCTTCAGGCCGGAATTAATATGGCCGTCGTGACTTCGCTAGTCCCTCCCAAAGGAATTCCTCTCCCTCTGCTGAGTTATGGAGGAACCAACCTGATTGTCAGCCTGATGACGTTAGGAATCATCGTCAGTCTCGCCAGACCTGATGAAGCACTGCATGTTCGTCTCGGGCAAATGGAGACGGAGACCGGATCCGAAACAAAGACAAACAAAAAAGCAGCTGTTTCCAATTCATCAAAAGCGAAGCCGGAAGAACCCCTTTCGCGCCGGGGAGTTGCCTGATGAGTTTACGGATCCTGTTTGCGGGGGGCGGGACTGGGGGACACCTTTTTCCCGGTATTGCCGTTGCTGAAGAACTGGGACGACGGGTCCCTGAGGTGGAAATCTGCTTTGCAGGTTCGACTCGACCAATCGAACAGCAGATTCTGGCACAAACGAGTTACAGACACCTTCAATTGGAGATGGAACCCTCGACCGGTTTTCGTCGTCATCCGTTTCGATCTCTCCACCGATTCCGAAAAGCATGTCAATTCGCTGCGGCTGAGCTGACTCATTTCAATCCAGAAACCGTCATCGGTTTGGGCGGCTTTGCCAGTCTTCCTTTTGTGTGGGCCGCCTCTCGCCAGCACCGACCAGTCATGTTGCTGGAGCAGAACATCATTGCAGGTCGTGCGACCAAACTGGGGAGTTATTTTGCCAATCAACTCTGTCTCTCCTTTCCTGAGACACAGGGTCGCTTATCTCCCAAACCAGAACATATTGTCACTGGTAACCCGGTGAGACAGTCCATTCTCCAGTCAGTCATTAGGTCCGTTCCATCGAGTGCTCGCAAGAAATTAATCGTACTCGGCGGAAGTCAGGGAGCTCATAATCTTAATACGCTCGTCTTACATGCGATTCGTACTTTGCAGACAGAACTGAAAGACTGGGAAATCTATCACCAGGCAGGTGAACAAGACGAGACACGCGTCCGCGATGGGTATCAGCAACTCTCGATCGATGTCAAAGTCGCTCCGTTCTTTGAGCGGCTGGAAGAACTCTATCACGGTGCTACTCTGGCGATCTGTCGTGCCGGGGCGACGACCCTGGCGGAACTCGCTTGCGCCGGATGTCCGGCGATTCTTGTTCCTTATCCGCATGCGATGGCCGACCACCAAACCGAGAATGCCCGCTACTTTGAAGCGAACGGTGCGGCCATCCTGTCACCAGAACCAGCCTCCGGTTTTGATAATGTGGATGCCTCCGAGAGTGATCAGAATCGACTGGGGCAGCATTTGCAACGGCTTCTGGAACAACCGGACAAGCTTATCGCGATGCAACAGGCGATGCGAAATCTGTCCCGTCCCACCGCGGCGGCTACAGTGGTCGATCTGCTTCTTCAGTAGGAATTTCTCCCTACTTCTCTTGTTTGGATACTTCGCGAGCGAAGGTCTTTCGGGACTGTCTGAGTACATCGTTCGATCAATGGGAACACTTGCGCGCCAGCATTGTTGAACTTTAATAGAACTGAGCCTCTATATGGATTTTTCGCAGACGGTCACACTGACCCGGTTCGATTTTACGGATGGTAGGGAGAAATCCAATTCTCAGAGCGCAGATTTGTCCGATAAATTTGACTAAGTGCACTTCCAACTCAAGTTGATCTACGAACGACTGTTCAAATATGGACTATTGTCCGATCCAATTTACTCGACCCCTCACGACAGGAATAAAATACGGGTTCTTCCCCGTGTTGATTTTAGTCGCGGGGTTGTGGTGCGCGCTTCCAGAGACAATTTCCGCAGCCGAACCACCCCGCTATCCAACAACGACAGAACTCGGAAATCCATCCGCCAGCAGTTCGTCCAAGGGAACCGAATCGATCTCGTTCAGTCAGAAAGTAACGGGATTCTTCAAGCGCGATAAGAAACCCCAGGTTGAGCAGAAACGATACGGTGCGTTTCAACAGGATTCCAAAACATCATCTCGTGAAACTGAGGATAGAGCGGAGAGTCCATCGGAAAAGAAAACCCTGCCTTCGGTCAGATCCATCCCGCAGTCAGAACTTGGCGAAAATAATTCTTACTCCCTGCATAAATACTCGAAGTCTCGAGCGACGACTAATCCCGAAATATCTCTCGATTCTCGATCGTTTGAATTAGGAGCTCGTTCTAAGATCTCAAACCCTGCCCGACAAGTTCGTGATATGGAAGTCGATTTCCAGAAGGCGAAATTCACTCAGGCGAACTTTCAGATTGATGGGGGTGCCCCCCAAGAATTGCAAAGCGATTCCGATTTGGGTGTACCGCCTCCCTTGCCGGTTCCACCAATGGACTTTGAACCCACACGCGTTCCACTGGAATCCGTTCCCCAATCCGAAAGTGTTCGGATTTCGAATGATGACGATTTGATCTCGCTCATTGTGCGGGACGCTCCTGTGGGAACGGTGCTTAGTTTGATTGCGGAGAATCAGGGAATCAACATTATTACATCGGGCGAAGTAGGAACCCGAATTTCCGTGACTGTCAATCGGGTGACTTTAGAAGACGCGTTGAACGCGATTCTGGCGAGTACGGGTTACACCTGGATTCGTAAAAATGGAATTATCATCATCAGCCCGATAAGTGGGGGCAGTGGATCCTCGCAGGTTCACGGAAAAGTATTGCGCGTCTTTAATCTGAATTTTCTCTCCGCAGTCGATGTCGATAAAACAGTGCAGGGATTGCTTTCACCGGTGGGTCACTCTTTCTTAAACGAGACCAGTTCAGACGATAATCGACGGACACAGGAAACGATTATCGTCGAAGACTTACCCGAATACGTCGACCGAATTTCGGCCTATATTGAACAGACGGACATACCGCCACGGCAGGTATTGATTGAAGCTCGAATTCTGGAAGTCGATCTGCGAAACGAGTTATCGCACGGAGTCAATCTGACGGCGTTAGCAGAGATCGCGGGGGCTGACATCAGTTTTAAAACACAAGGCTTTGCCAATCCGCTTTCTTCGCCTGCGTTCCTGTTTGGTATTGATGGCACGGACTTAGACGCGCTACTTGAAGCACTACAAACAACCACCGACACCAAAACGCTCGCGAATCCTAAACTGTTGGTATTAAACGGGCAGGAAGCGCGAATCCAGATTGGGGGACAACTCGGTTACCTCGTCACGACCACGACCGAGACCAGTACCCTGCAGAATGTTCAATTTCTGGATGTGGGTGTAGTGCTCACCGTCGTCCCTCGAATCAGTGATGATCGTCGAGTGTTGATGATGGTGAAGCCGGAAGTGTCGGAAGGACAGATCAATCTGTTGACGGGCCTACCAGAAGAAGAAACGACGGAAGTCGAAACATCGGTCATGGTGGGAAGCGGCGAAGGGATGGTCATCGGTGGGTTGATCAAAGAGATCGACAATGATGTACAAAACAAAATTCCAATTCTTGGCGACCTATGGGGTGTCGGACGACTGTTTCAACGTCGCCGAACGGAACGTCGTCGAACTGAAATTATCATCGTGCTTACGCCACACATTCTGCCGTATAACTACGACAAATTCTGTGAGCATGAAGTCGAAGTCCAACGGGTGATGACTCCGTTAGTGGAAGGTCAGTTGCAACCTGTGGATCGGCCTTGGGAACCACAACTTCCCGATGCCATGTACGATCCGCGTAAAATCGATTGGGACCGGGTGAAGGAAATCCCCCACAACCTGAAGCAACCTTATCCTAAACCGATCGAATATTACGTCCCCAGTGTGCAGGAAAAATATGGTCTCCAACCCTGGTCTGGACCGGTATGCTATCCCGATTATCCGGAACTGTGCGATTTGGAATCCATGCCAGAGTTCTCTCAATTGGAACCGATGGCGAGTACTCCTGAGCAATATGCGGAATCTGAACCTACTACTTCGCAGGACAACGAACATAAACTGAACAAAGTCGCTTTCGAGCGGACAAAACAGCACGAAAACCAGTCGGGAGAAATCCTGAATCTGGAATTCACAATTCCGGAAAAATTGTTTCCTGAATACCAAGTCGGGCCATTCACGAACGAATTTGAAATTGAACCGGTGATGCAGGAGTTACGGCATGGCAAACGATGAAAAAGAAATCCCGATTCCACCCGAGTTGAAGAAGCTGATCGAGAGTCGAGAAGGCGTAGATCGTCGCAAAAAGCAGGTCCACGTGATGCGCGAACGTCGTAGCGGAAAAGACCGCCGTGATGATCTGCCGGATGAACAGAAGTAGTCAGCCAAATTCGACTGTTTTATTTCGACATTAAGATGCGGCATCCGCTTCTACGGCGGATTTGAGATCGGTCATGTCTTTTAGTAGCATTTTGCGCAGCATCCCTTTCATCATCCAACCGGTGAGACAAACCATAATTTTTGCGAAGAAGGTTTGAGGAACGCAGTTGAAGTTGCTGGTGACTTTGGTTCCGCCGTTCTCGGCTGCGAAATGAATTTGCGTGATGTATTGTGATCCGCAATTATAGGCTTCCGCCTGGTACATCTGCGGAGGTTCGAATCGCGTGATGCTCATCTCTTCCGTTGATTGCTTGCCGAACATCATTCGGGTTTCCCGCCAGCGGGTTCCTGTTCCGACTGGCCCCTCTGTTAACAATTCTATTCGGATGATCTCTTCGATCCACTCCTCACAGTGAGGAAGATCAGAACCCTTGCGGAAAACTTCTTCCTGAGGAGCATCAATCCAGACTGATTCAGTGACTGCACTCATCTCAGCTCTCCTTTTTTCCAGAGTCTTCGGTTCGCTTCGCGGGAAGTTCAAGCCTTAAGGCCCGCTGTACCGCACTCGTTCCGAACCGTTCTCGAATGGCGTCTGTGGTCTCATCGAGACGGTTCAGTTTCTGGTGATCGTCTTCGCCGAACAAGCTTAGTTGCCGCTGCGATTCACCGTGAAGATGGCTCATACCGATTCCCAATAATCGGACGGGAAGAGATCGGCTAGGTGCTTTCTCTTCCAGTAGCATTGCAGCGATTTCCCAGATCTCTTGTGTCGTCTGCGTCGCGTGCGGTAATGACTGTGCCCGGGTAAACGTCTGGAAATCCGAGAAGCGAATTTTCAGATTAACTGTCTTGCCGAATAACTGATTCCGCCGCATTCGTCGCGCGACTTGCTCCGTTTGTTCGAGTAACCACATTTTCAAGACTTTCGGATCGCTCACGTCATTCGAAAACGTCGTTTCGTGTGATATGGATTTGGCCTGATGATCGGGTTGCACTTTGCGTTCATCAATCCCATGAGCCAGACGCCATAAATGAGTTCCAAACTTGCCGAACTTCCGTTCGAGATAACTGTCAGGGACTTGGCGTAATTCACCAATTGTTTTGATGCCCAACTGTTTGAAAGTCTTCTGAGAGACTTTGCCAACGCCCCACAGCCGACTGACTGCCAATGGATCGAGAAACTCCTGAACCCGATTCGGGTCAACTACGCAGAATCCGTCTGGCTTGTTGAGGTCGCTGGCAATTTTGGCGAGGTACTTATTCGGAGCCACACCTACCGAAGCAACCAGGTTTACTTCATCTTGGATTTGCTGTTTGATTTTATGGCCAATCTCGATGGAACTGCCAAACAACTGTTCCGATCCGGTCACATCCAGAAAAGCTTCATCCAACGACAAGGGTTCGACGAGCGGCGTGTAACTTTCCATAATCGCCCGAATCTGACGGGAGACTTCGGCGTAGTGCTGGTGTCTCGGGCGGATGTAGACGCCATTTGGACAAAGTCGGCGAGCCGTCACCATCGGTTGAGCACTATGGACGCCATAGGTACGTGCTTCATAATTGGCCGCGCACACGACCCCTCGTCCTTCTGACGAGTATCCGACGATCACCGGCTTCCCGATTAACTCCGGCTGGTCTCGTTCTTCCACAGACGCATAAAAAGCGTCCATATCGATATGCAAGATCATGTAGCGATCGATTCGTAGAAGAGGGATAGATGTCAGTAAACGACTTTAGATGTCTGCAATTAAATGCTCTGATAGACTTTTGGCTTCGATCTCGCTTCGCGCCTGGTGGGCTGTTACACTGAGAAGGATCGTGTTCAACACGTCTCTACCCACCGCAAAACTCCTTCCTTCGGAATCCTGCCGATGTCATTCCATTCTACCCCCTCAACCTGTCGGGGCAAACAATCGCTCACGGCTTCTTTTGTATTCCTGATATTCGCAATCGTCGCGTTCTCGCTGAATTCATTGAGTACGCATCAGCGATTGCTCGCGCAAGAGGATTCTCAAACGATTCCCGTTGATCCTGTGGATCGAGAAGGGGAAGACTGGACTCGCTTTCTGGGACCGCGCGGTACCGGCGTTTCGGGAGAAAAGGGTCTGCTGGATAACTGGCCTGTGGAAGGTCCTCCTCTCGTCTGGTCGAAAGAGATTGGCATTGGTTACAGCTCGCCCTCCATTCTGGGCAATCGAATGGTCGTGCATCATCGTCCCCGCGACGGTCGCAATCCTGGCCCCGTGGAAGTGGTGGAATGCTTGCAGGCGACGGACGGAAAATCGATCTGGAAATACGAATACCCCAGTAGTTTTTCGGACCCTTACGGTTACAACGAAGGGCCCCGTTGCTCTCCTGTGCTCGAAGAGAATCGCTGTTTTACACTCGGCCCCGAAGGCATGCTGCTCTGTCTCGATCTTCTCTCCGGCCAGAAAGTATGGGAGCACCAGCTCAAAGAAAAATTTGAAGTCCCTGATGGTTTTTTTGGCGTGGGGTGCAATCCCATTATTGACGGCGATAAACTCATTGTCCTCGTCGGTGGCCAGAGTGATGCGGGGGTTGTTGCATTCAACAAAGAGACGGGCGATATCATCTGGGAAGCCGTTGGCAAGAAAACCTGGGAAGGTGTTTCCACTGGCCAACGCAATCAGACTTATACGTGGACCGGTGACGAGGCGTTGGTCAGTTATTCTTCTCCAATCGTCGCGACCTTCCACGGCAAAAAACATCTTATCTGCCTGATGCGTCAGGGACTCGTTTCCCTTGATCCGGAAACGGGTGAAGAGAACTTTAAATACTGGTTCATGTCCCGTACGTTCGAATCGGTCAACGCCGCCACTCCAGTCGTCATTGATGATAAAATCTTCATCTCAGCCGCCTACCGGGTTGGCTCCGCTTTGCTTGAGGTTGGTGAAGATGGCAACTCTTACGAAGTTCTCTGGCGGGATACCCGAAACATGCTGACGCACTGGTCAACGGCGATCCAAGTTGGTGACTATCTCTATGGTTTCAGTGGGCGGCACGAAAATGAAGGTCACTTCACCTGCATCAGCGTGGAATCAGGCAAGGTCGAATGGCAGACGCGTGGATTTGAAGGCGATCCTCTTGTACGTTTGGAACAGAATCCGGAAACAAGATCGCTCACCGACAAGAAAACAGGCGTCCAAGCTCCCTGGCCCTATTATGGGCGTGGTTCCATGATTCTTGCTGATGGCAAATTCATCGTGCTGGGAGAACGGGGTACACTCGCACTCGTCGAAGTTTCTTCCGAAGAATTCAAAGAGATTTCTCGAACCTTCGTCGAGGGGCTGACCTACCCAACCTGGGCCGCTCCGATCCTGTCCCGCAAGCGACTTTACCTGAGAGCCGAAAGTAAAATCTTCTGCTTTGATCTGGCTGGTGAATAACCCGGTTACGGAGTCTCTTGAGTGTAAGGCAGCATTTCCTGCACAATAGTATTGTCATCCAGTTCGACGTTCTCCGATTCAATCTGAATGATGCCCATTCCCGAAGACTTCGGTTTGTCTCGGTTCTTGTAGATGCCCGAGATGGTATTGCGTTTCAGTAGAACCTGGTCAACTTCTTCGAGGTAAATGCCCGCCTGCTTGACCATGTAACCACTTCCCTGGTAGCGGCCGGTGTTCACAATCAGGTTATCAATGATTTTAATCTCTTCACTCGAGCGTGCCGGTCGTTCATGATCGAAGCGGGCTGTCATATCGATCCCCACATAAATTCCGTGGGTCGGCATCTGAATAATCTTATTCTTCGCGAGAAGCGCCTGTCGTACTCCGCCCAAGGCAATTCCCCGCCCAAAGTTTTTGGCATGCGGTTGGCTGACACCGACAATCGTGTTGTTTGCAATGGTGACATTCTGATTCTGGCCGTGGTAGGTGTAGTAACCCGCCGAGGAGAGCCAACAGGCGATGCCGTCATCGCCGACATTTTCGATATGATTATCAATTACTGTCAACTTTTCGATTAATCGATTATCGCGATCACCACTATCGATCCATTGTCCTTCTTTCAGTTCGCTCTTTGATCGACCGTAACTGGTCACTCCATCCCGACCGACATCTTTGATGGTGCAGTTCCGTACCAGAATATGGGTGCAACCACTCAAGTTGATTCCCATACCGGCCACATTTTTGATAGTGACATTCGCAATGGTAACGTCCTCCACCATCCGAATAGCCAATCCATGAACCAGTTGATGCCCTGGGCCCAGTGGGAGCCCGTCGTGATCGCCAATGATTGTTAAATCTTTAATC